>JAYTMA010000115.1:0-3366 GCA_043728975.1 bacterium
GGTTGGTGGTCAGGCAACAGACTGTCTGAACCTTAGTCGTTTAGTTCTTGGACCCTTTGCTCCTCGGTCGCTTAGTGCAACCGAGGAGCTTTTTGTATAATAGATACGCTACAAATAATATTTCACGGTTACGGCTTTGGAAGTTTGCTAGTAGAAAAATGTAGCTTAGAGTTTTGGTGGTTACGATTACCAAAAGTATAGTGGCATTATTTCTTTTAAAAAATTTGTTTGTTGGTGAAGTGTGCTGGTGGACTTTTAGGTCTCGCATAAAATTCAGGTGCTTGTTAGTCTGCTATCAAGCACTGGTGGTATAGATGGCATATTTCACATTTCGTTTCTGTTTGTCGCCAACGTCAACGTGAACGGGGGTAAGCTCAAGGCTAACGTGAACCACTTTGCGAACGACAACGTTTGGAACGCCGACAACCGGCATCGGTTGGTGGTCAGCAACACATAGTTTCTCCCTACTCAGGTGGGGAGTTTTTAAATGAGCAAATGCCCGCCATGGCATATTGCGAATAGGCTGGCGGTGAGCTGTCAGTTATTACTTTTACCTACTCTCTAACCCCTTCTTCCAACCACCCAGCATTCTTCCAGTTTCTTGCAGTTGTTCGCTCAAAGTAATGTACTTATTGTTATCAAGGGCTCTAATTTCCCAAGCTATTTGCAAAAGTAGTTTGAGTAGGTCTAACCGCGAGATACAACGTTCGAGATGAATTTTTTTTGTGTCTTTACTAGCATAGCTAGCTAAGAAGCTATACTCAATAGCTAAGAGAAAAACATCATCAATTTTGTTACCGAGGGTATAACGGTTCTGTTTGGGAAAGTGAGTTAGGTATTCTTGCCAGAGACGGTAGGTATCTTTTAGTCGCAGTATTACTGGTATGAGTTTAGGTTGTTGTATTGTTGCGGGGGGGGGTAGACTTTGTTGTGCTTTTAAATTTGAGTGACGACATTACTTATAATCATATCATTTCAGTAGTTAATCTCTTAGGTGCCTGGTTGGAGTTTTTGCGCGGAAAGCGAAAGAGGCATGATGTGGAGCTGTTTCAAGTACAGCTGATGGATAATATACTGATCCTTCAGACGGATCTAAAAAATCAAACATATGTTCATGGTCCGTACGAAGCGTTTAACATTTCTGATCCAAAACCAAGAAATATCCACAAAGCCAGCGTAAGAGATAGGTTGCTCCATCATGCAATTTATCTGCAAATGTACCCATTCTTTGACCGCAAGTTTATCGTTCATTCTTATTCGTGTCGGGAAAATAAAGGTACGCACAAAGCTCTACAAGCCTACACTACTATGGCACGTAAAGTTTCGGTCAATCGCACCAAGACTGGCTGGGTGCTTAAGTGTGACATCAGAAAATTCTTTGCCAGTATTGACCAGGAAATCCTACTCAAAATCTTGAGAAAGCAGATCGCTGATAAAAACGTTCTTTGGCTTATTGGTCAGGTAATTAAAAGCTTCAGTACGGAGCCAGGTAAAGGATTACCACTTGGTAACCTAACCAGTCAACTGCTAGTAAATGTTTATATGAACGAGTTTGATCAGTTTATTAAACATACTCTCAAAGTTAAGTTTTATATTCGGTATGCGGATGACTTCGTAGTTCTGTCTAGAGATAAAAATTATTTAGAAGTAGTTCTGGGTCAGATACGCCAATTTCTCGGCGAGAAATTGGCGCTACAACTTCACCCTAAGAAAGTATCAATTAGTACGGTGGCGTCAGGAGTAGATTTCCTGGGTTGGGTGCATTTTCCCCAACACCTTGTACTGCGAACTGTGACAAAGCAAAGAATGTTAAGAAATACAAATGACTGCGCTATAGGTTCTCCCACTGTACAGTCATATTTGGGTATGCTAAAGCACGGTGACGGATACGGCCTTGCGCAGGAAATCACCGAAGGGCTCATTAATGAAACTGAGACGAGATGACGATTAGTACTTGGCCGGGTATAATGTATTAATGTCTGAAACTAAAGCCGAGGATATTTTGGTGGTGGAGAACCTGACTAAGCGGTATGGCAGTAAGACAGTATTAGAAAATTTTAATTTAAGTATTGCTAAAGGAGGCTTTTTTGGACTACTTGGACCAAATGGGGCGGGTAAATCAACTCTCATCCACTGTGTCACTGGGATTGCGCGTATTAGCACGGGAAGAATTTTGGTTGGGGGACGCGATGTTGTGGAGGAGTACCAAGCGGCGCGCCGGCAGATTGGCCTCTCACCACAGGAATTTAACGTCGATATTTTTGCGACACCACTGCAGCTTTTGGATTTTGTTGGTGGCTACTATGGACTTTCTACCGCTGTGCGCAAAGAGCGTGCCGAAGAATTGATTACGCAGTTTGAATTGACTGAGCATGCGCATAAACAATTTAAAGAACTTTCCGGTGGACTAAAGCGTCGAGTCACTTTAGCACGCGCACTAATGCACAAACCACCTCTACTTATCTTGGATGAACCAACCGCCGGGGTAGATGTCGAACAGCGACACAGCTTGTGGCGCTATTTTAGGGAGCTTAATCAATCCGGTACTACCATCATTTTAACTTCTCACTACTTGGAAGAGATTGAACAATTGTGTAGTGAGGTGGCGATTATTAATCAAGGTAAATTATTGATCAGGGAATCAATCGCCGACTTCACCAAGGAAGGTTCGGTCGAAGAAAAATATTTACGGTTAACCTCAGGTAATACTTTATAAATATGGAAAATATCAATTGGGTCGCCATCTACACGATGATTCGCCGGGAAGTGATGCGCACTTTTCGGGTGGTGGTCCAGACCTTGGTCGCACCGGTTATTTCTGCCTCGCTCTACATCTTCATCTTTGGTGTGGTGGTCGGTAAAAGTATCGATACGATAGTCGGTGTGCCATACATTACTTTTGTTTTTCCCGGCATCTTGATGCTGTCAGTGATTAATGCCTCGTTTGGTAGCAGCTCAAGTTCACTTTATTTCGCACGTTTTACTAAAAGTATCGAAGAGCTTTTAGTGGCACCGGTTTCTTATCTTGAGATCATTTTTGGCTATATGTTAGGTTCGATGATGCGCTCCTTGATTGTGGCTAGTTTAATTTTGCTTGTCGGAGTGTTTTTCGGGGCAGTGACTCTCTCAAGTCCACTATTGTTTGTAGTTTACATTCTTGGTGTATCGGCTATTTTCTCAATCTTGGGGATGTTGGTTGGGCTCTGGGCACAAAGTTTTGAACAGCTATCGGTTTTAAACACTTTTATTATTACTCCCTTCACCTATCTCGGGGGAATATTTTATTCCATCACGATGTTGCCGGAGGTGGTACAAACTATTACTAAGCTTAATCCCTTCTTTTATTTTGTCGACGGGATACGTCAC
>JAYTMA010000116.1:0-2070 GCA_043728975.1 bacterium
AACATAACCTTTGACAATTTAACTAGTAGGTGTTGTTGATTACACTTCACCGCAGTCCATTTTACTGCAGCCTCTGTCGATCTGTAGTCATCGAGTGCCGAAGAATTCGGTTTTTCCTTCCAAGAGGTAATCTTTTTTGCAACCATATGAAGCCTATCGCTCATATCTGGGAGCTGAAAAACCTACCACATATGCCTAACACTAATGTTGCCATTGGCAAGAACAACCATTTCTCAAGCTGATCTCATACTAGAGTTGTCGATCGAGACGTCAAGACCTAAAATTTCACTTTTTGTTCAACTTTTTAGGTTTCAAATCCTACACACTACTCCTATCGTTTCCTACCAAATAGTAACTGATTTTCATTCATATCATACTCAAATTTACGTACTCCTTCGTCGTCGCTCCAATCGACGACTCATATCGTCAACTTTTCAACCCATTTTTCGTAACAGAATTACACCAGTTGAGGAGGCAGCTTTTTCACCTTTGTCAGGCGCGGGCAATAAGTTTCCTAACGACTCGAAATTTCTTGCGCTAGATGGCATACCTGACTTGAATTAAGTAGCGTCTTTTGACGCTGAAATTTTACTGTTGGAAGCCTGTGACTTAAGATGCTTCGATAAATATCCCAAACAAAATGCGTACACCAATTTCATCAAGTACCAATTACATTCTCTGAGCTTTGCCTTAAGCAAGGGAATCCCTTCGAATTAGTCTTTACAGGTTTGTATAAGTAGCGTGATCTAGCTTTGTCAAATGGTTTGCATCAGTGTTACTGATCTATGGTAGTTACACTTCTGGAGCCATGTTTAGTCCACTACAGTATTTACTGACATGTGTCGGCAGATCTCCAATACTATGTTAATGCCAACGGTATATTGCTATTTTAACAGAAACCATCGACCATCGCTGGATCATACAGAGGCCTTTTCTGATGAAGCTCAGCAGAGCATCGCCAGTTGGGTTACGTACTTGGACGTTGCAGTTGCTGCTCCGTCCTTATTACCACGGCGTCTTTCTGATAAGAGGCCAATTAGTTATCTTACTCCCACTGACAGCCGTACGCCCTCCTTGGCATCAACGACAGTTCCACTCGCGCAACCATTTTCTAAAGTAACTGTCCTTCATATCTGAACCAACTGTCCTTCGTAACTGGCATCTATAAGAGGTGAAGCCCGTCAAACATGAAAATTATTGGCGTCGCCTGTCGTCTCTTTTGACTTGCACGAAACGCGTATTTTAATGTAGGATACACTATCACTGTCCCTGTTGAATGCTAAATATTTCTGTCCCTGTTCTCGACGATGGTTGCGATGATGAGAATGCGATAAACACTGACAGATCTTCTTAAAATTCAATTACCAAATATTTTTTACACATCACATGAAGAAGAAGAATCAGTGATAGTGTGGAATCGGAACTCGCTTACAAAAATAAAAAGTCTAGAAAACAAGTTAGCGTCAAGAATTTAAATTGAGTGTCCGTAAGCTGCTGAAGTATCGACTAATATTGTTGGTTAGAGATGATGCTGACTACATCATAACCAGCTCGACAGTGATTGGTATCACTGTTGAGTAGATGGCACTTGAAAACGTAACGACGTCGTAGAATGAAAATGCTATTCAAAGCGTAAGTTCTTCGCTCAGTGACCTAATTGCTCGCGGGCGTTATAGACATCCTCGGATAGCCATACCCTCGAAAGTTTTTCATGGGACGAGGATAAGAATACAATTGGCATCTGTGGGAAGGAATAGCACTTGATAAACTCGTTTACTGACTTAGTTGCGATGCATTCTTCATGGCTTCCAAAACGCCCGTGAATGTTGTTCCTGCCTAGGGGAAGTCCTTAGAGGCAATCCCGTTCGACTGTAATGTCTTTAAACAGAGCGAACAGCTCGCTAGCATGGCTTCAGTTCCATATCTCAGACATTTGTGTGTTTCAGTCATCTTCAACGTGATTTCTTCGCGCAGTGACGAAATAAAGCATTCCACTGACAGCTGATTACAGGGGATAAAATTACAACATATAAAAAACTTCTCATCGAACCCGTGAACAAATGCAAGAGT
>JAYTMA010000117.1:0-1466 GCA_043728975.1 bacterium
TTATAACAATCTTTCAGGCAGTAAGTAGCTTGTTGCACGTCCCCATCAAAGTATTTGTCAGCATACTTCTTAACACGACGAACCCAATCTCGTTTCAACAAGTGCTCAGAATTTTCATTCGACAAGACAAGGCCTTTTCCTAGGACTGTATCACAAGCTAACCATAGGTTATTCTCAAAGGCGTGTAAACCATCAACAATCAAACCTGAAGCAAACATACTAGCGGTCTTATATGTAGCAAGAATTTGCTCTGCTGTGAGTACTTCTGTGAAAGGTGCTTGAGCGTAGTCTTTGTCACCACTTGAACTCAGCAGGGACACACCAGCAAACCATTCCTTGTTCTTATAAAGGTAATCAGACACTTCATCCCAATCATCTACACTGATGGTATTACTGATATTATGTCTGAGGTTTTTATCTACGCATAAGTCAACATTAGTACCAGCTTCAACCCAAATCTGTTGTGCTCGTTTAACGTACTCTAGTTGCTTAACACCTAGCAACTGCTCTCGGTATACAGAGCCTTCTTTAGATATAACAGGGAAACTCACAACAAAATCAGTACCGCTTGCACTCCATACTGATTTCTCAACCATCTCTGAATTACGTTCTTGAATCAATTTAGTGACTTCATCTTCTGCGTTCATCTGTACGTTACGGAAATATCGTGAAGCGTGTTCACCGTGAATACCAGAAGCTGTTCCCAGAAGCACAGAGGCGTTACCCGAGGGCTTTGCACAAGTGGTTCTAGCGGCTTGGTTAATACCTAATAAATAAGCAACTTCCTTGTTAACTTGACGAACTACATCAGCACCTAATCTCAGATTTTCTTCATTAAAAAGCACATCGGGATTGTTCATCCAACCAGTGATGCTTACGCCAATTAATGCCTCTCGTTCTGTAATCTCTTTTGTAGCTGGTGACAAATATTTAAAATCTGTATAGCCCGCTTGAAGAGTACCAAGAATAGCAGCAGCTTGACAAGAGCGTAGGAATGTTTCTTTGTCTACAATCTTACCACCGTTTTGCTCTGTAAGATTACATTGTTTAGTCAGGACATTATTAAAAACACACTGATGTAGCTTCGGCTCGTTAAGGCAGAACGAGCTGTGCGTACCGCCAAGGGTTTCAATTCTTGTGATAACTTGATTCTTACCTTTGTACAAGCAATCATCGGTGTTATTACAATTAAGGCGTTGACATGGTATTTCAATAGTCCTTGTGATTTGCAAGTAATATAGGTCACTTTTCCGCATACCAAGATTAGTAACTTCACCAGCCTTTGCACACAAATTTATAGAACTACTGATTCCAACTTTTGTTAACAATAACTGCCCATCCCGAATTTTACTTTCTTCTCCGTAGATACGAATCCCTTTAGAAGCATTTGAACCGTCTGAATCAGCCCATCCGGCGACAAAGCTAAGGATTGACTCCTTATTCCAAGCAAAGACCTCTTTAGGCAA
>JAYTMA010000118.1:0-6819 GCA_043728975.1 bacterium
AAAAAGGTATTGGTAGAATCCGTCTCTCGATAATACCAAATGCTAAAGAAGAAACTCTCCTCAAAACTATTCAAACATTAGTAAATCCAGGTAGTACAATCCGCACTGATCAACACAGGGGTTATCCAATAATTACCAAACATAATTTTTATCACAAACCAATAGCTAAAGCTTCATATGAACTTGAGGAAGACACCACTCCACTAGTCCACAGAGTAGCTTCACTTCTAAAAAGATGGTTACTGGGTACTCACCAAGGAGGAGTTCAACAAGAAAACCTTTCTTCTTATCTAGATGAATATGTGTTTAGATTCAATCGAAGGACTTCCAAATCACGCGGTAAACTGTTTTATAGACTGATACAGAATATGTTGAAACAGTAATTGGAGGTGGTATGTGCCTACGCCAGATAAAATAACCACCCCTTTTGGGGCGGTTATTTTATTGAACAGTGCGGGCGAGAGGAATCGAACCCCCGCCTACTGGTTGGAAGCCAGTCGTTTTACCATTAAACTACGCCCGCATTCTACCGTTTATGCCGGCCATTCTAGCACTTTTTCCATCCAAGCGCCAATCAATCTTGAGAAATCTACCCCAAACCTTTTATCACCAGCGGAGCGGACGGTAACATGGGCAGTTCCATAAAGATGAGTACTACTACGTTTTCTATCCTTCTGACTTCGTCGATCAATACAAGCGGTTTGGAATTGACTGAGGGGTAAGCCAGTTTTCCGTGACCAGTATGATTCTGCTTCCGCTATATTTGAATCAGGATATAGATGAAGGCGAATCGCTAGGTTGCTCTTAGGGTATGCAAAACTAGATAACCACCGGATAAAAAGATTGATTACTCTCTCATCGGAATTCACCACCCTAATAATAGCGTGTGTCTTACTGCCTTCGCCGATATACAAACCAATTCCCAGCATAAATATGTCTCTCTTAGACAGTGAGCTTATATCACTTAAAGCCTTATCCTTTGCCTCAGCTAATGACTTAAGTTTAGTACGAGCTTTACTAGCGCCTGACTTAGCCCTGGCTTTACCAATAGTTTTTAGAGTAAATTCATTTGGTTCATAAGGAACGTCTTTAAGATAATAGGATAAAGTGCTTTTGGAAAGTTTTGTCTTGGTTTCTATGTACGAATAAGAGTATCCTTCTTGTCTAAGTTTAAGGGCCTGCTTTTTTGGAGTCATAATACTATTATTGTATCACTTGCTGAACAGCTGTATATCACAGTTCCAGTTCATAAGCGCTGTCACCATCTGGGTTAAATTTCCAGGTTCTTTTTGCTATACTTTAGGTATGCATTATATTACTGATTTTTTGGTGGCTGGACTGGTCGTCTATATCTCGTTTACCAATCAATTAGCGGACAACATCCTCGCTTTATTGGGGACTGATGCAAATACTAAAATAGCGACTGAGGAAGCTCCACAAACCGCTTTCCTACCTTCCCTACCTTCTTTCTTTGGTTCAGGAATAATTCCCGATATCTTGCTTCAAAGTCAGCCCTACCAACAAGCTAATATAATCAGCGCACCGGTACCGAGCATCTATACCACAGACCCACTAGAAGCTTTAGTTAATATTTACTGTACCTTCGTTACCAAAGACACGATTCGTACCACCACCGGAACAGGGTTTTTTGTGCATAGTGATGGGGTCATCATGACCAATGCCCACGTAGCTCAATACCTACTTTTAGAGACGACCGACCTCCTCGGTGAAGCGGATTGTGTAATTCGCCAAGGTAATCCGGCTGTAGCAAAATACCGGGTCGAGCTTCTCTATCTGCCACCAGCCTGGATCCAAAAAAATGCCGCCGTGATAGATGCGGCGGCCCCAACTGGTACCGGGGAACGTGATTACGCCTTACTATATGTTTCTGAGTCACTAGCAGGAGAACCATTACCGGCCCGCTTCCCAGCGCTAGCAGTAGATACAGAATTACTATCGCACTCGATTAAGGGAGAGGCAGTAGAGGCAGCTGGCTATCCAGCCACCGACTTCATCGCCAATGGAGCCAGTACACCTCTAATACCAAGGAAAGCTGAATCTAGAATCTCCGAACTATATACCTTCGGCTCTAATTATGCTGATGTGATCTCGATTGGTGGTAGTGCGGTCGGAGCAGAGGGGTCTTCTGGCGGACCAATTATAAACAGCGACGGAAAAGCGATTGGTATAATTGTTACTCGGGGTGATGATGAAGCTGATGGTAAAGGGAGCCTGCGTGCGATTACTCTATCTCATATCGAACGTACCATCCTGGAGGAAACGGGATTCTCTTTAGCTAAAAATATCTCTGGTAATCTTCCCTTCCGAGCAAAAATATTTAATGAAACTCTATCCCCTTTTCTTATCTCCATTCTAGCGACAGAGTTGAAGAATTAGAATTGTAGTCAGTTACCCGAAACGATTGCGTTTGATTTACTTTGCAATCTAACAAAGGCGCCAAAATTTTGGAGAATAGTATTTGAGCTTAGATCGTCTTTAAAAATTTCTTCTACTGTCACTCCTTCTGGTAGATAACCAGGTGAATTTTTAACCCGATCCACCATATCACCGACCGTTAATTCGGGATGGAATTGAAGGGTATAAATATTACTTTTATACTGCAAAGCCGACACCTGACACCGCTCTCCGCCGCTCATGAGCAAGGTTGCGCCTTCTGGCACTCGATCAAGTACATCTTTATGTCCATAGTGACCATAAAATGATTCTGGCAAATTACTAAATAAAAAATAGTCATTTTTATTTACGATAAATTTAACTTCGTGCGAGCAGACCTTTTTTTGGGCTATATCAGAATGTACTTGAGCACCAGCAAAGGCACCTAGTATTTGGTGTCCATAGCAAATCCCGAGGGTTGGCACATCGTGATCAAACAAGTAGGTAAACAAAGGTCTAAGCCGGCCAAGAATTTCATAAGATATTAGCCTAACCTCATCATCCTCTAGTCTGCCACCATCAAAATCTAAATCCCCTGAACCACCCAAGATAACGCCTTGGTAACTTTCCATAAGTGTCTCGGGGTAGTGCCAATCTAAGGTCGTATCAAGAGCGGAAATAAAATCTACCTCCGCAGTATCGCCAATCTCACGAACAATACTTTTTTGTTCTAGGGTAATTGAATTTTGGTTGGTGCGGAATTGGATAGTCAGAATTTTATTCATATTTTCGCTTTATTAAGATTGGAATTATACTTCATGAATCACAAATCTAAAAAGATTAATCCGGTACGTGAAATGGCCATTACTGAACTAAGAAATTTTCCAAACTCAGTAATAGGACTAACAAGGTGAGTACAGGGAAAGGGCTACGCCCTTTCCCTGCTTCACTGCGATTCCCACAGGTACAGTCGCACTGACTGGTCCTCTGGAATACGGTGGCCTTGGTAAAGGGGAAGCTCAGCTAGGCTAGAAGGCTTTAGACCCCGCATAGCCAATACTGCCTCTTCTAGCCACGAGTCAATCGCGTCAAGACTGGCGAGTATTTGCAACGGAGCCATAGTAGGAAGAGCCCAGAAACGCAAAATCTCCCGCCCGCCTACAGATAGCAATTGTGCCCAGTAAAATACCCCACTACCTAAGGCGTCCCGGTAGAGAGATCGCTCTTCCTTTCTGGCAAAGGTTGTCGTCAGTACCTCCACCTGCTTTTGGTAGGTTGACCAATCCGGTTGCCACTGCCAGCCCAGAGGAAGCCTTCCTCTCTCTGCACAGTAGCGCCAACACTTATGCCGACCCGGCTGGCCAAGGTAAAACTGACTATGAGCTGAAGCCATAGCTAAGGGTGCCAAGGCATTGAGCAGATTCCACCGCAACAATCTTTCCTCTTGCGACAAGTGGGAAACATCAAAATCTAGCACGGAAGATCCGGTGTCAGCTAACCCCTCAATTTCGTAAGCCAAATCGCCTCCTTCTTCTGGAGCAAACAATTGCCTGGTAACAGACTTGTAGACAGGACTACCCCAAACTGTCGGCCGTAACACCCGAATGGATCCCTCGGGCCGACTGGGAGTAAACCACACCGTACAAAAGTCGACAGCTTCAGCCGCCCCATGTAAAGACAGCAGTTGCTGAAGCAATACCTTATTCCCTCCGGAAAATTCCGTACAGAGACGTATCTGATCCAGTGCGTATCCCGGATTAATCACTCCAAAGCCACTTATTTTTCTAGCTTCGGCAAAAGAATCTTCTTCTCTATCTTCAATTCCGGGGTAAGTGATGAAAACATCAACTCCGATGGCTACCGCATTTTGGGTCATTTTTTCTCACCTTGTTAGTCAATTGTGAAGAACATTATCGCAGGCTTTCCAGAGACTACTCTGGCCCCACTATACTTGGCGCGAACTTAGCAATTACTTTTTGGTACTTGCCTGCGATCCGCGGAAAAGTTTCAAAGCCTTGAAACTTTTCCGCGGACAACCGGGCTCATTCTTTTTCCTCTCCTTTAAAACACAAAACCGGCCCTGAGGCCGGTTTTGTGTTTTAAAATACTATTTCTTTAATAGACACTAACCGACCAACAGATAAAAATAAAAAAACAGAAGTAAGTAAAGCTAATAACTGGCATGGTGTATTCATTCTTATCGATAGCTAGGGCTTTCGCTTTCATAACTATAAATATACTAAGCTAAACTTTATTGTCAAATGGCAATAACGCTGGCAGTGTCACTAGTTTTAATTACCTCTTTTACGGTTCTGCTGGTAGTAGTAGCCACTCCTTCAGTAGTACTAGCTGAAGTACTAGCTAATTCAGTTTCAATTTCTGGCAAAACAATTTCGGTCTCTACTTTGTTCTCTATCGCATTCCTGTCTATACTTAGAGTAAAAGCTATATCATCGGCAACAGCCTTGGCATTTTGTATCATTATTTCTAAAGCCGAAAAACCATCCCCTGAAGCTAATAGTTCAGTCAAGACCTTATTGACATCGGTTCTAACACGATTAAGAGCCGGTACAAGCTTCTCTTTAATATC
The DNA here is from genome assembly GCA_043728975.1 of bacterium. Classification (GTDB taxonomy): domain Bacteria; phylum Patescibacteriota; class Minisyncoccia; order Phycocordibacterales; family UBA918; genus OLB19. The sequence continues at coordinate 4,985 of JAYTMA010000118.1, forward strand.
GGCATTCGTACTCGTAGCAGCTAAAACCAAGTCCGCTCGATCAAGTATAATTATAATGTCTTCCGCTGTTTTCTTTACTACAGCTTGGCGTTCTTCAAGAGTGAGAGTAATCGGTACAATTTCTTCAACTGTCACGGAATTACGTACATCAATATTAGTCATAAAGACAATCAGTTTTTGGGTGCGTTGCAAAATTTCAATCAGATGTTCTCGAGCTTTTACTTCATCAAACGCTGACTCGTTGATAGCTTCAGCCATTGAACGCTCAATATCTTCAAGGCGTCGCTTGATATCAATCTTTTCTTCTTCAGTCGCTACTTTGTGTACACTTTGTAGCAACTCGTAAGCTCGAGTAGTTTCTTGTTCTCCTTCAGCAATGAGGCGGGTATAAGAAGGTAATTCACTTTGTCCAGCCGCTATTTCTATTTGTTGGGTCTCTTCAAGCACACTAGCGATCAAATAGGTTGACATACCTACTGTTGAACTAGCGTTAACATCATTTCGCAGTGATGTGGTCTGTACATCTATCGCTGTAGTCAGTTGAATTGAAGCCAGGGTAGCTTCCTCTTTATCGGTTTGTTTCAGTACCTCAATCTCCCGTCGAGCGTTCTCACTATGTTCTCGTACCGCATTGGCCATCTCTATTTCTACCGCTGGCGTTAGTCTACCTTCACTAGCCAAAAGACGAGCTTCCGCCACCCGTCGATTTAAACGTTCAGTTTCCCACACCACTTTCTTGTATGGACTAATAGTCAGTGTACTGCGTACCTCTTCGTTAACCTTTACCTTAACCGCATAAAGCGAATCACCGGGTACGGCTTGTTCAGCAAAATAAGAGAGACTTAAAACCAAAGCCCCGAGGACGGCACCAGTGACTTGAAACGCTCGCCACCAGTTAACTTGAAAAATCGTCACTGCGCCAAATTCATTATTTAAATTTTTATGAATCTTTGTCTTAATAGACGTCTTGGGCGACATTGGATGATATTCCATATAGGAAACAACCCGCTCACGTAATCCGCGTTTTTCTATCGCACTGAGGCGTATATTTAGAGCTTTTTTTTGTAGTTGTTCGCTGAAACGTTTCATGTCTTTTTTTGTTTGGACAAACGATTTTCTTCTTTACTCATTATGGCGGCCTGCATTTTGTCTCGCAGAAGTTTTAATCCACGATGAATCCTCACGGAGACCACATTCTCTGACTCTTCAATTAATTCACTGATTTCTCGTGGTCCGAGCTCATCGACAAAGCGCAGAATGATTACCTCACGGTAAACATCGGGCAGTTCCGCCAAGAGTTCAAAGGCCTTACGTCCGTCAATGGTCGCAGCCAGGGCCTCATCCGTACTCTCTGAAAGCTCCGGGAAAGACCCTTCGTCTACCCCTTCAACTGAAAGTAAAGCATCGAGCGAAACTTCCTTCCGCTTACGGTACTCATCAATAATTAAATTATTGAGTACTTTGTATAAAAAAGAGCGGTAGGAGTCGATCTGATGTCCGGCTCTGGCGTACGACCAGACCTTAGTAAAGGTGTCATGAACAATGTCGATGGCTTTTTCTCGGTCACTCACTCGAATAGAGGCGTGGCGAAAGAGAGCATCGCTATAGTCTTCGAAAGCTTTCAAAAAACGATCTTCTTGGCTTTCCATAGCATCTGTTGACTGTTTATTACCCGGCATGTGGAAACCATTATATACGTAGACGCACCGTTTAACGAATTCTTACCACTATACTTATATGCTAGGATTAGTATATGAAAAAATCATATAAAATAGCCCTCCTGGCCTTACTGATACTTATTTTGGGATTTATTGGCTTTTTTGCCTTTGTAAAAC
>JAYTMA010000119.1:0-6582 GCA_043728975.1 bacterium
GACAAATCTTGTCGCAACTAGATTGATGGCAAATTAATAACCCTCCAATTAATACTCAGATTACCAACAGAGTAAAAAATGGGTGAGGTAATTCAATCACTTTACAATTACCTCACACCTATATATAGTATAAGGAATGAATGAATGCTCGGCTTGTGCCGGGCATTCTTCGTGAGAAATAGGGAAATAGTTTTATTTATAAACTTGATACAAACTTAATAGCTAAGTAGCAAATGAAACAAAGTTGTAGTGCTCCCAAAAATGTTTTAGGAATAAACATTTTTGGGAGACTCAATTTTATGGATTTGCTACGCAAATAATAAAATTGGTATGTTTGATTTAAAAGTAATTAATGCTGTCCTCGATGAAATGGAAGAAGAACGAGGTATTGCGCGGGAAAAGATGATTGACGCCATCGAGCAATCGCTCGCTACCGCGTACAAAAAGGAGTTTGGTAAGCGTGGTCAGATTATTAATTGTAAGTTTGACCTCAGTACTGGAACCACTAACTTTCACCAAGTAAAAATTGTGTTGGATGAAAGTATGTTGAAGCCAGAACTGCAGGATGGTGAAGTAGATGAGGAAACGGAAAATGAGACAGAAGCCATCGGTCCTGATACTCGAGTGCGTTTTGATGAAGAAAAGCACATCATGCTCTCGACTGCCAAGATGATCAAAAAGGATACGGTAGCGGGTGAAGAGTTGATCTTCCCTCTCGAGGCCAAGGATGACTTTGGTCGTATCGCGGCTCAAACCGCCAAGCAAGTGATTGTCCAAAAGATTCGTGAGGCGGAGAAGGAGTCTGCATTGGCTGAATTTGGTCAGAAGGCGGGTGATATCGTCATGGGTCATGTTCAACGTTTTGAACGCGGAAACCTTTACGTTGACCTCGGTCGCGTCACGGCTATCATGCCCTATGATGAGCAGATTCCGGGTGAACGATACAAACCGGGCGAAAGAGTGCGCGCCCTACTCGTCGCTGTGGAAGAAACTTCACGCGGTATTTTCCTAAAACTCTCACGTTCTCATCCTGATTTCCTAGCTGGACTCTTTGCGATTGAAGCTCCCGAACTACAAAGTGGCGCGGTAGAAGTGAAGGCCGTCGCTCGTGAAGCTGGTGCCAGGTCAAAGATTGCCGTTTTTGCTAACGACCAGCACATCGACCCAGTTGGCTCAATGGTTGGACAGCGTGGCGTTCGTGTATCCACTGTCATGAGTGAACTAGGTGGCGAAAAGATTGACATCATCGAATGGTCAGGAGTGGCGACTGAGTTTATTGAAGACGCTCTTTCGCCAGCACAAGTAATGAATGTGAGAATTGTCACTGAACCAAACAGTGAAACGGGGGATCGTGGTCATGCTGTAGCGGAAGTAAGTCCTGACCAACAATCACTCGCTATCGGTCGCGGTGGACAAAACGTCCGTTTGGCCGCCAAGCTTACTGGTTGGAAGATTGATATTGTCTCAGCGCAAAACGGCGAAGCTCTCGCTGAAGCCGAAGCGACTGGCAAAGTCACTCTCGAAGCAGCCGAAGACACACCAGTTGGTAGCGAAGTGGCTGATTTAGAAAATGAAGACGCCACCACGGTCAATCCTTCTCTTCCAGATGAAGATGAAGCCACTAACGACCGCGACACCAATCCCGATAGTGAAGAATTCAATGAGATTGATACTCCCGAAGAAGCCGAGGCCCTAGTCGCTGAAGAAACAGAGGAAGCGGAGAAAGTAACGGAGAACGAAGAGGAAGTGAAATAAGTATTATTTAGTTTTAACTATTTAGCTATGAATCTACTTCATGATATTGCTCCAGGTACTAGAGATGTGATGAATGTCATTATTGAAATCCCTAAATTCTCAAAGAACAAATACGAAATTGATAAGGAGACAGGAATTATCGCCCTAGATAGAGTGATGCATTCGGCACAAGATTATCCTTTTGATTACGGTTTTGTACCGCAGACATTGTTTGACGATGGGGACGCGCTGGATGTGGTATTAATCACAACCTATCCACTTGCCCCTGGCATCTTGGTTAAAGCTCGACCCGTCGCTATCATGGAAATGGTAGATGGTGGTGAGCGCGATGATAAAGTAATTGCTGTATCAGTTGATGATCCACGTATGGATGAGATAAAAGATATCGGTGACCTCAACTCTCACTTCCAAAAAGAAATGACACACTTCTTTGAGACTTATAAGAAGGTGCAAAATAAGACTGTCGAAATCGGTGACTGGCTAGGAGCAGAAAAAGCCAAAGATGCATTCGACCGGAGTCGAACCCTCTATATCGACAACAAAGCTAAACAATAATCTTAGTAAATTGTGTATACCCCCTCCCGCCAATTAGGCACGAGGGGGTATACTATTTTTACCTAGCAGTTAATTTAAAAGTTATGAATCTTCCTAGACCAAAAAAGTACATAGTTCTAACCCTTGTCTTAGTTAGCTTATTTCTCGCCAACGATACTTGGGCGCAATTAAACCTAGCCCCAGCAGATTTAGCTACAACTTCAGCTTCGACATTAACCACAGAGTCAGTAATTCCAGTTGAGGGCTCTTCTACTACAGAGGTCATACCACAAGCAAAACCCAAAGGACGTGCTAATGTAAACAACGAACAAAGAACGGCTTTGCCTCAAATTCGACAAATCAGAATCACCAATCTAGCCGCCAACATTAGTAATCGCATGGATGCAGCTGTAATGAGACTATCGACTATCAGCCAAAGACTAGAACAAAGAATTATTAAAATGGAGGAACTTGGTATAGAAACTAGTTTAGCTAGAGAAAAGCTAGCGTCAGCAAATGAGACCTTAACTAACGCCAGACTTAAACTCAGTGATATTGACACCTTAGTAAACGGCGCCACCTACTCTACTCTGCCACGAAGTGATTGGATGAATGTGAAAGAATACTACCAAGAAACTAACTCCCTGATTCGGCAAGCTCACTTTGCCCTGCGGGTATCAATTATGGCACTCCAAAATCCCGCTCCCAAAAGCATGACCCCCGACCCAAGCACAAACCCAACCGAGCCAGAACTAATATTTAACTAGTTTACTTATGGAAAATAATCAATTAAAAGTTACTGAGAAAACAACTTCATTAAAAATGAAGAGTTATCTTTTGGATAGTAATGCACCAGTAAGGAAGTACGTGGCGCCTATCATTATCAGCCTGTTTATTATCCTGGGACTGATATTGGCTGGACTTTACTATTGGTACAGTATTAGTATCAAGCAAATGACCATAGACCAAAACCCCACTCGCCCCACGTTAGAGACCAACAAGGAACCAGAGACTAGGACGGCAACGGCCCAGGTAGAAAGCCTCACTGTCATGAGCACCTCAGATGAGCTAAGCGCGGTTGAAGCCGACCTACTAAGCACCGACCTTGATTCCCTAGACAGCGAAATAAACCAAATCAACGCCGAGCTAGAAGCGACGAATTAAATATCCTCTAAGGACCAAATCCCTCTCTGTCGATAAAACCCCGGAAGCCAAAGGCTTCCGGGGTTTTATCATTTTTACTAAATTCTTCGTCTTGGTATCTTCTCATATACAACTGAGCGATGTCCTATCATAATTATTTGGACAATTGATTTTGATAACCGGAATATTACCCGATAATTACCCACCCTCATACTGCGAGCTCCTTTCAGTGAAAATTGAAGCGGTTTACCAAATGACTCTGGCGAGGTAGTGAGTTTTTCTTCAATCGCTTTTTTAATTGTCTTTTGGAGTGGTGGTGAAATATGTTTTAAGTCATTAACAATTTTGGCATGAAAGATAACCTGGTACATACTCTATTTACCCCACACCTCTTCACTCTTAAGCCACTTTATACTCTTTTCTGTTATTCGATCATCCGCTATTGCCGAAAACACATAGTCTTCTTCGATCTCAAGAGCTAGTCGTAAAAGCTCAGCCGCCTTGGTAGCGGAAGGTACCTGATCGCGTTTAGCTAGAGCCTTAAGGGCTTGCTCAACCTCTACACTCAAACTTACGTTGATTCTAGTTTTTGTTGTTGCCATAATTACATAAGTGTATCAAAAGTGTATCACCTGTCAATTACACTACTTTTATTGCACTTCCTTTACAGTATTTTCTAAAGCGTTAGTAGCCGCTACAAATCGGCCGAGAACACTGAACATTTCACTTTCCGAGTTGCAACTCATGACTGATTGGAAACAATTCATGACCCGCTCACCCGCATCTCCGAACTCACCTGGCAAATCGGCTAAAGTTAAATTCTTGCGCAAACTTTCTGATAAGGATTTTAGTAAATCATCAATCCTTTGTTCGGCACGCTCTTTACGGACTTCAATTCTTTCTACACTCTCAAATCTTCGTCCATTTCTAGTACTGGACTGATTATTTATATCAGCTGCTTGTAAAGGTATACGTGGTAATTCAGGATTACGCATATTTATGATTTTAAATAAAAATATCAACTATGTATGGTACAAAAATCAGCAGTCCGACAGTTAATGATGTCAGTGCGGCTAGTAGAACTGCTCCCGCTGCCACGTCTTTGGTATCTTTGGCGTAAGGGTGATAATCGGGGGAAGTGAGGTCTATATCAATCTCGATTGCGGTATTAAAGGCCTCCGCCACGATGACAAATCCCCCAGCCAACACCAGTAACATCCACTCAATTTTACTTATCCCAAAAATAAAATCCCAAAAATATAGCCAAGACAAACAGAGCCAGGTGGATCCAGGCATTATGGGTGGTCTTAATAAAAACCCACACCCCTCTCCCCGCATAAGAAAAACTCTTCGCCCGCTTAACTAAAGAAAATTCTTTCTCGGTATCTAATATTTCCTGCATAATGAATAAATTATAGCAGATTTTTCTGCTAAATATTCTTGGTTACTTTACAATTCTTATCTATTCACTTAATAGAACAGATAATCTTACGCCTTATTTTCTGGTTGCAAATATCCTATATTTACGTACACTAGCGCGTACTATGTCACAACATTCACACGATCACGATCATCACGCACATAACATTGATTTTAAAGGCGCATTTACCGTTACCAAAGAACCGCAATCACAGGTGAAGATTGTGGGTGAGATTCCTTGGGAGGAAGTTGAACCAGCTCGTAGCGCGGCAATTAAAGACCTGGGTACCAACATTGAACTAGATGGTTTCCGCAAAGGACACGTGCCCGAAGCGATGCTAGTAAAGCACATCGGGGAAATGGCAATCTTGAGTGAAATGGCCGAGCGCACTATCGCTCATATGTATCCTCATATCCTAGAGGAACATAAAATTGACGCAATCGGTCACCCAAAAGTAGAACTGACCAAACTAGCGGCAAATAATCCCCTCGGTCTCTCTATTACGGTAGCTGTTATCCCTGACATCACCCTGCCTGATTATAAAAAGCTGGCGGCCGAAATAAATAAGGGCAAGGAATCTAAAGATGTGACTGAGGCAGAAATAGAGAAGCAAATCAGCGAGATCCTCCGCCAGAAGATGGCTTATGACCGAATCCAAAGTAAGGCCAAGGCGCGCGCGGAAAAAGCGGCCCAAGCAAAAGAACTAAACGGTGAAACAGCCCTGCCAACGCCCGAGACAGTAGAACCAGCTATTGAAAATGAAGCTGACCTCGCTAAGTTGCCACTGCCGGAACTTACCGATGAATTTGTAAAGGGACTCGGACAACCTGATCAATTTACTTCCGTGGCTGATTTCAAAGAAAAAATCAAAGAACATCTAACCATTCAAAAAGCGCAAGATGTCGATAGTAAACACCGGGTAAAGATTACCGACACGATTATCTCTGGCAGCACCATCGAACTACCACAGATTTTAATTGATTCTGAACTAAACCAGATGTTTTCCCAGATGAACGAAGACCTTGGTCGTTCCAATCTAAAAATTGAAGACTACCTCAAGCACATAAACAAGACGATAGAAGACCTCAAGGCCGAGTGGACACCAGCGGCGGAAAAAAGAGCCAAGCTCCAACTAATTCTCAATGAGATTTCTAAAGCGGAAGATATTATCGCCAAGAAGGAAGAAGTAGAAGCGCAAGTAAAAGAATTAATCTCGGAGTATAAAGATGCTGACCCTTACCGCGTGACTGTTTACGTTACAACCGTACTAACTAACAGCGCCGTGATGAAGATGTTGGAAGAAACAAAATAACAATTTTGGAATATGAAATTAAAGACCCCGGCCATTGGCCAGGGTCTTTAATTTTAGCTTTCCCCTCAGCTTCACAGCTACACTCCAATCTTCCAAACCCCGTGTTCTAAAAAAGACTCAATGGTTTGCCGGTGGGCTTTGTTGATAAGGTTAGAATGTGAAATATTGTTTACTCGAGCATACTCGCGCAAAGTGATAATTTTCTTCTGCTTTAGATAAGCTAGTCGTTTATGATAGCTATTGGCTAGAGCTAGGGCAACAATCTCATCCATAACCAAGGTATCCTCCTTGAGATCGAAATTTCTAAATGCTTCGTAATATTTCAAACGATCAGTGAACTTGATATTGATTGGCACATATCCTTCACGAATCAGTAAATAATTATTGATAGCTCTGCCAATTCGACCATTGCCATCGA
>JAYTMA010000120.1:0-2772 GCA_043728975.1 bacterium
TTTAGTTAAAGAACTACAAAATCTAACTAAATCACCAAAATAACTGAAACGTCCTCGTTATCCCTGGTATGTCGAACGTGACATTGAGTCACGTTCTCCCGGGGAGCATATAAAAGTAAAGACCACGCTTGCGTGTGGCCTAAACTTTTATATGCTCCGCTGTGTGAAGGAAGTTCGAACCGCTTGTCTCGTTTAGTATAAAAAAGAACAGCTCCGGCAGGGAAGACTACAAGAGTGTCTTCGCCAGCGGAGCTGGTTATGTAAAGCTGAGCCACCCCGCACTCGAGCTACGGCACTAGGCGTCTCCGACCCCTGCAGCTTTTCTCACTGCTTCAGCATAAGCTTCTCCAGTGAGATGTTCACTCGGAAACTGCTTTGTAGTTGGGTTGTAGGGCTCGTGCTTACAGTTCGCACAAAGTTTTGTTCCGCAGACCAGTGGACTTGATCCAGTGTAGTCACACAGACGGACGGCGCGATCTCCGCAAACCACACAGGTCGCACTCTCGTGCTCTGTGCACAAACCACTATCAGTAGGTTTGTTGCACCAACCTGCCCAACCACAATCAAATTTACACGGTTGAGATTCCGGCATTTTTAGGTCAGCCATAGCTATTTCTCCAGCGTTGAGAGTTGGTGGAAGAGAGATGAACGACTCAGTCATTCTGAGCATAAAAGTAGTTAACTATCGAAGAGGGAAGAAGTCAATCAAAAGTTCGAATCCTCTCGGAGGTATACAGAAAAAAGCGCCTATAATAGCGCTTTTTTTGTTGCTCCCCGGGAAGAAGTGCCATTGGGCACTTCTTCCCGGGGAGCTAAAAAATCAAAAGCCACGCTTATGCGTGACTTAAGATTTTAAAAGCTCCCCGGGCAGGAGTTTCGGTCGTTACTCGACCAGTATCCAAATTGGCTAGATTTTTCGCAATCTCAAATCTAGCTCAATTCGGCTTCGAATCCTGACGAACGTGACATTTAGTCACGTTCTCCCGCGTCGCAAACAAAAAACGCCCAAAGGCGTTTTTTGATTTGCTCCGCGGGTAGGATTCGAACCTACGACCAAGTCGTTAACAGCGACCTGCTCTACCACTGAGCTACCGCGGAAGATAGCTACTTTGCTACTTTATTTATTACCTACTTAAACAATGATGTTTTGGTAAGTGGTTGTATTGTACAGAAATTATTAAAATATTCAAGAAAATGGCTGGCTATAGGTGATTTTGTCAGGCTGTGGATTGAGACTGGGGCGAAAGGTAGTATAATGAAATCATTATAAAGTAATTTGTTGCCTATGCTTACACTGTATTATCGACCTACCTGTGCTTTTTGTCGGCGGGTTATGGCTGTAATTGAACGTTTAGAGCTTGAAGTAGAGATGAAGGATATTAGTGATACTACTATCCAAGCTGAACTAGTAGCGCGTGGCGGTAAATCACAGGTGCCTTATTTGGTTGATACAGCACACAATATTGAACTTTACGAGTCTGATGATATTGTGGCGCACCTACAAAAAGAATACGGAAAAATTAAAACTCCAACCAAGGTAAGAATGCATATTAGCGATAATGCCTGTGTGTCCTGTGAGGGGTAACTAATTGGGTACAGAAGGTAGCATTTCCTAATAAAAGCTAATAAATAGTTAAATAGGGTTCAAGTTAGTACGTAATTTAATCAGTGGTAACTCGGCTACTAATAAAGACAAGCATATAATAGTGAAGGAGTGTGGAGTTTCAATTCATCAGGTCAAAATCATCAAATAGGTGCAAAATTTTCAATTGTTGAGGATAGTAGCTATAAGTCTAAGCTAAAACAAATGGCATTTAAAAACATTACATACAAGCACACCAATAGTGGCACCAATAGTTCGATACATCAATTTGTTAGTCAGAAATTGGCAGTTTTGGAGAAGTACGTAGGCAATGAGACTGATATACGAGTGGAAGTAGAGTTTGAAAAGGAAGCACCACAAAAGAGTGGTCCGATCTGCCGGGTGGAAGTAAATATCTGGGTAGCTGGTACTTTGTATCGAGCGGAGACTACACAAGAGACTTTTGAAGCAGCGGTTGATGTGGTAAAAGGGGACTTGGATCAAGAAATGCGGAAAGCCCACACCAAGCGAAATAGTTTACTTCGTCGTGGTGGGAGGATGATGAAGGAGATGATGAAGTTTGGAGACAATTAGGGTGAGGGTAGTAGAAGTACAACAGCCCGAAGCCTATGGCTTCGGGCTGTTGTTTTGCACTTTTAATCCGGCGTGTTTGTCTGTAGCTATTTTTGATTTTCTCGCCTAGAAAATAATGGAAAAGGTGATTGAAAAGGTGGCAGTCACGATTGTATATAAAGAAAAATATTGACACTATGTGTTGGATAACGTACTTTGATTAGAGTTAATCAGTCTTAATCAATATATTTATGATTTCAAAATCTAAAAGCATGCCAATCACAAAAGCCCGTATCAATTTGGGGGCAGTTGTAGAGCATGTGCGTACGACGGGGGAGCAGATGACCTTAGAGAAAGGGGGTATTGCTGTTGCAACACTCATCAACACCGAGGCACTCGAAAATATGCAAGACGCGCTAGATTTGCTTATTGCTCGAGAAAAAAATCGTCAGGAACCACTTACAAATTGGGCAGAGCTTCGACTGAAGTATGAATAAGCTACTTCTTACTAAACAAGCCGATAAGGAACTAGCTTCTCTTCCACAAACAGTACAAAAAAGAATAATACTAGCCTTTGACGAAATGGTTGACTTGGGAGTCAAAGCCTCAAACACCAA
>JAYTMA010000121.1:0-1925 GCA_043728975.1 bacterium
CGACGGACTCCCGGCCCGCTGTGTCCTTTTATTTTCTGTGGCGGATAAATTTAAACATGAATTTTTTATCAGTCGGATTTCTGACGAAAAAGAAAAAGAGCAGGTGCAATATAACCTCAACCAATCCATCCAATATGGTACCCTGAATAATTGTAGGCGAAAATTTCTGCTGCAGTACTTCAACGAAGACTATACGGCCAATAATTGTGGCAACTGTGACCGCTGTGTATCACCTACCACCCTCCCGGCAGTATCTAAAATAAAACTAAAGCCGGCGATAACTGAATTTGAAGAAGTCGGAGCAAACTACGACACTTCTCTCTTTGAAGTCCTGCGCCAAATTCGTACCAGAGAAGCAGCTAGGCTGAACGTTCCCCCTTATATTATTTTTGGTGACAAGACCCTGCGCGAGATGACTACCCATCGACCGATGAGCGACGAAAATTTCCTCAATATCAACGGGGTCGGCGACAAAAAATTAGCCCGATTTGGGGAATTGTTTATGAGCGCGATCCGAGCGCATAACAAGCAATAGTCACTCCTACTACCTAGTTTCTAAAAATATCTTTAGGTCAGCAAGTGGTTTGATCCGCAAATAGGTTTTTTGGTCAGCCTCTTTTTGATGATTTGCTATTTTGCTTCAGCTGAAATGTGATACCCTTTGTTTAGTCATATTTGTTGAATTAGTTTAGTTCAATACTTATAATTGTTGTCTGAAAAAGTCTCATTTGTTAGGGTTGGACCAGGGTACTTTTCAGTTATTCTCGGTAGGGAGACTAGGAGAAAATTTTGTAAAGGCTTCAGGTTGATTTCAGCTTTAGTATGTATGATTTTTGTAGATAGTATCCACTATCTCTTTACTAGTCTATTAACTAATTTATGAAAACAATATCTATACGCAACAATAAAATCACAGTGAGTATCGCCATTATTGCATTACTTGGTACAGCGTCGTTATTTTATTTAACTTCTGCTGAGGCAGCTACCAATCCTATACCTCTCAAGGACGCCAAGCTAAATATTGAACACAACGCCACCGACCTTGATACCGGGTTTCAGGGTTTTGTTGACAGCGAAGGTTGGAGAGAACTCACCTTTACTGGCCCAAAGGGTAAAGTACTTAAAATTAGTGGGCTCGGATCACTCGCAAAGCTTGGGTTAACAGAATTATTTTTTGAGAGCGTTGAGCCGGAAAATGCTGATGTCTCTATTGCCGAAATGCTCACAAAGCTTCCCGCAGGTAATTACACCATTGAAGGGGGAGGAATGGAAAATGGGGAATCAACAGGAAAGACCAAGGGAATTGCTTGGCTAACACATAACATTCCGGCTGGACCTGTCCTTCAAGTACCTACAGAAGGTTTGAAGGTTTCAACAAGTACCGATCTTTTCATGAAGTGGAAGCCGGTTACGAAGACTATCGACGGTAAGGCCGTGAAAATAATTTCCTATCAACTCATTGTAGAGAAGATCCAAGATCCACACCCACACATGATTGGGAAAGTTAGTAGCCTGAGTATGTACCTTCCATCATCAGTACATAGCATGAGAGTTCCAAAAGAATTTTTGGAATCCGGTGTTGACTATGACTGGGAAGTTCTTGCTATCGAAGAGAGCGGTAATCAGACACTTTCGTCGGGGAAATTTAGTACAAAATAATTTCACTGTGCTTTTGCAAAAGACCCCCAGAATGTGAGGGTCTTTTGATTTTGTTTCTGCCTACGGTGCCCACGGTTTTGGTCTGACTCCCGAAGGAGTCTCAATCTGCGGTGCATATTAGACAAAGTTCGAATGTACTTTGAACAGAATCCCGACTCCTGTCGGGTAGTTTCACTATCTAGCTCAACAATGCAGAAACATCTTCCCACGTTAGTTTCTTGAATAAATCTTTACTATCGCCGACAAGTGCGTCGAAGAGTTTTTGT
>JAYTMA010000122.1:0-1806 GCA_043728975.1 bacterium
ACTTGGCTATCGGGCCACGAACTATTCTCCCATTTCATTTTGCGGCCAGGATTATGGAAATTCCAGAAACCGGTAAGCCAGAAAATCTTTTTGGGTATCATCCGATGACTTGCCAATTCTATCTTCTCTTTCAAGTAGTTGCAAATCAAAGTAAGTTCCGCTGGCGATCCACCGCTATAATGTAAGAAAGATCCTCTAGGTTCCTGCTGCGCAGGAACCTTAGCTCGGGGCATAAGCCCCGAGGGAAAAATTGATAAAAAGGGAAGAATTAAATGAAAGAGGATCGAAAGAACTAGATCGGTATGATAAAGTTTGAGGATGGGAACAAGCTTTATAGAATATAGTCCGAATCAGTTAAATTTACTGCCACAAGATCCGAGCGAATGGTTGCCGGAAGAGCACTTGGCATATTTTATAAGAGATACAGTAGGTGAGATAGATCTTGGGAAGCTGTATGCCAAGTACCAAGGTGATGGGCGCAGGAACCAGCCTTATCATCCCCGAATGCTGATACAGGTATTGTTGTATGGGTACTGTACTGGGGTTTTTTCATCACGCAAGATAGCGAAGAAAATAGAGGAAGACATTGCCTTTAGAGTATTGGCTGGCAATAACAGACCACACCACACAACATTGTGTAAATTTAGAGAAGCTCACCTGGCTGACTTCGAGGACATTTTCAGACAAGTGCTGCAGATAGCGCGGGAAGCAAAACTATGCAGTTTGGGGGTGGTAGCAATTGATGGTAGCAAAATAAAGGCTAACGCCAGTCGGCATAAGGCCATGAGCTACGAGCGCATGAAAAGCACGGAAGATAAGCTTAAAAAAGAGATAGCAGAGATTACCAAGCGAGCTCGTGGCGAGGACGCATCAGAAGATATCAGCTTTGGAGAAGATTTCAGGGGAGATGAGTTACCACAGGAACTAAGTCGTCGGGAAACAAGGCTGGCAACAATAAAGGCTGCCAAGGAGCGATTAGAGCAGCGTGCCAAGGATGAGAAACAAGCGCTACCAGAGGACAAGGCGCAAGAAAACTTCACTGACTCAGACAGCAGAATCATGAAAACAGCTCAAGGCGATTTTCAGCAGTGCTACAATGCTCAAATCGCAGTCGATGCAGACAATCATCTAATAGTGGCAAATGATCTGACGCAAAATACGACCGACTATCGATCGCTGATACCGATGGTGGCGGAAGTAGAGGAAGTAAATGGGCAAGTTCCTGATATTACCTTAGCGGATGCAGGTTACAAATCCGAAGAAAATTTTAAAGTACTCAATCAGAAAAACATAGCTTCACTGATTTCTATCGGGAGGGAAGGTAAAAAATCCGGCTCCATTGCTCCCGACAAGATCCTAACCAAACGCATGTTAAAAAAACTCCAAACTAAAAAAGGCAAAAAACAATACAAACGAAGAAAAGCTATCGTTGAGCCGGTTTTTAGCTGGATAAAACAAGCCTTGGGTTTTCGCAGATTTAGTGTTCGAGGTTTTTCAAAGGTCGCTGGAGAATGGTCTTTGGTTTGCTGTGCCATTAACCTTAAAAGACTCTCTTCTATGATTGAGTTTGCCTGATAATACAGGGGAAATAGCCTGAATTTCTTGTTTCCCGCTTTCCAACTCAATTAAACAGCCTTTCTTGTATACTGAGTATTCACCAGTTTCAATTTCCGTCGCCGCTATAGCCGTTTTCTTCACTCTCTACACAGCGCTACGCGCTGCTAAGGTTCCTGCGAAGCAGGAACCTAGTCGTTCCGGTTATAATTGTTGCCCCGCTCTACCTACGCGGGCAAGTTGAGTTTGGAG
>JAYTMA010000123.1:0-4151 GCA_043728975.1 bacterium
AACTCCTTGTAAAGAGGATCTGTTATTTGGGTTTTAAAACCTGGAATAAGAAAAATTGTTTTTGACATCTTATATTGAAAAGAGCAGGGCTTTGTGGGCCCTGCTCATGGCTATCAGGAAGTCCCTGGTCAGACGTCGAACTCGCCGAGCTTGACACCGCCGATGAACGCCGTCCATTCGTCCTTGTTGAAGTCGAGGGCATGACCGCCGGGGTTCTTGGTGTCGCGAACCTTGACGGAACCGTCGGGGCACATCTTGACGGCAACACAGCAGCACTTGTGCGTCAAAGATGACAGCCTGAAGCCCTCGGCCGCGAAAGGGTTCGGGCTTTGGGTGGGAGGTTACTGATTCATTAAGAACTACCTTTCTTGGGTTTAACTGGAGGGATTCCCCAGCTATTTTAAGAATACAAGAGGTTTATACAATGTCAAACAAAATTTAACACCTGTTTTACTACCAAGTTCCAAATCGCACCCCTTAGGGTCACCAAAAACAAAAAACCACATTCTTGGAGAATGGGTTTTTGTTTTTGGTGAAGGCGGAAGTAACTCGTGACGATAAATTTTTTGTCCCTATCCCCTTTTAACGAGTATCATTTGTCGCCATTACTGTGCTTGGTAAAACAGGCCGATCCTTCTAGACAAGCCCTCGGCTGTATAGACCTCTTCACCCTCTACAATGTAATGATGGTGGTCTTGAATAAAGAATTCTTGTATTCGAATACCAGCTGTATTTTCAATATTTACTTGCCTAAAGGGTATACCATTAGTCGTTGTACCGTACATCTCACCAGTACTTGAAATTATGAACGTAGCGGGTTTTGGGTGTGGTGAGGTAAACCAATTTTCATTGTTAAAGCGGACTGAACTATTCACACCAACACTATGGCCTTGATTATCACTACTCACAGTAGCTGGGGTTGGATTGAATTCTTCAGCCAGAGCAAGTGGTGCGGAAATTACCCATAGTACACTAAAAACCATCAAGATTAGCGGTTGATATCTTTTAGTTAAATTTGACATAACTTTGTATTGATTACAAAGAGTCGACTAGGCTTGTAGTTTTAACTACCCAACATTGGCCGGTTACACCAAATCACCCCACAACCCAAGAAGGTACTTACTTGGGCATTTGCGCAACTTTTAATATAACCAACTCTATAAGTTACTAAGTAGGCGTCTACCTACAAGCATTTTGTAGTCCAGGCTATAGACCACAAATAATCACTCTCACGATTAAAGTTATTAATAAATTTACTCACAGGAGGATGGGGATTCGATTCTCTCATTTTATGTTTGAGAGGTTAGCGAGCCCGGTTACGCCACTTACTCGTCAAAATCGAGGCGTCCAGATTACAGATTTTGAGTCAACGTATGCTTTCGCTATGAGTTACTTATAGTAATATCATAATCTTAGGTTAAGTACAATACCACCCGTTTATACATGCACTAAATCAACCACCCCCGGGCAAGTCCACGGAGTATGACTAATGCCTGAGCCAGAGGAGTCAGATCTGTATAAATGTAAAATGTGATATGTCTGTCATTTTTCGGATTTGTGTGTACCACATGAATGCTAAAATCGTATTTAAGCAGATTTCGAAGAATAGTATTTAAGTGAAAGAAATCTATACAAATTCAATAACGAATTTGATTGACCTTGTCTCCATTTTTTTCCTACTTTTATTTAACATACGTAGGGAGAAGCTTTATTGTATCTTTTAATCTACCTTCACGAACCTGAATTTTTAGTGTAGAGTACGGAAAGTTTCTGTTCTACGACATACCCAACGACATACCCAACCGCGGAGACCGTCATGTCCAAACACAACTATGGTGGGTTTTATAAACGGGCTCACAATTTCTTTTCTCAACTCTTCAAAAAAGTAGACCTGCAAAACCCATCCCAACGCGTTTTGCGTCAACACTTTATTACTGAAGTGAAAAAGCATCTACCGCTTAGTGCTAGTGATGAGCAGCGCTTAAAGAAAGCGTTCAACTTCAGCTTCAAGGAACACCGGCTGACACAAAAGCGTGATAGCGGTGAGGCGTACATATTTCATCCCATCCGCTGCACTCTCGTCATAGTCTGGGCTCAGGCATTATACGGAGTCTATGACCTTGAAGTTATCTTAGACATGCTACTGCACGATTGCTTTGAGGAAGCGGTCGGCGGTATAAAGGTTCAGCTCATTGTGCGCTCCAAGGTCGAAATGTATTTTGGCCACGAGCGTGCATTTGACACCCTCTGCCTGACCAAGCAGAAAGAACGTTGCGAGACAAACACCATGAACTTTGAGCGCATACTGAGGTGTGGACTTTGGCGCGTTCCTTTCGCTAAGGTGGTTGACCGTACCGACAACGTGTTCACTATCGGCGCGGTTTCAAGTGACAGGCGGGAGCGCAAGCTAGCTGAGACCGAGCACTGGTTTGGAGCGATCGGTGATAAGTTACACGACCTCCTGGAGAAAGAAACAGACTCAGGAAGACTAAAACCACCACGCGCTTGGATCAATCTCGCGGAATTCCTGATTGGTTACCTGCAGTATGCCGTGAAGGAAGAGCGGGGAAAACGAAAATCCAGCCATGTACCGCAGTGCTAAGTGGGTCCATTCTTAGGAATGGGCCCATTTCTTTTCCGTGACCAGCATCTAGTTACTTCTCAAATCTAGCACCACCCTCTTACTATTCGCTCCCAGTCTGATACACCTCTATTAACCCAACAAATAGACTCACTTCCGAATAAATTTTATTAAATTAATTAGAAATGGGGTTGGCCAATATTTTACAAGATTGACAAAACCAAAAAACGTTTCTGATTACTAAAAATGTATTTTGGTAATGTATAATATTTGCATTAGAGAGATAAAAGCGATGAATCATGATCTCCATTTGGATGCTTGGATCATGAGGAGCTAATAGCATAACCGATTATCTTTTCCGTACTTATATGACATCTCTCTAATGTCATTACAAGAAGGTCAGCAAACCCCTCTTTTTGCTGACAAAAATAAAATAATATGTACGTTACATATGCTATAGACCGTAGGGTTAAGTCGTTGGGAACTGATCACGAAGTTTTGTTAGTAAGTGAAGAAACGTCACCTGATCTTTTAATGGCTTACGTAAACTATCGTCGCAACAATTTTGATTTACAACCACTAGGGCTAGAGACCCATCTATGTGACAAGGCAAAGCGCCGCGCTAGTTACATGAGTCATCGACCAATCTCTTCTGCATATACAAGATTTATAAACCAAGTAATCCATAAGCCACTCTTAGCCTCTGGTGAGTATCTAGATATTATTTTAAGTCATAACTGCCGTGGCCTAGGAATTTCGAGCTACACCAGACGGGTTGGAGATGAAGACGTAACCTACACTGTTCAAGTACTAACAATGGCAAATAAGTAGTTCAGTGAAACATGGTTTGCTTGCCTTTTATCTACCCTCGAAGTCTTTAATAATCTCTTTTTCGTTGATGGCATCGAGAGATTTCTTAAATCTGGTACCTTTCTTCCCTTTTACTCTAACTTCACACAGAGCCCAGGTTTGGTGTGTCTCTACTACCCCATCAAGTAAACTGACATACGAATAAGCTTTCTGGGCCTGGCGCTTTCTAGCGTCACTTCTATCTTGCGCTTTAGACTCATCATATGAAGTGTCATGAATACTAAATCCATAGTTCTCGAGTAGACCAGCATATAAAGCAAAGGTACCCTGAACAGCAAAATCAGAGGCAATCGTATCAGCTCTTTCATTACCCACAATCCCAACGTGTCCTGGTACTTTATGCCAGACAATTTCTACTTGATTGAGGAGTGGTAGCAATTCTTGCCACAGCGCTTTATTTAAAACATCGGTCTTAGCTTTGGTTTGCCAGCCATTCTTCGCCCAACCATACACCCACCCTTTAGCTCCCTCTACGACATACTTGGAGTCGGTATAAATCTCTGCTGGTTTATTTTGCGCAGTAATTTCTTTCAAAGCCTCAACTACGGCTTTTAATTCCATCTCATTGTTGGTAGTGCGTTCTTTGTAGCCGCCTTTTTCTATGACTAACCCATCATAAGAAATAACTACACCAAAACCTCCCTTTCCGGGATTACCCTTGGCTGCACCGTCAGTAAATATAAGTATCTTGTCTTTCACA
>JAYTMA010000124.1:0-1410 GCA_043728975.1 bacterium
TGCAGTCTGATGCCGAGGAGACAGCTGTTGATAAAGTAGCCCAGTTAAATGTTGATGTCTATCAGACTGAGCACATGATTGTCATCTATGCTCAAGCCGCCGGAGCAGACATGAACGATATTAATGTCTCAATAGAGGGCGATGCAGATATTGTCTTGATTGAAGGTCGTCGCATCTTGCCTGAGTACATTGTCTTTCCCAAGAAGAGAGATCAAGGAGCTTACTTCGCAGAGGAATGTGTATGGGGAGATTTTTATCGTCGCATAATTTTGCCGGAAAGTGTAGAGATCGATAAAGCTGAAGCCAAGATAAAGAACGGGGTGCTGATTTTAATGCTACCATTACTAAAGCCGACCGAGAAGGAAAGAGTCCGTCTACGAGTAAAGCAAGAGCGTCAAAGACCAGTAAAGTAAAATTAGTACCTTAAGTCCTTTAGCAAAAAATATGAAGACTAGCCACGATATAAAAACCAGTACCACTAAAGTATTTGCTTTTTTTCTTTTTGCTCTAGTTTTCTTTTGCTTTACTTCTTTCTCTTACGCAGCAACTCTACAACTAAGTCCCGGCACGGGTTCTTATAGTAGTGGGCAAACCTTTACCGCTGCGGTCCGGGTGGTACCCGCCGGGCAAAATGTTAATGCGGTAGAGGCGACTTTAAAGTATGACCCGGCTGTTTTGTCGGTAGTCAGCGTTAATAAAAACGGTTCTGCCTTTTCACTTTGGACAGTTGAACCAACTTTCTCTAACACAGCCGGAACTATAACTTTTGGCGGAGGAAGCCCGGCTCCATTTTCCGCTACTTCTAATTTAATTAATATCACCTTCCGAACGGTAAAAGAAGGTACTGGTGCAGTATCTTTTTCTAGTGCTTCGATATTGGCTGCCGACGGTCGCGGAACTGACGTCTACCAAACTTCGGCGGCAGCTAGCTTTGTGATTGCCGCTGCTTCGACTCCAACCCCACCGCCGGATACACCTACACCTACACCTACACCTACAACCACAACTCCACCGCCTACAACTCCTAAACCAGCCACCGAACAATCTGAAGAGGCTTTAATATTTGGTGATCCACCAAGAGCACCAGAGATTGGATCAACCGTTTTTATTGACCCTGAAGTATGGTACAAACTTACGGAAGGCGTGTTTACTTGGACGATACCTTTTGATGTTAATGCGATGGCGATTGAGATTGCTACTTCCGCTTCAAATGTGCCAAGCGAGAATGAAGCTTCGATTCTGATCCCACCAATAGATGAATTTAGAATTACCAAAGATATCGTCACAGATGGAGTGCAGTATTTGAGTATTCAATACAAAAACCAAGTTGATTGGGGTGGTGTACTCAATCGAAAGCTTCAAATAGACACTACAGCACCAGAACCATTTGAAGTAGTGGTTAAAGCTGGT
>JAYTMA010000125.1:0-1802 GCA_043728975.1 bacterium
TTGATGGCCAAGAAGGCGTCCTTACCACCAACCTGTATCGTGATATTTGGTGGGACAGGCGATTTGGCCGAGACCAAACTTTATCCGGCCTTATTGGATCTTTACGCCCATGGTGCTTTACCAAATAACTTTAGAATCATTGGTATCTCCCGGAAGTCTTTATCGCCAGTTGGATATCTGGAGTTCGTTAGAAATAGTTTAGAGAAAAAGATTGGTAGTTATGAGAGAGGGGTAGTGGAGCAATTTACTCGACATGTTGAGTATCGTTCGGGAGACTTTAATGAGGCGAAGACTTACAGTGATTTGTTATCTTTGCTAAAAAACTTTGACGATGAGGTGAAGCAATGTACCAACAAACTTTTCTACCTAGCAGTACCGCCTCAGTTATACAGTGGAATTTTTAAAAATCTCGCCGAATCTGGTTTGATGAGTACTTGTGATGGTCTGTTGTCTTGGGCTAGGGTCTTAGTGGAAAAGCCATTTGGGCGAGACCTCATGACGGCACAGTTACTAGAAGAAGAACTCTGCTCTCGTTTTACCGAAGAACAAATTTATCGTATCGACCACTATTTGGCTAAGGACTCCATTGAAAATATTATTGCTCTTCGTTTTGCTAATACTGTCTTGTCTGACTCTTGGCATAATGGACAAGTCGAATCAATCGCTATTCGTTTACTAGAAAAAAAAGATGTCGCCAACCGTGGGTCATTTTATGATGGGGTGGGAGCACTGCGTGATGTTGGGCAAAACCACGTGCTCCAAATCTTGGCCTTGCTCACGATGGCGCCAAGTGAGATTTCTTCGGTCGGTGTGATTAGAGCTGCCCGGGCCGAAGTACTAGAGAATCTGCTTCCGCCGAGTTATGTGATTAAAGGTCAGTACAAAGATTTTACGCAAACAGCCGGAGTCTCGCCTGATTCTACCACTGAAACATATTTTAAAATTGAAACCGAGTTAGCGGGTGCGCGTTGGTCTGGTGTCCCGATTACACTAGAAGCAGGCAAGGCACTAGATAGAAATATCAATGAAGTAGTAGTGACTTTTCGTCCGCAGGTAAATTGGCAACAAAAAACTGAGCCTCATGTCAAAGACCATCGTAATGTGTTGACGATGCAATTTTCACCCGAACAACGAATCACGCTTTCAGTCTGGGTGAAGAAGCCGGGCTTTGCTTTTGCTCTGGAAGAAAGAGTGCTCGAGTTAACCCGTAGTGAAGGAGAGGATGCCTATTCACCAGAGGCTTACGAACGAGTACTATATGATTGTATCTCCGGAGATCAGACTAGATTTGTCAGTGGAGACGAGGTGATGGCGGCTTGGAAATTCATAACTCCACTTTTAGAGACGGCTAGCGTTCCGCTAACTCTGTATGAGGCCGGAACCGCAGGGCCAGGTTATAATAAGTAAATATGAATAATAGAGATAAGACAATTGGATTTATTGGACTGGGTCGCATGGGTCTAAATATGGCTACCTTACTCGTAGAGAAAGGTTATCGAGTGGTTGGTTATAATCGCAGTCTACAAGCGCGCGAAGCAGCACAAACTGTCGGGATAGAAGTGGTACCGGATATTAGTTCGCTCGTAAACGCCTTGCCGTCTCCTAAAGTTGTGTGGTTGATGGTTAGTAGTAATGCGGTAGATGCTGTACTCGATGAGTTAACTCCCTTGCTAGCCTCGGGCGATACCATTATTGATGGCGGAAATAGTTTCTATCAAGATTCACTGCGTCGACATGCGGCACTAAAAACCAAAGAACTAAAATTTTTGGATTGTGGCACTTCTGGGGGTATGGATGGAGCC
>JAYTMA010000126.1:0-2335 GCA_043728975.1 bacterium
ACTTAAAATTAAGTAGTTTGGCAATAATGAAATTACCCTTACCGCTTTGTTTTACCTCTACAGTGGCAAAAGTAATTTTGTATTCAACGCCTTTAGCTAAAAGATGACCGGGATAATTAAAAGTGCGCCCAAGATCAGTAGAAAATGATTCTGGTCTACTAAGCTTCCCTGAGACAAGTACCTCATCCCCATAAGAGACTTTTTGGTAGCGATCAGCCGTGACTAAAACCAAATCTTCTTCAGTTTGTAGATAAAGATAATTGGCTGTCTCACGCAATTCTGGCTCACGAGCCACTATTCCTTCGAGCTCAACCTGATCACCCACCATATTCTCCAAACTTGAATGGCCAAAATTTTCCATCGCTACCTCAAGGCGCAAGGCACCAAGCACAAAGAAAGCTAAAAATAATCCACAAAATAGAAAGGCTCTAGGATAGCCGGTATCTTTGGTACGTCGGTATAATGCCACAAATACTAAAGCCAGAAGCATTAGCCAAGCTAAAGTCGGTAATGAAAAGCCAGCTAGAGTAGCCACAAAAATGCCCAGTGCGAAGGAAATTACTACTAGGTAATAATGAGTACTAGTCATAGATTCTAATTGACGCAACCTCTTTTTTATTTGTTATTTAGCGTTCACGCTTTTTTGCTTCAAGATCTGCAGAACCAATGATTTTCCCATACGCAGATAATTATACCATTGACTTTAGCTACTCAATTCGGTACTTTAGCGTCATCCCAGGACTCAATAAGGAGATAGCTGTGAAAGTGACCATCGAGGTAAAGTCACGAGTTAGAACAATCAGGATTTCGGCCGACAAACTACCGGCGGTCAGAGCAGACCTATCAACTCGCGGAGGTACTGTAAACAAGATTGAACCACTGAAGAAAGACAGCGTGACGGTTGCCCGGAGCTTCAAGCAAAAACCCGAAACCTACTCAAACACCAGTCGAAATCACAAGATTTTCGGTCGCCGATAACATTTCAACCACCCGCGCCTTGGCGCGGGTTCATCCATTGAAGCTGGTTAGATAATCTCCACAATTCGCAGACGCGTCTGCATTCGACCCATAAAAAAACTTTCCTCGAGATGGACCAGTAAAGAAACTGGGCTAACACTACTAGGTACAATCTTGAATTGTTCAGGAGTGCGAAAAAAAGCAATGGCTTCTTTCGCAATGCCCGAAGTATTGAAGGTCAACTTGGTATGTTCTTTACTCTTACCAAAAACGATCACTTCTTTAGGCGTGACATTTTTAATTAAATATAGCGGCTTATGATTATCACACCCAAAAGGACCACAGAGTCTTTGCGCTTTAAGCAAAGCTAAAGAAAAATCATCAAGCTTCACTTCCATATCTACTAGTAACGGTTCTACAACTGTCGCTGCAGTACCAAGACCAACAAAGGCTTTGATTAGCGATTCTGAAAAGGTATGGATTTTGTCTTCATGAATCGAAAAACCACCAGAGGCATGGTGTCCACCAAATTCTATAAATAACTCAGGTGCGGCTTCCATCACTTTTACCACACTAACATCACCACCAGAACGACAAGAACCTTTTATCACGCCATTGCCATCACGCCCCCAAAGAAAAGTGGGTCGATTGTGTTCCTCCGCTAGCTTATTGGCCGCTAGTCCAACTAGCGAGGGTCGCCAATCAGGATTGCCCATGACGAAAATAGGTGGTAATTCTTCAAATTGATCAAGGCGCTTGTGGAGCTCCTTGGTAATCTGTGCTACGGCACTTTTGCGCTCAAGGTTTAATTTTTCCAAATGGTCAACTCGTTTTAGGGCCTCTCCTTCATCCTTGGTAGCCAACATAAAAAACGCATCCTCCGGTGTATCCATGCGCGAAGCGGCGTTGATACGCGGACCAATGGTAAAACCAATATCATCTTCGGTGAGATGTTGTTGACTAGCTTTTTGCTTACGTAGAAGTTGTTGTAGACCAGGTCTCTTTGACTTCCGTAGCACCTTAAGTCCGTAGTGAGCAAATACTCTATTTTCATCTTGCAAGGGGACCATATCGGCAATCGTCGCTATTCCGACCATATCAAGCCACCATTTCTCCTGACCATCAGGTAGAGTAAATTTTCCTCGCGCAATTAGGGCTTGAACTAATTTAAATATAACGGCTGCTCCACAAAGTCCGATAAAAGGATATGTCTGACCAACTTTTGGATTCACTATCGCTACAGCCGGGGGCAGAGTGGTCTTTGGTTCGTGGTGATCGGTAATAATTACATCAATACTAGACTCATTTGCTAGTCGCACCGCTTCGTGATCGGTAGTACCACAATCAATGGTAATAATCAGGGCGGGGTTTTGTTCTT
>JAYTMA010000127.1:0-19234 GCA_043728975.1 bacterium
ATTACTGATCGGAGAATCATTGCTATCGATCAAGTGCATTTTTTCAATCGTAAAGTTAGTAGCTTTCGACTAGAACGACTACAGGATGTTAAAGTACAAATTAGTGGCATTATTCCTACTTTTTTAAATTTCGGTACTCTGCATGCGCATACCGCTAGCAATAATGAAGAAAACTTCACCACTACCGGCTTACCCGATCCTCGCGAACTACAAGCCACCATCCAAAAAGCGACAGACGAAAGGCTTTTAACTATTAGTGGTCAAACTAGTCACTTAGTAAGCTAAGCTTGCAATCAAGCCATCCCTCACCTACAATCTATAAGATCTAAGCAAATAGCACACTTATATGTTACAAAGCACGAAATAATCCTTACCATACATTAGGTACGCCTCGTCATACTTTAGCTTGGACGCGTCGAATTGTACTCATTTGCGATGATCCTATCTCAATAATATATATGTCAGAAAATTTTTTACCGACCGAATCATACAAGGGCGTCCGCGACTTCTACCCAGAAGATATGGCGATTGCGCGTTATATTTTTGATACCTGGAGCAAGACGGCTGAAAGTTTTGGCTTTGCTCGCTATGACGCTTCGATTCTTGAGCCGTCCACCCTCTATCGTGCCAAAGGGGCTCAAAATGAAGAGTTGGTGAATGAACAGACTTACACTTTTACCGATCGCGGCGAGCGTGAGGTGACTCTACGCCCAGAAATGACACCAACCGTTGCTCGCATGGTAGCCGGTAGAAGTCGTGAATTGTCCTTTCCTTTGCGCTGGTACAGTATTCCCAATCTTTTTCGCTATGAACGGCCACAACGAGGTCGCCTACGTGAGCATTGGCAACTTAACTGTGACATCTTTGGGGCCGACCACTTTACGGCTGATGTGGAAATAATCGCCTTAGCTCACCAACTATTGCTAGATTTTGGGGCCACATCTTCGATGTTTGAAATTAGGATTAACGACCGTAAAGAAATGCACGAAATCTTTAATGGCTTTGGAATTCTAGATAGCGAAACACAAAACCAAATCATTCGCTTAAACGATCGCTTTCACAAAGTTACCCAGGCTGAATATGAAGTTGAGCTACAAAAATTAATCAGTGCTGAAGCAGTCAAAAAAGTCGTGGCCTTAGTGAATTCACAAGACGAAGGCAATGAGTCTTTGGTCGTCAATGGACTTAAGGCGCTTGGCATAAATAATGTAAAAATAGATCGTTCGCTAGCGCGTGGGTTTAATTATTATACTGGCACAATTTTTGAAATCTTTGATAAACACCCCGACGGCTCTAGCCGATCTATGCTGGGTGGTGGACGCTACGACAACTTGACCTCAATGTTCGCGAGCGAGAAAATTTCAGGTATCGGCTTTGGTATGGGAGACGTCACCATGCGCGACTTCCTCCAAACTCACAATCTACTTCCCGTAGCAGTTACCACCACTTCACCAACCCTAATGATACTACCGCTAGATACTGAACAAAATCTAGAGGGTCAAAAAATCGCTAGCCAGTTTAGGCAAAATGGTATTAAGGTAGCGGTTAATATTGGGACGAGAAAAATTGGCAAAAAGATCTCACAAGCAGCCGAAGCGGGTGTCTTGTATACCTTAGTAGTTGGTCCTGATGAAATATTAAGTAGCACCTTTGCTCTTAAAAATTTAGCTCTCGGCACGACTGAAACCGGCACCCTCGATAGTCTACTTAATTATCTGCTAGCTCATTCTTAAAGTTATGCGTTATCTAATTTTTGACCTGGAAACCCAGAACACCTTTCATGATGTCGGCAGTAACGACTCAGTTAATTTAGACATCTCGGTTGGTTCTTTTTACTGTAGCGAAACAGACGCCTATACTACCGTCACGGTTGACGAACTGACGAAAGTTTGGCCCCTCATTGAAAAAGCCGATGCTCTCGTCGGCTACAATAGTAATCATTTTGATATTCCCCTACTTAACAAATACTACCCGGGTGATTTATTTAGTATAAAGAGCATCGATCTACTGGAAGAAATCAGGAAGTCTCTCGGTCGTAGACTACGGCTTGATAGTGTAGCGGAAGCGACTGTCGGAGCAAAAAAATCAGGTCATGGACTACAAGCGGTACGCTGGTGGCACGAAGGCAAAATCGAAGAGATTAAAAAATACTGCGAGCAAGACGTTAAAATAACCAAAAAAGTTTTTGACTACGCTCTTAAAAATGGACACGTAAAGTTTAAGGACGGTTCTAGAAAAAAGGACATTCCGCTTGATACATCAACCTGGACAATCAAAGATGACTCAGTATTAACTCACTCTCTCTTATTTTAAAATTTAAGAGTCTATCCAATAACACAGAGATACGAGGCGTAGAGGAGATAAAACATGAGACGTATTCAACATACGATGAATGTTAAAACGACGAATACAACAAAGTAGCTGAGGTTAGTGGATAGACTCTAAATAAACAAGGCTACATAACCGACTAAGCAAGCCAAAATAATGTTGTACCAAATAAACGGCCACAAAGTGTTGTGGCGGATAAAGACTAGGAAAAAACGGATGGTCAGTAGCGCCATAATAAAACAAACCGCCGCCGCCAGTGCTATCGGCGGCCAATCCACCACACCTTCTGTCGACATTAAATCTAATAATTTTTTTAACCCTAAACCAAAGGTTAGTGGTATGGCTAATAAATATGAAAACCGAGCGGCTTCATACCTGGTTAAACCAGACAACATTCCACCGGCAATGGCAGAGCCAAAACGTGATAATCCTGGTATCAGAGCCAGCACCTGAAAGAGACCAATTACAAAACCTCTTTTAAGGGTCAGCGCGCCTTGGGGTGGACTTAAATAGTATCGCCACTCAGCATACATGTAGAAGATAGCCCCAAAAAATAGCATGGTCGCTACTACTTCTGGTTGTTTTAGATACTTGGTTAGTGTCTCTTCTAGTAAAAGCCCCATCAGTACAGCCGGTAGAGTACCGGAAGCCAAAGCATAGAGTAAAGTTAGGTCTTTCCCATTAGCTGGCAGACGACTAAGCTTACGAATTAAGGCTTGAAGTAAAATCCAGACGTCGCCCCAAAAGTAGGTCAAAATTGCCAAAGCCGCAGCAAAATGGAGGACTCCTTCCAAGGCTAAAGCATTAATGGAAGTTACTGCTACCACCTCCCTCGCTAAAACTAAGTGCCCGGTAGAAGAAATAGGTAAAAGTTCGGTTATTCCTTGTATCAAACCAAACGCTATAGCGGTGATAAAATCCATACTCAACAGTATATCATCTGGCTCATCTACAAACATGATATAATCATAAAATATCAATCAATAATAATTTATGGAACCAACACCACAATCAACTTCTCCAGCTTTACCGGTCGCTATCGTTGCCGGTTTTGGATTAATTGCCCTAGCCATTTACTTTAGTGGCATCAACAACAAACCAACGGACGATACTACTCCTACCTTTGCCACCACAGAAAAACAGGCTCCCCCAGTGAGCAAAATTCGCCCCGTAGATTCAACTGATTATATTAAAGGCAATCCGAATGCATCAATTTTAGTAGTCGAATACTCAGACTATGACTGCCCTTTCTGTAAGAGTTTTCACGACACAATGAATCGCATTATGGACGACTATGGTGTGACTGGTAAGGTTGCCTGGGTCTATCGTCAATTCCCCTTAGCACAACTACACCCAAACGCCGAGCGAATTTCGCAAACCGCTCTTTGTGTAGGCGAGCTAGGTGGTAACGATGCTTTCTGGAAATTTACAGATTTAGTTTTTGAAGAAAGAGATATCAATGAACCTACTAACATCTCTAAGCTCCCGGAGTACTCAGAAAAAGCTGGTGTAGCTAAGGCTGACTTATTAAGCTGTCTAGAAAGTGGCCGTCACAAAAAGACTGTCGCCGATAGCCTACAAGAAGGTGCTAGTGCTGGTATCCAGGGTACCCCACAAACTTTTGTGATTGTCGGTGACCAAATGGCTCCAATCGAAGGGGCCCAGCCTTATGCGGTTGTTAAACAATCAATTGATAACCTCATCGCTCAACTAGAGCAAGGACAACCGGCGCCAACAGAACCAGTAGTAGAGAAGACCGAGGCCAATTAAGTTAGTTTAAATTAAAAGCCTTACCCCACTAGGGTAAGGCTTTTAATTATCTAACGATTATAATTTCAAACTCGTAACCAGCTCACAATAATTACAAACTTTAGGGTCACAGGGTTGGATTAAAAATTCCCCACTGACAATTTCCTTTGTTACTCTGATAATCTCTACTTTTAGGGCTTCGATTTCTTTCTCACTTATGGTGTATGCCTCCTCATGGACTTTACCCTTTTCGTCGGCTTCCACAAAGCTCAAGAGGCCGTTTTTGGTATGCAATCTATCATCATCTTGTAGTGATAATAGCAAAGCGTAAAATGTTAGCTGCCGCTTATAGTCACCAGTACCATCTTTAACTGTTCCTTCAATATAGCCACGAGTTTTAGCTTTACCAGATTTATAATCTACTACTCTGATTAAACTACCTTCTAAATCAAAATCCAGTCTATCTATATTTCCCGTTATAAGGACGTCGGGAAATTCTTCTATACCGGTTTTTATCATTGCTTGAAACTTAACCTCTTCTTTAGTTACTGGTGGCAAATTTACCCCTATGTAATCTAGATAAACCAATAATGCTTCAAGTCCCCGCTCGTGAAAGCGAGTATAGGTATGAATATTTAGTGGCAATTTGTCTAGTTCATTCTCAAGGTACCCCTTAAGTAGACCAACCTCGGGCAAGGTATTGTTTTTGGAGCGATAAATAGTCGCTTTACGTAAGGTGTTATGGAGGGCAGTACCAAACTGTGCACTTTCAGCCTGTACTTCTGGTATCCGTAAGACATTTCGATAAAAATAATTCCACGGGCTCAAGAGATAGTTATTAAGAGAAGTGGCCGATAGACCTCTCTCGGCTAAAGTTAGTTGGAGAAATTTATTATCAATCAAGACCGGTTTTCTTGCTAAACTTAAACTACTTAACGGATTAAAATCTGTCTCAAAAGTATCTACTCCCACTTCGTTAATTAAAGTCTGTCCTATTTCATCTAGTAAGGGTGAACCAGAGAAAGGTCGCCCATCACTGTTTTGTTTGGCGTACGATAAATGCAGACCTGTTTTAGCTCTGGTTATGGCTACGTACAAGAGCTTGCGTTCATCATCTAAGGAGTCATAAGCATCGTCATCAACCTGTTTAGTGATTGGAATTCTAAAGTAAGTCGGCCGCGCGGAGTCCCCCCACCTTGTGTCATTTAAGTGCGGAATAAAAACCTGCTCAAATTCCAGTCCTTTAGATTTGTGTGCTGTCATAACTTGCACCGCACTTCGGTTGGTATGGATATAAGGAGCATTAAGTGGCAATCCGTGAGAGGTTCGAGCCGAAAACATGCGACTGATATCAATCAATGTAGCCGTTTGCCGAGTACGCACCTGTGATTCAATTTCGTCATAGAGTCGACGAACCACTCGACCACCCTCTAAACCATCAGTTTTCATTAAGTGATTTATAAAGCCACTGCTTTGTAACAAAAATTGTAAAATCTGATGTGGTGTTTCAATCACTAATTTGGACCTCGCCTCCTCTAATACCGTTAAGACTTTATTAAAAGCTAACGGAGCAGCTAACTCAAGACTAGCTAGAGTTTTCTCGTCACTTAAAATCCTAGCTAATGACTGAGCGTAATTCCTCGCTTGCAAAACCTTAACCAAATCAGACCGCGAAATGCCCCAGTACGGTGCATGCAGCACTGCAAATAGTGCCTCTTCATTGGCTGGCTCTAATACGGCCTTGATTAAAGCGCGTACGGCAGTAGTTATCGGATGATACAAAATGTCACCATCTGCTGTAGCATTGGCTGGCACCCCAGCTAGACGCAAACTAGAAGCCAAGGCCTCCACTTCTTTATTACTACGTACAATCACAGCTATCTCTTCGGGCCTTTCTCCAGCCTCAATTATATTTTTTATATTATTTACCAATTCCTCATCTTCAATCGCTTCATGCACAAAGACTTTCTTTTCAATCAAACCAGTACTTTTACTAAAGGAATTTAAAGGTACTCGAAGGGCCGCGGCTGGGCTTTCCACCTGTGTAATTAACTCTTGTGCCAAATCGAGCACGCTCTGCACTGACCGATAATTTTCCGTTAAAGCAATTGTTTTAGTATGTGGGAATTTTTCTTCAAAAAATAAGAAGTTCTCCAATGAAGCGCCCTGGAATCTAAAAATAGCCTGCTTTTCATCACCCACCACAAACAGATTGGGTCGTTCATGAAATGAAGCCAGGAGTTCTAGAATGCGATTTTGACTACCATTAACGTCTTGGTGTTCATCAGCCAAAATATACTGGTACCGCTCCTGCAGATCGCGGAGCATATCCTCGTTTTTTAGAAGAGCCTCCACTGTCTCAAAAATCATGTCTTCGAAGTCGTAGAGATTTCCATCAGTCAGAGCCTGATCGTAGGCACGATAAACAAACAATAATTCGCGATTCTTAGCTAACTCTTTTTCTAGTTTCTGGTACTCACCCCGCACCTTTCCTTTATGGGCTCCTTTTTCATGTATTTTTGGTGTCTGTTCTAAGTTTTCCTCCTGTTTATTAATGATGGCCACAAACTTACCCGGGGTAATATATTCTCGCTTCATCAAGGCCAAGGCACTCATAATTGGCTTAACATAAAAAGCAGGATTGCCATGTGGTCTAAGTGAGCGTACCTTGCCAGTTTCGATAATATCCTCAATGATGGATACTTTTTCTAGATCTGAAGCTGGACGGCCACCCACTGCCCTCTCATAGGAGTCAGGATAAAGGCGGATTAAAATTCCGGCAAATTCATGAAAGGTGTGAATATTTACTCGGTAGGCGGCTTGACCGATATAGGTATGTAAACGCTCTCGCATCGCGCGTGCTCCGGCCTCGGTAAAAGTCAGCGCCAAAATATTTTCTGGCTTGGCATCAGTTACTTTAAGAATATTTGCAATGCGTAAAGTCAGTATCTGGGTTTTTCCGGTTCCTGGTCCAGCAATCACCATGACTGGACCTTCTATAGTATCAACCGCTTCCTTTTGGGTCAGATTGAGCTTACCGTACGCAACATTAAAAGCGTTATTTTCCATACCAAAAAGTATATCACGCTTAAATCAAAACAAAATTGCTACTATTTAAGTGCTTATTTGTAGCCACTAACGCACCAAATAAACTTGCCACGGTATTGTAGAGGGAGTATATTAGCAAGCTATAAATCATTATAATTAAAGTTATTCTATGTTAACCGCTAATGCTGTACTAGCCATTTTTGCCATGCTGGGAATTTCCAGTCTGGCCATTTTTTGGGCTAAACGCGTTCGTTTGCCACATACCGTTTTTTTAGTAATTATCGGACTAATTCTTGGACTACTGGCACAATTTCCCGCCTTTAGTTTTTTTAGTGAATTCACCCTCACTCCACAACTACTTTTCTACCTCCTACTACCCACCCTAATCTTTGAATCCGCTTATAACATAAATGCCCGCAGAATGGTCGAGGACATGCCATCAATCTTGATCTTGTCAGTCATCAGTTTAGTCGTCTCTACGGTCTTAATTGGTGCCGGACTATATTACCTACTAGCCTTCCTCGGCTTTACTGTACCGTTTATCTTCACCTTACTTTTTGGTGCGCTAATCTCCGCCACTGACCCCGTCGCTGTGCTCGCTCTATTCAAGGAATACGGTGCCCCTCGTCGACTATCACTAATTTTTGAAGGTGAAAGCTTATTTAATGATGCTACCTCAGTAGCCTTATTCTTGGTACTGCTCCAAGTTGCTACCTTTGGCTATCATGGTTTTGATACCGTTCTGGAGGGAGTGGTAAGTTTCACTTCAATGATGGTTGGTGGTGTCATCTTCGGTGTATTAATTGGCGGTATTTTTGCTAAATTAGTTGGCCTGGTCCGTGAAAATGAAATTGCTAGTATCACACTTACTGTTGTGTTAGCTCATGTCAGTTTTATTTTAGCTGAAGTTCTCTCGCACCATATGGTTTGGGGCGAACTACACTTCCCACTTTCTCCGATTATAGCGACTACCGTCGCCGCTCTCCTTATGGGTAATTATGGCCGCAGTAAGATCCATCCAAAAGCCGAGGAGTTTGTAGAGAACCTCTGGAGTCAGCTCGCCTTTATTTCTAATTCACTCATCTTTATCTTAATTGGTGTATTGTTTGTCAGCGTACCAAAACTAGAACCAATGATGATTGCGGTGGTAGCCATAACGATTCTACTGGTGGCCGTAGCCCGAGCCATCTCTATTTACCCTGTCCTTGGTGTCTTTAATGCTGTATCGGAACCTGGCAAGAAAATTCCCATGGCTTGGCAACATCTACTCTCTTGGGGATCTCTCCGTGGCGCTTTAGCTGTTACTATGGTACTCCTCATACCAGATAATTTGAGCTTCCCTGGTTGGAATATAGCTACCTCACCCAAAGAACTGTTGCTAGCCATCACAGTGGGCTGTATCTTTGCCACCCTCTTCATCAAGGCCACTACCATCAAGGGGTTCATGCGTTACCTAAAACTTGACGTTCTGACCGAAATAGAGAAGGTTGAGGCGGAAGAAGCTAAAGCCCTAGTCCATCTTGAAGTACAAAAAAGAATCACACACTACGAACAAAGAGGCTACATTGAAAAAGCGGTTGCAGATTCACTTTGCGCTGACCATAAGAAAAAGTACAACGATGCTTGCAAAGACCTTGCCTCAACCGACACCAAAAATCTATCACTTAGAGTTTTGCGTATGTTTGCTATTGGTATCGAGAAGAAACATTTAAAGGAACTCTATCAGCACAACGAGGTTAACGAGCCTGTCTACAAGCGACTAACCGGTAAACTACAACTTCAACTCGAGGCCATTGAAGCAGGTAATCTAGCTCCAAACATGTCCATCCACACTGATGGTAAAGACATTTTCGAAGTTATGGCTAATATACTCAGGAAATTAACGAAACCCGAAACGGAATTGCAGAGAATCGAAAACCTCTATATGTACTACCGATCCCAGACTATTATTTCTCGCAAAGTAATCAAGGAACTAGAAAAAGTAGACAAGCTGAGTGCCGAGCATATCTTTAGTGCCGAGGCCTTAAACCACGTTCTAGAGCTCTATACGACCTTCAAAACTCAATCCGAAAAGAAAATGAATGACGTAGCAAACAACAATCCCACCATTTACAAGAAACTCTCGTACCAGTTAGCTGAGCACGGGGTGCATGCAATAGAAGAAACTGTCCTTCACGAACTTTACGAGAGACAACTGATCACACTAAAACTCTATATCGCACTTAAGGAAGAGCTACTTAAATAATTTGGGTTATAAGTTAAGTTAAGCAAAAGCGCCCTCCTGGGCGCTTTTTGTAAACCAAGGCCCGCGCCAGGCTTCAGTTGAACTTGGTAGGCCTCTTGGCCAACTCTTCTTTGTGTGTCTGGGTGTCTAACCCTTCTTCTGGCTTTGGGAGCCTGGCGAGGAAGCACAGCCGAAGCTGAAGAAAGACGTTTTTTACCATGAATCTGTCTCCTTTCTCTGAGTTAGTGTACTAAAAAATGCTTTCATTACTATGTCAGTGATTATACTTGTAAGCAAATTACTTCTGTGTTTAGGCTTATTTAACACAGTTACTACTAACAGGTGTATATATATTGTTGACAAGTCAGCGTGTGAACGATAGGATTCTTTGCATTACTTTTCGTTTTAATTACTAATGTTTTATGAAAGCGGTTGCCATTTATTGTGTAGACGGAAGACTAGAAAATACCCGGGCTCGTGTCCGGCAATTTGTTAATACCCTTGGTTATGAAATTTCTGACGGTAACCTCTACGGCATCACTAAGCCCGGGCCGGACGCTACCTGTTCTGGTATGCGAGGAGCATTACACGAAGACAGTGTTTTGGAAGACATCAACCTACTCTTGGAGCGAGGTGTGGAAATAGGTGCCGTCATCCTTGTTGCCCACGCGGAATGTGCCGGTCATCAGGTGCCAAATGATGACCATAAATCACATGTCGAGGAAGGGGCCAGAAAACTACACGGACGCTATAACGTTCCAGTGGTGGCTTTATTTGATGAAAAAACTGAATCTGGCCAATGGGAACTTTGTCTTTGTAGTCATTTTGTCCCCAATAATTAAGTTGAGGATTTCAAGGTTGACTATAAATAACTTTTACCCTATAATATTCATTTGTTGGATAAAGCGTAGAAGGTTTCCAGACCTTTATTTCAGAACTATGGTTCTAGATAAACTTCTCTAAATCTTTACCTTTCTCAACTGATGTTTGTATTTGTAGGTTTATAAAAAATCACTCTGGCGTGCCCAAAACAGTGATGAACCCTTCGTTGTGTTTTTTTAGTGCAACAATCGTCTTTCCATCACTATTTCGGACACACGAGACTACGTAAAGTACGTAGTAGTGTGTTGCCGTGTTCTTTGAAAGTAGGTAGTATTTACAATCAACCCGCGTCAAAAGACGCTACCACAGGAGAAGATTCGTGAGGAGCATAAGCATACAAGAACTCAAGGTGCGACTTAACGCTCAGCACCTCCGTCAAGACAACATGGTGGGATTTGCCATGTCCTTCCTTAGCCTTGCTTTTGGGATTGGTATCGCCAAGGTGGCGAACTTCCCACTCGAGGCAGGGATCGTCTCTGGACTGGTCGGACCTTTAGCGCATATCCTGCGTGGAGGTAGTATCTCGACCATTCCGGGGTCGGCGGCCGCGCTAGCGCCAATTCTGGCAGCAGCCATCGCAACCCTCGGCAAAGGTGACTACACACTCGGCCTGAGCCGGACATTGACGGTCATCGTTGTCACTGGAGTGCTGATGTGGATCGTGGGTAATCGTCGCAAAACGAAATACTTCGCGAGCTACTTCACTCACCCCCTGAGTAGCGGCATGCTGAACGCGATTGTTTGGGGTCTGACCCTGAGCAGTCTCGCGACGCTCATGATGATCAAGTTTGAGAACCGCACGCCACTTGGAATCATCAAGGAGCTGGCTAACGGCCGATTCCTCGAGGCCAACCTGATGGTTGTCGGGGTCACCCTGGCGACCTTGACGGTACTCATACTGGCCAAGCTTGGACAGAAGCGGTATAGCTTTCTCAAGAAGTACCCACCGGAGTTGTGGGCGATTGCCTTTGTTTTTGGACTTGGGCTGTTTCTCCCTCTCCCTGAGGGTTCACGCGTAGCGATATCGGCAGACCTGACGGCCTTCCACCTCTGGCCAGACTTTGACTTCGTGCAGATGTGGAAAGAGGGAGTTTTCAACGACTTCTGCTTTGCGGTCGCAACACTTTTCGCGGTCGACACCGCCGAATCGGTGGCCAACGTGATGACAACCGACAACTCCTACACCCCGAGAAGAAGGTCAAACTTCGACAAGGTGGTAGACGCGATGGGAATCGCGAACGTCGTTGGGGGTTTCCTCACTGGGATGTCACACATCCCCGGAGCAGCCAAGGGCGCCATTGCCGCTGGTCTCATGATGATGACTCGCTGGACACTGGTATTCATGGTGGGCTACACGCTCATTTGGATACTGGCGTTTCGGGAGTGGATCAATCAGATTCCGCTCGCCGGTCTCTCAGCCATCATCATCTTCTCGGTAGCCAAACACGCAAGCCTAGAGGCATGGCAAAAAGCTCGGAAGTTAGGTCGTGACCAATTCTTGGTCTATACCGCCACGTTTGTTTTCAGTATCTTCTCCGGCAGTATCTTCAAGGGTCTTCTCTCAGGCATCGCTGCACAGCTGATTTCAGTTTTGGTTTTGCTCGTACGCGTAGCCCGCAAGCAAGATGGGATTAACGGCTGGATCGACACGATGCGGGTAATTTGGAAGCTGTGGACTGACCCGCTTGTTGAGATCTTCATCGATGACAACGGAGTAGTCCATGTGCACTTCACCGGTACCTGGGCCTTCTTCCGACCACTCGATAAGGTACTGAGTGACATTCCTTCGGGAGCAAAAAGTGTCGTCTTCCATGTCGGCCCCAACCTGCACCTGATGGACCATCCGACCGTCGAGAAGCTGAAGGATCACTGTGCCGCCCGGGATGGGTATGCGCTGAGGATCTGCGAAACGCTCAAGTCTCTTTCTACCCACGAAGCCGCAACGCGCGGCCGTTGGTAACAAACTCGGTCCTCGGACCGAGTAAAACCGCCCCCAGCCACAAACTGGTGGGCGTTTTCATATTCAAAATTCTCTTGCTGGTAAACTTCTTACAACCTAGACAACAAAAGCCGCCTCAAAATTGAGGCGGCTTTTGTTGTGTTTTTGGAATTAATAAGATTTAAGTCTGCGTGCTTTTGAAATCACAGAGCAGCGTAACTGCGACAATGATTTCTTTATGCAAGGAGACGATAGATTCGACCACACAGGGAGAATCTATCGTCTAAAGTCATACCTTAATATGACTTTAGTCTCCTTGCTTCTGGAAATAACAGAGTAGCGCAGCTACGACATTATTTCTGTATGCACGTAGATAGGGTTTTCGACCCCGCAGGGAGAAAACACTATATGAAATCATACGTCTAGTATGATTTCAGTCTACGTGCCTTTTCGTGCTGGCGGATCTTCTCCAAAGCCTTAGCTTCAATCTGTCGAATACGTTCACGTGTTACGCCAAACTCCTTCCCTACTTCCTCCAAGGTATGATAAGTGCCATCAAGTAGTCCATGGCGCATTTCGAGAATCTTTCGCTCTTTCTCTGATAGAGTATCAAGGATTTCGGTGATCTGATCAGTCAAAATGCTGTGCGCTACTTCTTGATCGGGAGAAATAATCTTATCATCGGAAATAAAGTCTGAGAGTCGTGATCGGTCGTCATCGTCCCCTACTGGTAGCTCTAGAGAAATAGTATCCTGGCTAATTTTTTCGATTTGGTAAACCTTTTCTACTTCCACTCCCATTTCGGTCGCAATCTCTTCTGGCATTGGGTCTCGACCTAGGTCTTGTGCGAGGCGACGAGAAACTTGCTTATACTTAGCCATTGTCTCCACCATGTGGACCGGAATACGAATAGTGCGAGACTGGTCAGCCAGGGCGCGGGTGATAGCCTGACGAATCCACCACGTAGCGTAAGTAGAAAACTTGAAGCCTTTAGTGAAGTCAAATTTATCAACAGCCTTAAAAAGGCCTAGGTTACCCTCCTGAATCAAGTCTAGCAGGGTTAGATCCGGTGAACGACCAACATATTTCTTAGCAATCGAAACCACCAGACGTAAGTTAGCCCGTGCGAGCAGATTTCTCGCCTCGCTATCACCATCGACAATACGCTTCGCTAGTACACGCTCTTCATGAGCATTTAAGAGTGGGTACTGCCCAATCTCGCGCAAGTACATCTGAATCGAGTCAAAGCCACTGTCACTGCGCTTGAAAGCGTTCTTTTGAGCGATGATATCGAGACTTAAATCATCCCCGAGCATGCCACCACTTTGCAATACATCAATTCCGGCCGTAGCAAAACGCCCATAGAGCACATCAAGAAATTCAATATCTTTCTCAATCTCAGGGAAGGACCTCAGAAGCTCATCGTAAGTGATATAGCCCCGCTGTCGTCCCAGTGTCATTAATTCAGCGGCTTTATGTTCGAGAATTTTTTCACTCTTGGTTAGGGCTACTTTAACTTCTTTTTTCGGTACCACTTTTATTACTTTTTTGGCCACAGGTAGAGCCACCGCTTTTTTAGTGGCTTTGACTGAAGCTTTTTTAGTTGTAGTTTTTTTGATAGTTTTTGCGACCGTTTTAGCCTTCGGCTTTAACACTACTTTTTTGGTCGCCTTCTTTACTACTTTTGGCTTCACTGCTTTAACTGTCGCTTTTTTAGCAACGGCTTTTTTGGTGGTTTTTGATACGGTTTTGGCCGTTTTTTTAACTGCTTTTTTTGAGGCTTTTTTGGTAGCCATAGGTGCTACACACTATACAGAAAAACGCCAAAAAGTAAAGGGTTTAGCTATATTTCGGGGAAATAATGTCTTCGACGGTATAAGGACTGTCCTGAAGCGCTCGCTGTAACTCGCTTACCCTAGCCATCCGCGCCGCAAAAAGTAGCTGGTCTCCGGATTGTTCTGCCTCATCCAGCAGGCTCTTCGTTTCATTTAATTCTTGTTTAATAATTAGCCCACGTAGCTGGTTTAACGAATGTATCACTTCGGCGTCAAATAACCGTCGGGGTTGTTCGGCTACAAAAGCCTCCGCTTTAAACATTACCTCCGCCCGCTTCTCCACCGACACTAAAGCTTCAAGCTCGTTGACTGGTACCTTAATCACCTTACTAATTTCTCGCTTGATCTTCTCCTGTGCTTCCTCACTACAAAGCGGTAGTGCCCCTAAGAGAAAGATCAGGACGGAGTCTCGTCTTTTTGGCATTGCCACTTTATCAGATGGCTTCTCTTCAGTTGATTTTGCGACTACACTGACTGGTTTTGTTTCCTTCTCCATAATTTCCGCCGCTCTCTCTACCTCATAATGCACAGCGTCTTTAGTCGTTTTAAGGGCTTCGGCAATGATGGCCTCAAAATGATCTTGGTCTATCTTATTGGGCAAAAGTGGCACGTAAGGTATCACCTCTTCCCTAGCCCTCAATTTAAAAGTCCGAGGGTCGAGATTTTGGGCTGAAAGAATACTGAGTAGGAACTCAATCACATGCACCGAACGACCAATTATATGTCTAAACTCTTTCGGATCTTCTAGTATGATATCAGCCGGGTCTTTGCTAAGTGGCATCATCGCCACCTTCACATCAAGCCCACGCCGGAGCATTAGATCCGCACTACGCTTAGCCGCTGCGATACCCGCCTTATCAGCATCTAGAGCTAAAACAACCTTGTGCGAAAGACGTTCCAGAAGCTGGACGTGACTCGGAGTTAAGGCAGTACCCGAGACAGCGACCGTATTGTTGTATCCAGCCTGATGACTCATCACAACATCAAACTGCCCTTCCACAATTAAAGAGAAGTCTAGATTTCTGATGCCATGCTTTGCCCTGTCATAGCCGTAGAGAATTTCTGACTTCTTAAATAGTTCTGTCTCCGGTGAGTTAACGTACTTAGGAATATCCGGACCCACCTCAAGGGTACGACCCGAAAAAGCCACCACTCTAGCACCCTGGTCAAAGAGCGGAAACATTATTCGATTACGAAATACGTCGTAAGGTTCCTTACCTTGATCAGCCCCTTTTATTAGGCCCGCCCCCATCAGCTCTTTTAAGGAGAAGCCTTCTTTCTGCAGATGGTCCTTGGTCGCTCGCCAAGAAGATACTGGTGGACCTGGTGCAAAACCAATTCGCCAACTCGCAACTGTTTGGTCTGATACTCCACGCTTTTTTAGGTAAGCTAAAGCTTCGGGGTTTTTCTTCAACTCATCAATATAAAATCTGGTCGCCCCTTCCAAAGTGGCATACAAACGGTCGCGTTCATTTTGCTTCTCTGGTGATACCGGCACCAGCTCCACCCGCGCTTTCTCGGCCAAAATCTTTAGTGCTCCTTTAAAATCAACGCCTTCAATTGCTTGGATGAAGGTGAACATATCCCCCCCAACGCCACAGCCATAACAATGGTACATACCACGCTCCGGCGAAATATTAAAAGACGGCGTCTTTTCGTTATGGAAAGGACAGCGACATTTAAACTGCTTACCGGCTTTTTGTACCTCCACGTACGGCGCCACCACGTCTAAAATATTTAGGCGATCTTTAATTTGTTGCACGACGTCAGTCATATGTATTTGCTGTAGTATACGCGATAACTAAAGAACTGCCCAAAACTTTGCTTTTTTGATAAAAGTATAGTTTAATATATGCTGATTACTCACCGTTCTAACCAGGAGAAAGACGTGGAGATTACAGCCTTGTACATCGTCGGCGCAATAATATGGGTAACCTGCTCTATTTCGACTTTCCAGTCAGCACTGGATGACTTTATCAAAAGTCCGCATGAGACCCAAAAGGAATTAATAGCCGGGACTTTGAAGTTCTGGTCCACCGTCTTATTTGCCCCGTATTATCTGCTGAAAGCAGCAGTGAGTAAAAAAGCCAAGTAAAAAACCCGACAAATCCCCGCGCTTGCCAGGGATTTGCTTTTTGAATAAGCTTAATATTTGCCGAGTGAGACATTGCACAGAAGCAAATATTAGTGGAGTATCGACTCCTTTAATTTTTGCTTCGAGCATAGCGGCATTTTTTGTCAGGAAAATGAACGTGTGTCGAACAAGGTAAGTATTAAGCTTATTCCCATTTATAATTAACAAAAAGCCGGCTCCGTAGGGGCCGGCTTTTGTTTTGATTCCTTACTTCGCTTCCCTCTTTTTCGCTAAATTAGCGATTCATGTCTTCAATCATCTTGTGCTTAGCGCTACCCTTGAAGCCTGAGCCTGCTGGGATAAGCTTACCAATGATGACGTTTTCCATGAGACCTGAAAGGTTGTCATGACTTCCCTTCACTGCCGCATTGATGAGTACCCGAGTAGTGTTTTGGAAAGAAGCCGCTGAGAGGAAGCTCTTACGAGAGAGTGACGTCTCGGTAATACCAAGAATCAATCGGTCGGCCTTAGCTGGCTCTTTACCTGCCTCCTTGAGTTTAATATTTTCCTCCACAATAATCCACTCTTCAATTACTTCACCAATCGTGAAGCGACTCTCACCTGAAGCAGTAATCTTCATTCGCGACATCATTTGCTTAACGATAAGTTCGATGTGCTTACGAGCAATGGTCACGCCCTGAAGTTCGTAAATCTTATTTACTTCAGAAATGATGTAATCCTGGGTTGTTTCCTGTCCAGCATATTTGAATAGTTCTGGTAAGGTCGCTGATCCATCAGTGAGCAGTTGTCCTTGATATACAGTATCACCCTTAGAGACCAATACCACTCGTCGATAGTTAACCTCATACTCAATATTATCCTTCTTTTTTGGTGCACCCTTAGCACCCATATCCGGAGCAACTACCACAATCTTCTCCCTACCCTCAGTTCGGATATCCACCACGATACCTTCAGCCTTAGAAATAATGGCTGGTATCTTTGGTTCACGCTTTTCAAATACCTCTTCTACCCGCGGTAGACCAGAAGTTACGTCTCCACCAACCGAGGCCGCTCCACCAGCGTGCTTGGTGTTCATCGTGAGCTGAGTACCTGGCTCACCAATCGCTTGGGCCGCTACTGTACCTACCGCTTCGCCGATATCTACCATTTGGTTAGTAGTAAGGTCATTACCATAACAATGCTGACAAACACCACGTAGGGTCTTACAGGTCATTGGTGAACGAACTGATACTGCTTCACAAGTAGATTCTTCTACAGCAATCGCTTCTTTACGACTTAGTAAATGACCCTTAGTAAAGATAACATTACCCTTGGTATCAACCGCATCTTCAGACAGGATACGTCCTTTGATGGCCTTAGAAAAGGCAATTTCAATACCGGAAGCAGAGATACGGCCAATCTTTACTCCTTGCTTAGTCTTACAATCAACCTCAGTCACAATTGCGTCCTGGGCTACGACGAAGAGACGACGAGTGAGGTAACCAGCTTTAGCAGTCTGGAGAGCAGTGTCCGCCAGACCCTTTCGTGAGCCGTGAGTAGTAATAAAGTACTCCAGCGGTGACATGCCTTCCTTCATTGATGATAGAACTGGGAATTCAATTGTCTCACCGCGGGTGTTAACGATAAGACCTTTCATACCGGCCATCTGGGCAATCTGCCCAAGTGATCCACGAGCGCCTGACTTCCACATTTCGAAAGCTGAACCATTTTGATCGAGAGTGTCTGGAAGCACTTTTTCGATTTCCGTTTTAGCGCGGTGCCAAATCTCTACTACCATACGGCGACGTTCATCGCGTGAAATCAATCCTTCGTCAAAGGCAGTTAAAACCGTTCTCTCTTCACCACGACACTTATCAATAATTGCCTTCTTTTCTTTTGGTACACTCACTTCATCAATTCCCCATGTAGTACCAGAAACGGTCGCGTACTTAAGGCCTAGTTTCTTTAGTCGATCTACAATTGGCGGAACTGCTTCTGGACCACGAGCATCAATGATGTCAATAATGACAGAAAAGATAGTTTTCTGAACAATAATGTCATTGATAAACATATGGTCTGAAGGTAGTACGCTGTTGAAAATAAGTCGACCAACTGTGGTCTCAAATATCTTACCTTCGTACTGAGCGTACTTTGCTGTTGCCGTCGCTAATACATGTACTTTGGCTCTGAAGTCAATCACCCCATGATCGTAGGCATTGATAGCATCGTTTGGAGAAGCAAAGTATTTGCCTTCACCCAAGGCTCCGGGAATAATCTTAGTCATCCAATAAGCACCGAGCGCCATATCGAGAAGTTTTTCTGACACCACTGGTTCGGCTGAACCCGGCTTAAGGATGTTCTTGTTAGCTGAGATAATTTCTCGCGCTTCCATTTGTGCTTCATCAGATAGTGGTACGTGTACAGCCATCTGGTCACCATCGAAGTCGGCGTTGAAAGCGCGACAAACGAGTGGGTGCACCTGAATAGCGTTACCTTCAATCAAAACTGGACGAAAAGCTTGGATACCCTGACGGTGCAGAGTCGGCGCCCGGTTTAAGAGTACGTGTCGGTGTCGAATCACATCTTCCAAAATGGCCCACACTTCTGGCACGCCGTCTTCAATCAGACGTCCTGCGCCCCGAATGTTGTAGGCAAGTTCTTGCTTAAGGAGTTGAGCAATCACAAACGGTCGAAAGAGTTCCAGGGCCATATGTTTTGGCAAACCACACTGATCTAAAGACAGGTCTGGACCTATCACAATCACTGAACGTCCAGAGTAGTCCACTCGCTTACCAAGTAGGTTTTGGCGGAAATAACCCTGTTTACTTTTTAGATAATCAGAAAGAGACTTCAGTGGTCGGCGTTGCGCTTGACTCATGGCTGAGTAAGCACCACCACCATGACGAATAGAATTATCTACCAGGGCATCCACCGCTTCTTGCAGAATACGCTTTTCGTTACGCAAGATAACGTCTGGGGCCATAATGTCAATCAATTTCTTCAAACGATTGTTTCGGTTGATCACACGACGGTAGAGGTCATTGAGATCAGAGGAGGCGTGACGACCACCTTCAAGCGCTACCATCGGACGAATCGCTGGTGGAATAACTGGAATACGAGTGAGGAACATCCACTCTGGACGAACACCAGCATTG
>JAYTMA010000128.1:0-15452 GCA_043728975.1 bacterium
TTTGCTTTGTTCCAACTTTTCTCCTTCCCAGAGAAAAGTTCTGGAACGTTAGCTCTAAAACTTAGTGGTTTGTGGTCAGGGAGTAGATAAACAAAAAGCCCCTGAGGGCTAATTGTGAGACATGTTTTTGTAATACTGTCTTTAGTGAAACTTTGGAGTGCTAGTTCCAGCGATTTGCTTAGGGAAAAGCAAATCGGGAACGAAATTCGCCATAGTCGCTTCGCTCGTTGGCTTATTTCTTTTGCTTGTAGACAGTATGGGTCTTTGAGACTGGGTTGAATTTCTTAGTCTCGTACTTTTTGCTCGGGTCCTTTTTTACCTTATTATTAAAGCGAGTGTAGTAGACATGGCCTTTGCCAACGCCATTTTTGTCGCCAACTGAGACGAGTTTTATCAATAAATCCTGTGACATAGTGGGGAGATAGTAGCAAAAATAACAATTTTAGTCAAATAAAACCCAGAAAAGAAGTCTATGAGATATTTGTGACTAGAAACCCACACCTAAACACAGGATAAATAAAGTTAAAGTAGTGGTGCGTGTTATGATGAATGTGAGCCTAAAGCTGGGCACCTATTTCCTGTTTTTATGCGCATACTTACTTTCGGTTGGGATTTTCCT
This sequence comes from bacterium, assembly GCA_043728975.1. Lineage (GTDB taxonomy): Bacteria > Patescibacteriota > Minisyncoccia > Phycocordibacterales > UBA918 > OLB19. The sequence goes on from JAYTMA010000128.1 coordinate 620, forward strand.
CCATCAAGAAATGGAGGACTTGGTGTCGCTTGTTTTGGCCTGACGCGGGAGCTTTCCCAAAAAGGGGTAGAAGTCATTTTTGTCTTACCAAAAAGGCAAAATGCAGTTGGCGACGCGCGATTTATTTTTGCTGAAGATGAAAGAAGAGTTAAAGTTAGACAGGTTGAGTCATATCTCAAGCCCTATAATGCTGCTGATAGTAAAGTCTATTTCATCGCTGGTTATGAAAGTAGCGGTAAACCAATCATAAAGTCCCGTACAATTGTAGAGGAAGCCCATCGCTTCGCACACCAGGCTGCTCTAATTGCGGAAGAAGAAGAGTTTGATATTATCCACGCGCATGATTGGACTTCTTACTTGGCTGGTGTCGCTGCCAAGATTGCTAGTGGCAAGCCTTTGATTTTGCATGTCCATGCCACCTCTTATGATCAAGCGGCCAGTGAGAATGTCGATCCATCTATTTATAAAATCGAATGTGAAAGTTTTGCAGCGGCCGATAAAATCATCACAGTCAGTGCTTTTACTAAAGACCTGATTGTGCGCAAGCATGGTGTCGATCCCTCAAAAGTAGAAGTGGTCCATAATGGCTGTGATACTTTTATTCCGCCTCGTCATGAGCCAATGCTTCATGGACTAAAGCAACAAGGTAAAAAAGTTATTCTTTACCATGGACGCATCACTATTCAAAAAGGAGTCGACTATTTTATTAGGGCTACTCGTAGAGTAGTGGATGTGGATCCTAATGTGGTTTTCGTCATCTCCGGCTGGGGTGATATGACCAATCAGATTATTAATCAGGTTGGGGCAATGGGTCTGTCTAAGCACGTCATATTTGCGGGTGCCCTGTGGGAAGAAGAGCGTGATCGTATGTACCAAAGCGCCGATTTAGTAGTGATGCCTTCGGTCTCTGAACCGTTTGGCCTTGTTCCTTTAGAAGCCCTTCAGCATGGAGTCCCTTCACTCATCACTAGACAGTCTGGAGTAGGTGAGGTCTTAGTACATGCCCTTAAGGTAGATTTTTGGGATGTTGATGAAATGGCTAACCAAATATTAGCCGCGATGCGTTACCCTGTCATGCGCCGGCAGATGGTGAGTGAAGGTCAGAGAGACCTCAACCGTATGTCATGGAAGGAAGCGGCCCAAAAGGTTTATCGTCTTTATAAAACTTTGATACAATACATTACATCATAGATATGCTAACTGTCTGTCCTTATTTTCATGTTCACCAACCATACCGTATAAAAAAATATCGGGTCTTTGATATCGGTAATGATAACGAATATTTTAATGATTCCTCTGAGACTGATTTAAACAATCGTCGCATCATTGATAAAGTTGCCAATAAATCTTATCGCCCAACTAACGCTATTTTACAAGAGTTATTAGATACTAATCCAGCCTTTCGTTTTGCTCTGTCATTCTCTGGTACGGTTCTAGACCAATTTGAAGCTTATGCACCAGATGTGCTTCTGTCTTTTCAGAAACTAATTGCAACGGGCAGAGTAGAAGTTTTAGCTGACACCTACCATCACTCTTTGGCTTTTTTCTACTCAGTTCCGGAGTTTGAAAAGCAAGTCCTTAAACACAAAAAGCGGGTCAAAGAATTGTTTGGTTATACACCCAGAGTGTTTAGAAATACGGAGCTCTCATATCGCAACGACTTAGCTAAATGGTGTGAGGATAATGGTTATCTCGGTATCATGGCCGAAGGTTGGGATAAGTACTTGGGTTGGCGTAGTCCAAATTATCTTTATCACCCACCCGGTTGTAAAAAAATAAAAGTTCTCCTTAAAAACTACAAACTATCAGACGATGTAGCTTTTCGCTTCGGTAACCAGGGGTGGGCTAGTTGGCCACTTAATGCCGAGACGTATGCACAGTGGATACACGCGCATCATGGCGATGGGCAGACCATCAACCTCTTCATGGACTATGAGACTTTTGGCGAACACCAGTGGGAAGATACTGGTATCTTTAATTTCCTCCGCGCTCTGCCCGGCATACTAACTCGTCATCCAGATACCTCATTCAAAACACCCTCTGAGACAGTTTTGAGCTATGATTCTGTCGGAGAAATTGATGTGCCTGATGTTTTGACTTGGGCTGATACCGATCGAGATCTGACCGCTTGGACGGGAAACGATATTCAAAAAGACGCCATCGGTGCTATCTATGGTATGGAGGAGAAAGTGATAGCGACCAAAAACAAAGATCTTATTGAAACGTGGCGTAAGTTACAAACCTCCGATCACTTTTATTACATGTGTACTAAGTGGTCTGCAGACGGTGATGTACACGCTTACTTCAGTCCCTACCAATCCCCATATGATGCGTATATCGCTTTCATGAATGCCTTAAGTGATTTACAATTGAGGGTAAGTCATGCGTTAGCTTTGAGTGAGGAAAAAGCCTTGGCGCATGAGGAGCGTAAGTTGGTGGAGGTAAAAACCGAAACTGCTTTAGAGGTACAAAGAGAGCCGCTGCCAAATCCCACTACCTGGCAAAAGCTTAAAAACTGGTTTAGTAAGGTAGTAGAAGGGTCATCTTTTCTGAGTAAGTTTCTGCCTCAGAAACATTAGTTCTTAATTTTATTTATATGCCAATCACCGTAAAAAAGACAGTCGCAAAAAAAGTTGTCAAGAAAGCTGTTGTTAAAAAAGTAGTTCCTGTTATTAAAAAAACGGTAGCCAAAAAAACAACCTCAACCAAGGCTTTGGTTTTTGCCGATAACGCGCACTCATTTTGGACTAACGATGGTCAAATATTTAATAGTTTGCAAGCTTTACATGATGCCTTAGCGAAGATGGATAAATCTGTCTATATGCACCATGTCAATAAAAATAGACATGACTTTGCGCAGTGGGTGGAGTCTGTATTATGTGACCTCGAATGTGCGGCTGATCTGCGCAAGGCTAAAACAGCGACTTCAGCTAAAGTCGCTATTGCAAAACATCTAATGACCTATCACATCTAGTCATGGCTCGGGCTGTCACTGTCGGTAATGGAAGTTTACTAGTCGGCTTAGACTATCGCGGTCAAGTACGTGATTTGTATTACCCGTTTGTAGGGGAAGCTAATCACGTTAGTGGTGCTAGTGGCAACTTTGTGCACCGTATCGGTGTATATGTAGATGGTGTGATGTCCTGGTTTGATCAGTCTGAGTGGGCCATTACAATTGGAGCGGGTGACCATACCGGAGTAGGTAGTATGGTGGCCGTAAATGAACGTCTACAGCTTACTGTCGTTAGTAAAGACGCCGTTCATAATGAACAGAATGTTTTTTTGCGTAATTTTATTGTTACCAATAACAGTGAAAATGCTCGTATTGTTAAATTATATCTAGCCCAGCAGTTTCGCATTTCTGAGTCCAGGCGCGGCGATACCGCTTTTTATGATCCACGCGTAAAAGCGATTGTGCACTACAAAGGTAAGGTCGCTCTGTTAATTAACGCCTTCGTCGGAGATAAACAATTTACTGATTACAACATTGGTCTCTTTGGCATCGAAGGAAAGGAAGGGACCTATTTAGATGCCGTTGATGGTGTACTAGAACGCAACCCTATTGAGCATGGCTCAGTTGATTCAGTTATCGGTCTCACGGCTGATTTGCTTCCTGGGGCCAGTACCGAAATGAATTACTGGGTAGTTTGTGGTGAGAATATTCCTGAAGTTCATACTCTGGATGCTTACGTTTTAAAGGAAAAGCCAGAACGTTTAATTACTGCCACCGAAGCGTACTGGCAAGCCTGGCTTCTAAAAGAAGATAGAGATCTTTCTATATTATCTACGCCACTGCGAACTTTATTCAATCGTTCTTTGATTGTTATGCGGGTACATGCCGATAATAACGGTGGCGTAATCGCTTCGAGTGACACCGACATGCTCCATCATGGTCGCGATACTTATAGTTATGTCTGGCCTCGTGATGCTGCAAACATTGCCTTGGCTTTAGATGTTACTGGTTATCATGACGCTACAAAACGCTTGTTTACTTTCTTAGCAAAGTGCGCCGAACCAGATGGTTACCTCATGCATAAGTATCGGACTGACGGTGTCCTGGGTAGTTCTTGGCATCCTTGGATGCAAAATGGAAAGCCTCGCCTACCAATTCAAGAAGACGAAACAGCCGCCTCAATCTTTATGCTTTGGCGCCATTACGAAAAGACTCGTGATTTAGAGTTTATTGAGTCTTTGTATAATCCTTTTATTGAACCAGCGGCCCGTTTTATGTGTGAGTACATCGAATCTAGTACCGGTTTACCACAAGCTTCTTACGACTTATGGGAAGAGAAGTATGGTACCTCCACCTACACTGCGGCCTCGGTTTATGGGGGACTGATGGCAGCCTCCCGTTTTGCGATGGTCCTCGGCAAAGATGATGATGCTCGTACCTATCAGGCAGTTGCTCAGCGTCTACAATCAGCTATTGCTAGTGTTCTCTATGATAAGGAAATGGAAATGTTTGTTAAGCATGTTCTACATAGTGAAGAAGGAGACCTGACCTTTGATCGAACGATTGATACTAGTAGTTTTTACGGATTAATTTTGTTTGAGGTATTTGACATTGATGACCCAATGATTGTAGCTTCAGCCAAGACTGTTGATGCCAGATTGCAAGTGCATGCCAATAGTAAAGGTTATGTGCGCTATGAAAACGATGCCTATTATCGTATGCGGGATGCGGGTACACCAAACCCCTGGGTGATAACCACGCTGTGGATGGCGCAGTATCATATTAGAAAAGCCCGTACCTTAAAGGAGCTCAAACCGGCTTTAGAACTACTGGAATGGACTTGCTCACATGCCACACAAGGTGGAGTACTAGCTGAGCAAATGCACCCGACTACGCGTGAACATTTGTCTACCGCGCCACTGGTTTGGAGTCATGCTGAGTATGTCTTGGCGGTGGATGCTTACTTGAACAAAATTACGGAGCTTAAGAAGAAAGACATTTAGAGCTAGAAGCATTTGGTCCAAACTTTAGCTACTGCGTCATACTGACCGATTTCAGTGCGGTGGATACTAAAAGCTAGACCGGTACTAGCAACTTTATTAGCTATGGCTTCGGCCAAAGAACGCATATAGGTACCGCTACTGGCGGTACCAGTAAAAGTAGCAATCGAAAATAAATCATCTTCACTACCAGTTCTACTAAATTCTAGCCAACTTTTTCTGATGTCAGGTCGTCTAAAATCATTACCAAGCGCTTTTTTGGGGTCAGTGACTCTGGGAATGGATTCAATTTTATCACTAGCCTCCGCAACAATGAGAGCACGAGTTTTTTGCTCTAGATGGTCTAGTTTTAGTTCGTAAATATTAGACTTCTTGGTTGGAATAGTTATTTCACTCAGGCGATTCTCTAGGGCCCAGGTATGTAAGGGTTTTCCCAAGACGGTGCGAGAAGAAAAAATTGGGTAGGGGAGTTCAATCGGACCACAAAGGGAAGGGAGAATTTTTTCAATCGACATCCTGGTCACATCTTTGTTTCCGGATTCGGTCAATAAACCAAGGACATCGCCTGAATCGGAGGATACACCAAATAAAACTGAAAAAAGGTAAGTCTTATCAAGACCATGATAACTTTCTTGATGTTTACACTCTTCACCAATCAGTATTAGTAATTTACCTGAAGCCATCGGGTCAAGCCTTCCGGCATAGGCCATCGGGGTATTAGCCAAATCAGAATGGTTAACGCGCCAAGCTTCCAGCACCTCAAGTGGTGTTTGCCCGATTTTTTTATCCAGCACAATATACTTTGGATTATCAGCCATAATGATTTATAAATTAAAATTCTGCCCTCAGACAAGTTGATGTTTGAGGGCAGAATTTAATCTTAACAGATTTAACCGGGGATAAAGGTCAGAGCTTGTCCGTGCTTGCTACCGCGACCAGTACGACCGATACGGTGTACATAATCCTCGTAGGTATTTGGTAGGTCATAATTGATAACGTGCGAAACATTATCAACGTGGATACCACGAGCCGCTACGTCGGTAGCGACTAGTACTTGCACTTGACCGTCCTTGAAACGAGAGAGAGCGCGCTGTCTCTGGACATGTGATTTATTACCATGAATTGCATCGGCCTTAATTCCAGAGTGAACAAGTTCTTGACTAAGTTTCTCCACACTGTGCTTCATAGCTCCGAAGACAATGACTCGAGAAAACTCACCTTTTCTCATCAAAGCAACTAGAGTGTCAAACTTGTTGCTGTGCTGGTAACGCACTACGTCTTGCGTAATACTGCTCGTGATGTCGTTTTTTCGGACCGAGACAGTAATTGGTTTACGTAAAAATTCATGGATTAATCCCTCGACAGTTTTAGTCATGGTCGCGGAGAAGAAAAGAGTCTCACGCTCAGTTGGTACATCCTTCAGGATTTTTTTAATATCGTGAATAAATCCCATATCGAGCATACGGTCAGCCTCGTCGAGGATAACAGTAGTAAAAGCGCCGGGCTTAATATGTCCACGATCTAGCAAATCTTGGACTCGGCCTGGGGTACCGATAATGAAATGATTCTTTCTTTTTAAACCGCTGATTTGCGGACGAATATTCATCCCACCAACGCAAACCGTAGCATAAAGGTTCATCCTAGGTGTCAGACGTCGTAACTCTTGTTCTACCTGAATCGCTAACTCTCGGGTTGGGGTAAGGATAAGAGTCTGACGACCTGGCTGGCGTAGGGTCTTATGAATAGTGGGAATTAAGAAGGCAGCAGTTTTGCCGGTGCCAGTTTGAGCTAGGCCAACCACATCATTACCATCTAGAATAAGTGGAATAACTTGATCTTGAATCGCGCTAGGAATTTCTAGTCCCATATTGGAAATAGTTTCTACTAAACGAGCATCTAGACCAAAATCTTTAAAGGTATGTTTGGCTTCGTAAGCTGCCTCAGCTGCTGGCGCTACGGGATTCAGGTTGATGAATTTGGAGACATCAAAGGTCGCCATGGGACGACGGCCTCGGCCACCGCCACTACCGCCACGACTTCCGCCACGACTAAATCCACTACGACTTCCGCCACTGCTGGTGGCAGTACGACTGCTACTAAAACGACTACCTCCTGTCGCGGGGCGATATGAAGAAGAAGCTGATTGTGGGCGAGCATGTGAACTTCCTGCAGTATGCGGTCGGGCAGAACTAAATGTTCGCCTTGTACGATTAATAGAAGAAGTCTGCCGACTTGGTCGGCTATCAGAGCTTGGCATTATATATTTATATTGATTAAGAAATTGCGAGGCAATTTCAGGACTGTGCAGTAAGTAAATCCAAATCAGTCACATACTTCCAATAAATGGGGGTGACGGCTATTTGCCGCTCAAGAGCCCTACACGGGATTCTCAAGGTATAAAGAGAATAACATTAATCTGGTAAATAGTCAACTAAAATTTATTACTCGTTAGGCATTTAGGGTAAAGATTAGGTGTGTTATTGAACATAAATACGAGTAAGTAAATCATAATTAAAGAAAAACTTGCAAAAATATTGACAAAGTACTATTGTGTGTTGGTCTGCCAAAGAGCAGATTCGACTATCGACTCTCCGGTGGTCGATACCAGGAGTGTACGATGAAAACAGGAAAAGGGTTAATCATAGCCCTATACGTAGCAATGCTATCCAGTCTAGCCTGGGCAGAGGAAGCAATTCCGCTGCCTACGGTCGAGATTGGGCCAGGATTGGCCTGTGCCGAACCACGCCAGTGGGGAGGAAATGACATGTCAGGGCGAGCAGTTAGTTGCCTGGATGTCGGCTTGGGGTTGCCCCTTAGTCGTAAAGTGTCTTTGCAGGTTGGTTCTGGTATAGCCCTAGCCCAACGCGGGATAGGGTTACGCTACCGGCACAGTGGCTGGGGGGAGGTCGAGTTCACTCGATTGCCTGATCGGTCAGTGTACTTAGTTTACAGACGCAAGCTGTAGACGCTAAAATCACCCTGCAGTTTGAGGTTGATGGTCCCGCTTCTTTGGCGGGACTTTTTTTTGAGGAAGGTTGGACCTTCCTCAAAAAACCTGAGGAAGGTCCAACCTTCCTCACCTTCCTCATTATCAAAATGTAAAAATAAAAACCGCCACCTTCTTGGGAGAAGGTGGCGGGGAAGTAGGTCTCTATAATTTTTAAGGGCGACTTCGTGAGAAGTCGCCCTGGGGTCCTTGAGATCTGGTCCGGTCAGCAGGGGAATCGTGTGATTGATTGCTGTTCGATTTTGGCTTCGATTCGGCGGCCGTCATCGAACGTTACCACATCACACAGTGCGAAGTGAGTATCGCCGGCAATAAGTACGTTTGCCGACTGAAGTTCCCACCACAAGTGGTTTACCTCCATTACTTCCATCACCGCTTCCACTTCCACCAGTCTGTCATTCGAACCACGAAAGGCGGATCCTTGCAGGCGGATTCGCGCCAGAGTCCGAGTATTGGTTTCGTGGCGGGTTCTTGTCAGACGGAAAGTCACTTGCCGCAGGAGCGTAATCTCCTCGCAGAATTTACTTTTCAGCACGGCCATGACTGCATCCATGGACCGTACGGCTACAAGTTGCGACGCGCTAAGCTTCTCGGTCATTTCAACTCCATTAGAGTTACCTAGAGGACTATCCTTTAGGTGATGCGATAAGCATCAGCAATATAATAGCACAAAATAGTCATAAAGTCAATAGTTTGCCTTAAAATAGGGTTATTTAGCAACTGGTTGGGGTTTCGCTTTTGGGAGCACTATGGTAGAATGCCGGCGCTAGAGTGCTTTGTGCTTTCTGGTAAATTCGCATGTTTTCTTTGATTAATACAGCTCACGCTGCCGAAAGCGGTATCCACGTCGCTCTTAAACCGTACATTGTCGGCGAGTTTTTTGGTGTGCCGATTACTGCGACTTTACTCACTACTTGGCTTACAATGGCCATCTTAATTGCTTTGGCAATTACAATCAGGCATCAACTTAAGGCTATTCCAGGCAAACTCCAGAGTGTGGCCGAAATGATTGTCGGTGGTGTATTTGATTATATGAGTGATGTACTCGAAAGTCGTACCATGGCTCTGAAATACTTTGGTGTGGTGATGACTATCTTTATCTTTGTTTTAACTCTAAATTGGATTGGGCTACTCCCGGGCGTGACTTCGATTGGCTACTACACTGAGGGTGGAAAATTTATTCCTTTTTTATATCCAGCGGCCACTGATCTAAACCTAACACTAGCCTTTGCTTTGATTGCATTTGTGACTATCGAAATGGCTGGCTTTGTTACTCTAGGCTTCTTTAAATACGCTGGTAAGTTTATTAATTTCTCTTCACCGTTGGCTTTTATTATCGGTCTAATTGAACTTATCTCTGAGCTTGCGCGCTTGATTTCATTCTCATTCCGTCTCTTTGGTAATATCTTCGCCGGCAAGACTTTGCTGGTGGTGATTATGTTCTTTATTCCTTATATTGTGCCGGTACCACTCATTGCTTTTGAGGTGTTTGTGGGATTTATTCAAGCCTTTATCTTTGCTATTTTAACTTTGTTCTTTATTAAGTTGGCGGCCGCCGAGCCCAAGCACTAGTGGATAATCACGAGTCTCGCGTTTTAAACAAATTGGGCGTGACTCGTACTTGTTCAGTAGGTAGGTTCAGTCAATCGATTATTAAATAAAAAGTTATACGTATATGGATGAATTAAAAACAGCGGTTGAGATAGCTGAGATCAATGCTGGCGCTATGAAGGCTCTCGCGATGGCGATTGCGGCTGGTGTCGGTGTGTTTGGTCCTGGTATCGGTATCGGTATGCTCGTAGCGCGCGCTCTAGAAGCTATCGGACGCAATCCAGAAGCAGCACCAAAGATTCAAGCGACCATGTTTATTGGTATTGCTTTCGTTGAGGCTTTGGCCATCTTTGCTTTGGTTGTCGCTTTCGTCATAAAATTCGCGTAAAGATTTCAGAATTGGGATACTGCTTTGTTGCTACGAAAAATTTTACCTCACTGTACTAAATGTACAGCTCAGCAAAATTTTCTCTAGCGCCTCGCATTATCCTCAATTCTGAAACTTTACCTACACTAGACCTAGCACCATCAAAAGAATTATGGAATTAACCTAAGTAAAAAAGTTTTGCTCTAAGAAGTCACTCAATTATTAACTTACTCACTCACTATGGATGAAATCATCAACGCTTTCGGCATCGACGTCAGACTCATCATCATACAAATAGTAAACTTTACTATTCTGATGGCGGCTTTGGGGTACTTTTTGTACCGACCAATTCTCAAGCTTCTTAAGGAGCGCGAGGACAAAATCGCACAAGGGATACAGGATGCAGAGCTTGCTGCCGGGGCAAAAGCACAAGCTGATAGTGAGAAGCAAGTAGTATTGAGTGCAGCTCATGGTGAAGCTTCGGCTATCGCGGCGCGAGCCAAAACAGCGGCTGAAGCCAAGACCGCAGAAATCTTGAGCGCGGCACAAGCTAAAGCGATCCAGGTGGTCAAAGAGGCGCAAATGAAGAGTGAACAGCTCAAAAAGCAAGCTCTCTCTGAGAGTGAAAAGAGCATAGCGGAGCTCGCGATCTTAGCGGCTGAAAAATTGCTTAAAGACCGTGCGCTTTAATTAGTTATGAAACAAGCTTACGTTACAGCTCTAACCAATAGTGTCCTCGGTGGCCTGGCTATCGACAAGGCTTTAGCAAACACTAAAACGCTCTTGGTTAGCAAGGGTCACCTTAGGCTCTGGCCTCAGATTCTCCGTGCTACCAAGCGGGTGCTTGAAGCTCGTCTAAAGTCCTCTGTGCCACAAGTGGCAGTCGCTAAGGTTGATGGTGTGGCAACAGAAAAAATTAAATCCGCGCTACTGGCTTTAGGCGCGGCCGAAAACGAAGCTTATACAGTTATCGAAGATAGTACCCTGGTCGGGGGCTTTACCGCTCGCTTTGGGGGTACACTGTTAGATAAAAGCTACAAACGAGTCCTTGTAAACCTTTACCGAAACATCACCAAGTCCTAAATCTGTGGAGGCTTAGCCTCCACAGATTCACCTAAAAATCTTATTCACCAAATTTATCAATCCAAAATCATTTAACATAAATTATCATGAGTACAGCCATCATTGATCGAATTAAGAAAGAGATAGAAAATCTAGATACTACTACCGCCCCGCAGGAAGTGGGTGTGGTCGTCTCGGTGGGCGATGGTATCGCTGAGATTGAAGGCCTCTTAAAGGCGCAAATGATGGAGATGGTTATCTTCGATACCGGCAGTGGTGTACCTCTCCAGGATACTCTTAAGCAGGATGGCGCACTCGTTGGGCTTGTCTTAAACCTCGAAGAAGATACGGTTAAGGTGGTGATTTTGGGTGAAAGTAATTTGGTGAAAGAGGGTATGCAGGTACGTCGTACCGGCAATCTACTTTCGGTACCGGTTGGTCCGGCGATTGTCGGGCGGGTAGTGAATGCGCTTGGTGAAGCGATAGACGGCAAGGGTCCGATTGCGACTGATAGAAACATGCCAATTGAGCGTGTCGCGTACGGTGTAATGGAACGCTCAAGTGTGAACGAACCAATTCACACCGGTATTAAGGCGATCGACTCCATGATCCCGATTGGTCGTGGTCAGCGCGAACTCATCATTGGTGACCGCGGAACTGGTAAGACCACTATCGCGATTGATACAATTATCAATCAAAAGTACGAGCCAAAAGAAAAACGCCCAATTTGTATTTATGTCGCTATTGGTCAGAAGCGGTCTAAGACCGCGAGTATCATGGCTAAGTTAGAAGAAGCTGGTGCCTTGGAGTACACCACTATCGTGGCTACTTCAGCGGCGGAAGCATCACCACTCCTGTTCCTGGCACCATTTACTGGTGTCGCTATCGGTGAGTACTTCATGGAACAAGGTAAGGATGTCGTGATTGTCTTTGATGATCTTAGTAAGCACGCGGTGGCGTATCGTCAGATGTCCCTATTACTGCGCCGCCCACCAGGACGAGAAGCGTATCCAGGCGATATCTTTTACCTTCACTCACGTCTATTAGAGCGTTCAGCTAAACTTAGTAAAGAGCTTGGCGGTGGGTCTATCACCGCACTACCAATTATTGAAACGCAAGAAGGTGACGTGTCTGCCTACATTCCCACTAATGTTATTTCTATTACTGATGGTCAGATTTTCCTCGAGGGTGATCTCTTCAACAAAGGCATTCGTCCGGCTCTTAACGTCGGTATCTCAGTCTCGCGTGTAGGTAGTTCGGCCCAGACCAAAGCGATGAAGAAAGTAGCGGGGAAGATTCGTCTCGAGTTAGCGCAGTTCCGTGAACTTGAAGCCTTTATGCAGTTTGCTTCAGATCTCGATGAAGACACCAAGAAGCGTATCGATAGTGGTCGTAAGTATGTCGAGTTACTAAAGCAAAAGCAAAACAATCCAATGCCATTTTATAAGCAGGTAGTGTCTATTTACGGAGCCAACAATGGCCTCTTGGATGGAGCAACGCCACAAATGGTAAGTAAAATTGAAGATTCTTTCCACGAGTTTATTGAACGAGATCGCAAGGATATCTTTACCACTATCGAAATTGGCCGTGAATTAACCGATGAGGTAGTAGAGAAGCTCAATACTGCAATTGCTGACTTCAAGGAGGCAAATATGTCATTTTACACAGCATTCAAAAGCTAAATGAATATGATTCCGGAACAAGAAAAAGTAATAAAAAATGTTGCTATAAAAGTTTTATCGGCTTTATTTTTGGTAGTTTTATTGATACTTTTAGTAGTACTTTCTCAAAGTATTTCGACAAAAGAAAACGAATCCGCTTTTCGAGCTGGTGGAGATACGCCAAATGTAGCTACTCCCGAGATTCCTGCTGATCAAGTTGAGGAACAGTCCGTTCAGACAGATTCAGAGGCAGCTTCCTTGGCCGAATCAGCTGAATCAATCGATGCGATAAATAAAAATACGCCCGAAGTACTCGAGACTGTGTCACCCACAAGAACACCAACTAATGTACCTCCACCCAAAAAAATAATGACGCTTCACGAAAATTTCGGGTTTAAGTATCAAGATGAAAGTAAAACAGCCCTAGTCTCTGCTGACTATGAACCTCGTTCTTTGGATGAGCCGTGTGTAGAGGTTCATGCGGCTAAGTCTGGAGGCATCATTCGCATCTCTGAAGTTACTGACGGAGGTGTTCCTGAGAGATTGAGAGATCCAGAAGCTTATGCAGATTTTAAGGCGGGAAGGGGACCTGGTAAAATCGTGCCAGGACGTCCTGTTTCCTATTCCTATAAAATGTATATAGACGGTCATCCATTTTCATTATGGTTCGATCAACCAGGTTCCGATTGTGGCATGGCCTATTATTATGAAGCATACAAAGATAACACCGAATTAAGTATATTGGTATATATTCCATATGAATGGGGCTTTGACGAAAACAGAGGAATTGATGAGCTTGTAACTGTCAATTAATAATAGTATGGCGTTAAAACAAATTAAAAACAAAATAATCTCCACCAAGAAGACTGGCAAAGTGACCAAGGCGATGGAGTCTGTCTCGGCGGTCAAGATGCGCAAAAGTCAGGAGCATGCGTTTCTGGCGCGACCGTATGTGCATTCGGCTCTCAAGATACTTTCTCATGTAGCACAATCGCAAGCGGTACAAAGCCATGCTCTAGTGGTGCGCCGTACCGAAGGTAGGGTGCTTCTGGTAGTAATTACTAGCGATAAAGGTTTAGCCGGAAGTGTTAACAGTGCGGTCCTAAAAAAGGTGGAGGGCCTTGAAGCCACTGGTGTGGCTTTCGATATGGTGGCGGTTGGTCGTAAGGCGGTAGAGTTTGCGGCGCGCGAAAAAATTAAAGTCATTTCGAGTTACACTAACGTTGGCGATGACGTTAAAGTGTCCGATGTCTACGCTATCACTGCAGCGGTTATCGAGGCCTACAAGAAGGATAAGACCTACGCCAAGGTGGAAGTGATTTACCAAAACTTTCTTTCTACCTTTGAACAAGAAGCGACGATGCGCCAGGCTCTTCCACTTGATCCAGCGGAAGTACACTATATGATGCGGGGTATTCGTCCGCGTCATGGCAAGTTTAGTGACGATGTGGTACCACCGGATGCCGTGATTGACCATACTATCGAGCCAGATGCGCAGACGGTTTTTGACGCGCTGATCCCGCAGCTCATTCAGATTATTCTCTTCTACGCCTTCCTCGAGAGTAAGGCTTCTGAGCACTCCGCTCGTATGGTAGCGATGAAGAACGCGACTGATAAGAGTAAGGAGGTGGCGAAGTTTTTGACGCTGAAGTACAACAAGGCGCGTCAGGCAGCGATTACAGCGGAGGTGGCGGAGATTACTGGCGGTATGGAAGCCATGAAGTAAAAGATTTGATATGACCTTATTAACTTTGTCAGGCATCAGCAAAATAACACTCATCGTACAAAAGGTACGCCTCGTGTTATTTTCTTCGCCTTTCGCGTTACTAAGGCCATCTGAAATCTTTTCTGTAAATTCAACATCACTATGACAAACAATCTTGATAAAATTAGATGCATCCTGCCACTGGCTGTTGTATTTTCTTTAGCAATCTTCTTCTATGTCATTCAGTGGCCATTGGCACAGGCACTGATAGTCGGGGTAGTTATTAATACCCTTGTATATACCTCGTTTATTTTTTTTCCAAGTCCGCTAGTAAGTACTTCTTTTTGGTGGAAGTTACTAGTCTTTATACCGACGGTCTTAATTTTAGCTGTGTATTTCTTAGTCACTTAAACCAACCGGTAATCCTAAGTGATAAGCGAATCGGTTTCGGTTCCTTTATCACTCAGTGTTACGAACGCGTGAGTACCCATTAAAAAATTATTAAACCACATTATTATGAAAACAGG
>JAYTMA010000129.1:0-1976 GCA_043728975.1 bacterium
TCGTCTGACGCTGGGTCAATAGCTGTTAAAGCTGATACAGTGACTGACGAAGACGAAGTGGGAAGTAATTCCAATTCTGTCGTTCGTAACGGTAATGCAATTTCTGTCAGATTAGGACATAATCGCGACAATGCGTCGGCTAAAGCATTTGCTGTGCCAGGTACGAAGACGACCGTAAAATGGAGTTCTTGCATCGCAATGAACCATCTTGCTACCATCGAGGTAGGATTTTGTTTCATATACGTGATATTTAGATGATCCGTATAGATTGTGAACGTACGATCTCTGATTAAATAATCGAGTTGTGTACAACAATAGAATATAGCATACGCTTCCTTCTGTATAGTTGACCACCTTATTTGTGTTGGTGTCAATGATTTGCTTATGAAAGCAATCGGTTGCCAAATGGTATCAACCACTTGGAAAAGAACCCCGCCAATTCCGAAATCAGACGCGTCTGTATACAACCGTATGTCTAACTTATTGTCATCAATGAAGTACATTAATGGACAACGAGATATAGCAATCTGAGTATCATGAAAGCTGTTGGTGCTCGCTTGAGTCCATACAACGGCCGAACGTTTCGGTGCAGAATGATCTATCATATCTTGCATTGGTTTAACCAAAGTAGAATGCATCGGTACAAACTGTCGAAAATAGTTCGCCAATCCTAAGAATGATCTTAACAGAGTTAAGTTCTTAGGTATAGAAAAGTTTAATACTGTTTCTATTTTTTCTTTTGACATGGATAAACCATCTTTGTCAACCACTCTGCCAACGTATTCAATACGAGGTAGACCAAAGCGGCATTTTTTGGCTTTGAGTCTAAGACCCTTAAGTCTGAATCTTTCAAAGACTTTATTCAAGTTTTTAAGAAACTCCGCTTCACCCTTGCCATATACTATACAATCGTCGAGGTACATCTCGCAACAATGATAGATAAGGCCATAGAGGACCGCCGTTACCATCTGCTCTTGAAAGTAAGAGGGGGCTCGACACGGACCAAAGGGCAATCTCGTGAACTGAAACACCCCCGCAAAGCATATGAATGCCGTAAAAATGCGATGTGAGGGGTGTAACGGTGCTTGATGGTAACCCGCGGTTCAATCCATCACACCAAAAATACCGATCCTCTCAAAAAGATGTTTGATATTTGGCAACGGGAATGAGGCCGGCTTAAGACACCTATTAAGTGGCCGGTAATCGATGCAGGTTCGAAATTTACTGGGTAACTTAGTTACTATTACAGGATGACTGTAACAAGCAGCATCTGATCGCTCTATAACCCCTGATGCAAGCATCTCGTCGAGATTTTCTTTGAGGGCAACCTCTTTCGTTGATGACTGGGGACGTACCGGCGTACGGTTTTCGTCTATTTCCCACAACTCGAGTAGGATGTTAATCTCAAAGGGTTTTAGTGACGCTGGTTTCTCAGCTAATTGATCACTGATGATGTCTGAATATTCAGAACAGAGCTCTCGGAGCTTCCTTTGAAAGCTTTCATCTCCCTCAAAGGTAATCTCGTTGAGGAAATCCTCTGGCCCCTTGGGCAAGTCATCTTGACTAGGTTTCTCAGCTAAGAAGGGTGCGAACGTGTCTTGGAATAAGGCTGTCTTTTGGATCCTGGATCCAGTCAAAGCACCTGGTTGATAGCAGTGATTCGTTTCGAATACACTTTGCTTTCAGCTAGTCGACCAAGGTCGCTCCAATAGCTCACTCTAGTCTAGGTATAATGGCACTCAGCCATATAGTGCTCATTGTGTCAAAACATAGCAGTTCATGGCTAGCTATACTAGCTATAGTTGGCTGTTCACAGTCATCATCAGTTGCAACTTTCAGTACAGTTTGAGTGATGGTCTCGGGTCTGTGAGCGCTATTCTCGCTCCTCCACTTGGGCTTGAATGATATTACCCAAAGGGAATTCCCCCAAAGGGATTGTCCCCATAGGGATAGCTATGCTATATCCAACAGTCTTC
>JAYTMA010000130.1:0-1085 GCA_043728975.1 bacterium
GCAAACGGCAACGGTGTCTTCAGTCAAGGTGTAGACGTTGATGATGAACACGGTGACAGAGTAAATGATTGCTTTAACGGCAATCCTGATCCTGCCGCAAAATATTTTATCGGTATGTCTTTTAAGGAGGGAGGTGACAGTATTTCGAAGAATAAGGAACGTATTCTTTATTATTTTGATAAAAACGTCGGTAAAATCTTCCGTAAGACTGGCAGTAATACGCCACAGTCGATTACTTCATCGGGTATCTTTATTAGAAATTTCGATTTATTTGTTTCGGGTGCCGACCCTTTGATATCTGGTAACGGAGAACGAGATCAGGCCGCAGTAACTATTTTCATCGAAGCAGCCGAGACCAGCAACCCAAATGATAAGTCGTATTATATTCAGACGACGATAACACAACGCACCCTTGACCTATGAAATACCATACGGCACAGTCTGGCTTTAGCTTGATCGAGACACTCGTAGCGATTTCGATTTTACTACTTGTGATGATTGGACCAATGACTATTAGTTCTTCGGCCGCGCGCAGTACTAGTTTTTCCAGTGAACAAGTTACCGCTTTCTTCTTAGCTCAAGAAGGAGCAGAGTTGGCTCAAAAAATTCGTGATGATCTCATACTTACCCATACTCTCTTTAAGGGTACCAACCCCAGTCCTTGGGCTGATTTTACAACCATAAACGCAACTTATCAGAATTGCTATAATGCCTCTAGAGGGTGTGGCTTTACGATAAACGCTGTTCAGACCGGTACCGTAAATATCATAAATTGTGGTAGTTCTCAGACAGCTTGCGCACTTTATCTCGATACCACAACGAACAATCAACGCTCTAAGTTTACTCATACCGTTGGTACAAACAAGTCGACACCCTTTACTCGTAAAATATACTTTACCAGAGTAAATGCCAATGAAGTGAAGGTTATCTCTAGAGTCACCTGGCGTTCAGGAAATCTTCGTCAAGAACAAAAAGTAGAAGTAGAAACACAACTTTTCAATGTATATGGAAATTAACGGCACAGCAAACAGTCGAAAAAAAGCCGGCTTCGCACTCCTGATGACTTTAATTGTCGTTGGAGCAGT
>JAYTMA010000131.1:0-10769 GCA_043728975.1 bacterium
CATTACAACGCCGGCTACAAAGAACTCGGTAAGATAGATAAAGACATAATGCGTATTACTGGAGAATCTATTGATATTGATATTTTGGCCATTGATAAACCCCAAGGTAGAGTGGAGGAGTAGGCTGTCTCGACCCAAACATTGCATTTTTTTGGGTTTTCTAGTATTATAGCCGGCACTATGGCAACAACAAAAGCTAACAAAGAAAGCTTCGCAGTTATCGCAACTGGGGGCAAGCAATACGTGGTATCCGTTGGTGATACTCTGGAGGTTGAACTTATTGGTGATCTTAAGGAAGGTGATGCGGTAGAGTTTGAAAACGTACTCATGACTGATGACGGCAAGACAGCTAAAATTGGTACGCCAAACACTGGAACGAAAGTAAAGGCGACTTACCTCGGAGAAAAGAAGGGTCCAAAGCTTACCATCGTTCGCTACAAGGCTAAGAGTAATCGTGACCGTCGTCTTGGTCACCGCCAACACTACGCCCAGGTTAAAATCGAAGCGATTGCCTAAATATAGACAGACCACTAAAAGACCCGCCTCTGGCGGTTTTTTTAACTATTAGCATCTTCTGTGAAGTCTTAGCCTCCACAGAGTTAAGAGTTATATAACAAAACCCCACCAAAACAAGCACAGGGCTTGTCGGGGGGTGGGGTGTGGCGAGTCGGCACATTCACACGTGCTCGAACTCTGAGTACGGCATTGGTTTTGGGTTTAGTGACGGGGCTAGCAATACGAGTTCCGCACCGTCTTTTTTTCTGTGTTTTAGACCTGCCAGCTGGAGTATCCGCTTACCATACAACCCAAAAGCTCGTGTGTCTGGCAAAGCCTGAACTTTGTCCGTGCTCTTACCGTTTAGCGCGCGTAAGTGGTCGGCCTTAAAGCGGTGGAATTTTTTTGTATCTTTATCCGGAAACTCCACTAGCTCTACTAATCCACTTCTCAGCGTATTTGAAAAACTTATGGCGTGTACCGTGTAAGTTGCACCTTTTTCAATAATCTTTCCATCGATGAGGACCTGTGTCGGTGCGTGCCAAACAACCTGCATTTTGTTTTCCTTGGTGAGGTTTTTTAAACAACAAATGGACTCCAAACCTAATTTAACCTTTAATTTTAAGTCTTGTCAATTTTTTCTTGAACTTAGGAACTAGTAAAGGGTGACCCTTTGCTAGTTCAAAATTCACAAAGGGCGGCCCTTTGTGGCTCTTTGCTAATTCGGTATATTTCTCTTACTAAGTCTGTTCGTTGTGAGTGCGGTGGGTGAGGGCGTTTTTGATGGTTTCAGGGTCGGCGTATTCGAGCTCGCTACCAGTGGAGAGGCCACGCCCGAGGTAGGATATTTCTATAGCGTATTCTTTGATTAATTCAGCTAGTAGATTCTCGACATAGCGAGCGGTGTTTTCGCCATCGGGATTAATCGAAAAGGCTAGGATGATTTCCTTCAAAGTTTTGCTATTAGTTTTATCAGCGACTAGTGCTTTAAGAGCCCCATTGCGAACTTTTTCCGGCTGTTGTGAACTATTTGATAGTAATGAAACTGTGCCACCAAGAACAAAGTAAACTCCATCATACACACCACTACGTTCAATCGCTTCGATATCACTATCGCGGGATATTATAAGAAGTTTGCTGTGGTCGCGGTTACTGTTGCGACAAATCGAGCACTCAGTCTGCCTGATGCCACTATCAGAGAAGAAACGATGACAAGAGGCGCACTCGACAACTGAGTTTTGAATAGAAGTAATAAGTTCAGCCAATTCTTGCACTTGCTCGGGCCTCAAGGTCAAAACATGAAAAGCGAACCGCTTAGCCTGACGTAGTCCGATACCGGGGAATTTTTCAAAATAAGCGATTAGTTTATCGAGCGGGGTCATGGTTTAGATTATTATATATTATTGGGTGAAGTAGGGGATGTAGACATACGTTCGTGTGTTCCAGGAGTTTGGCCTAGGAAGGGCCAAACTAGGAACTAAATTCGTAACAATCGCTACGCTCATTTACTCATTTATCCCTTCGGGGTCGAAAGTAAGGAGATAAAATACGGTTAAAGTTTGAGCTGGTGTTCCAGGAGTTTGGCCTGGGAAGGGCCAAACTCGGAACGAAGTTCGCAATATGCCCTTTGGGCATTTGCTTACTTCAAAAGTCATCACGGCTAGCATTACTAATGGCATTAGAATGGTGCTGGGTATCGAGATTGAGGAAACGAACATGTTTACCATCAAAGTAGAGCTCACAGGAACCAACTGGCCCGTTACGGTGCTTTTCAATTAGAATTTCCGCAATGTTTGGTCGGTCTGATTCTTTGTTTATTTTATCCTCACGGTGGATAAACATTACGACGTCTGCGTCCTGTTCGATAGAGCCTGAGTCTCGTAGGTCAGAGAGCCTGGGCTTTCCACCACGTTGCTCTACGGCACGCGAAAGTTGAGACAGAGCGATGACGGGCACCTCTAGGTCGCGAGCCAGGATTTTTAATGAGCGCGAGATCTCTGTTACTTGTTGGACCATTGAATCGCTGGCTTTGGTAGCGGTAGGGGACATGAGCTGGAGGTAGTCGACGATGAGTAAATCTAGACCATGTTCGTTCTTAAGGCGACGGGCGGCCGAGCGCATCTTCAAGATATTATTACCCGCTTGATCGTCGATATGAATCTGGGCGTCTGATAGTTTGGCCATGGCTTGCTGGACGGCTTCAAATTCCTGGTCGTTACTTAGTCTTCCAGTTCGAAGTTTCCAAGAATCCACTCCGGCCTCAGCGGCGAGCATACGATCTACTAGTTGTTGATCGCTCATTTCTAGGGAAAAGATACCGACTGAAGCACCAAACTTTAGGGCGGCATTACGCGCCACGTCCAAAGCAAATGTGGTCTTACCCATCGAAGGGCGAGCCGCCAAGATTATGAGATCCGATTTTTGGAAGCCAGCCAAGAGGTTGTCAAGCGCCGTGAAGCCTGATTGGACACCGCGCTTTTCTTCTTGGTTGGCACTAAGATATTCAAAACGCTCCCAAGCTTCAGTTAGGGAAGAACCGATGGTTTTAAATTTTTGCGCACTCGGTGATTGAGTAGCGTGAAAGATTTTCTTTTCGGCTTGATCAAGGGCCGCATCAACGCTCTCTGGGTCTGAGTACCCAATCTCCGCCACCTCCTCAGCCGCATAGATAAGATTACGTAAAGCTGATTTACCTTGCACCATTTCGGCGTAATAGTGAGCATTACCAGCAGCGGGAACAGTCTCTATCAGTTCGGTAACATAACTAGCTCCCCCAACTCGGTCGAGATTACCAGTATCGCGTAATTTTGAAACCACCGTGACCACATCAATCGGGTCTCCTTTGGAAAAAATTTGGATAATGGCTTCAAAAATAAGACGATGTTTATCAGCATAAAAACTCTCCGGATAAACAGTCACCGAGACATCATGAAGTACGTCTGGCTTCAAGATAATCGCTCCTAAGAGCGCTTTTTCAGCGTCGATGTTGCGTGGGGGAGTCCGTAATTGGCGATTGGTGGTGCGCTGTTCATTCATAGTGTTGGCATTGTAGCATGCTTCCGCTATTGACTACTTTTCTAGAGACCTGTGAACTTTGTGCATAACTAAAACTTAAATAAAGGCTTCTAGTTATCTTTATAGTGGCTAATTTTTGGTCCGTGTGGGGTATCTTCTACCGAATAACCTTTGAGATTTAAAGCTTCACGAAGAGTGTCAGCCTGGAGCCAATTGCGGGCGATACGGGCCGCTTCACGTCTGGCGACCAACTCTTTTACTTCTTCTGGGACTTCGTTATTGGTAATTACCCCAAGAGTTCTTACACCATCAGTCAATGGGGCGCGCAGGCCTAGATCTAGAATTGAATCCATAACATTAATAGTCGCGCATTTGGTTTCTTTGTCGAGAGTATCGTCTTTGGTTACTTGCCATAAAAGAGCAATGGCAGCGGGAGTATCGAGGTCATTGTTTAGATTTTTCTTAAACTCGGCAATATATTTATTATCCGGTTTACCAGCCTTCTGCTGGTAGTCTTCATAGACATAGCGTCGCAGTCTAAATAATGCCTGCTTAGCGCCAGAGAGAGCCTCGAAGGAGAAGTTGACTGGTGAACGGTAGTGAGAGGTTAAAAGCCAGTAACGATAATCTTCACCACTAAAACCACGGTCTATTAAGTGGCGTAAATTTATCGCGTTACCAAGTGATTTGCCAATTTTACTATTATCGATAGTTATAAAAGCGCTATGCAACCAATACTTAACAAAAGGCTTACCAGTAGCGCATTCTGACTGAGCTATCTCAGCATTGTGATGGACTGGGATGTGGTCAATGCCACCGGTGTGGATGTCGATTGATTTGCCCAAGGTGGCTATAGCCATGGCAGAACATTCTATATGCCAACCCGGGAAACCCTTACCCCAGCGACTGTCCCAGCCGAGCAAGCCTTTTTTCCAAACAGCAAAATCAGCCGGGTGGTGCTTCTCCTTATTAACTTCCACTCTGGCTCCACTCTTAAGTTTTTCTAAGTCAATGTTTCCAAGACGACCGTATTTGGGGAATTTTTGGATGTCAAAATAAACTCCATCGCTAGTTTCGTAGGTGTAGCCTTTACCCTCTAGAGTCTCAACTAACCTTATCTGTGCTTCTACATAGTCGCTAGCTCTAGACCAATGGGTGGGGGCGTTAATCCTTAAGGCGTCGCAATCATCGTAAAAGGCGTCAATGTATTGATTTGAAAGCTCGCGCATAGCGGCTAGAGTGACGGGTAAACCTTCTCGCTTAAGGCCTTTCATCATTTTGTCTTCGCCCGCATCACCGTCATCAGTTAGGTGACCAAAGTCAGTTAAATTAATAGTATTTTCGACCGTATAACCATTAAATTCCAAAGTTCTTTTCAGGATATCAACCATCACGTAGGGACGTAAATTACCGATATGAATGAAGTCGTAGACGGTTGGCCCACATGAATATAGCGAAACCTTGTTTAAAGAGAAAGGCTCAAAAACCTGCAGAGAGCTAGTTTCAGTGTTATACAAATAAATAGGGTCGACAGGTTTTTCTGGTGCTTTGGCTTTAAATAAGTCTGTGAACATTCCTTTTAGTGTAACAAAAGACAACCAAAACATACAGTACCCAGACAACTTTTTGTCTAATTGAGTCTATGTGCGATAATAGTGGAATATTATGCAAGAAGAAAATAACAACGAAAATAGCACACCGGAATCCACGCCCAAGAAAAGTAGTCTGCTGGGTGTAACGCTAGCCCTCTTACTAGCTATTGGGGCTTTTTTTTCTGGGTTTCAGACAAACCAAATAATCGATGCCTCAACCCAAGGAGCGGGTATATTTTCGATTTTCTCTTCGTCACCAGCCAAAGTAGAAGCAGTTGAGTCAGCCGTGGATATGACAGAATTTTGGGCAATCTGGAAGTTACTGGACGAACGTTTTATTATTGCCAGTTCAACTAAAGTAGTTACTAGTCAAGAAAAGCTCTATGGGGCTATTGCAGGACTAGTGAGCGCTTATGACGACCCCTATACTGTCTTCATGCCACCAGTTCAGAGTTCTGCTTTTGCTGAAGATATCTCAGGCAACTTTACTGGAATCGGAATGGAAGTGGGTAAGCGAGACAATATTATCACGGTCATTGCTCCGCTCGTAGGCACGCCGGCTGAATCGGCTGGTTTATTAGCCGGGGATTTAGTCTTGAAAATCAACGGTGAAAGTACTGAAGGAATGCTGATTGAAGAGGCAGTAAAAAGAATTCGGGGCGAAAGGGGGACCGATGTAACATTAACCATTTTCCGTGAAGGAGATTTGGAGCCAAAAGATATTGTCGTAAGGCGCGATATAATTACCATACCAACAGTCAAGACCGAAGTAGATAAAGACGTTTTTATAATTAGTCTCTACAGTTTTAATGCGGTAGCTGAGGCTAAGATGATAGAGGGAATTAAGGATTTCAAAAAAAGCGGAGCAACAAAATTAGTGCTTGATGTGCGCGGCAATCCGGGTGGCTATCTACAAGGAGCCGTTTCCATCGCTGGTTTCTTCTTACCCAGTGGTAAGGTGGCGGTTCGCGAAAGACACGGTGATGCTGAGCAAGAGCGCCTGTATCGAACGCAAGGCCGAATGATAGAAGGTCTTAATCCCAAAAACTTTGTCGTATTAGTCGACAACGGCTCAGCGTCTGCATCAGAAATTCTAGCCGGGGCTCTAAAGGAACATAGTCTAGCTACAGTAATTGGAGTCAATACTTTCGGGAAAGGCTCAGTACAGGAATTAATTGATATGCCAGATGGTTCAGCTCTTAAAGTTACTGTTGCCCGCTGGTTTACTCCCAACGGGACATCAATCTCAGAAGGAGGTCTAGCTCCAGATATTACAATTAAAAGGACTCCGCAACAGAGAGTTGATAAGTTAGACCCACAAAAAGAAGCGGCGCTACTTTTCTTGGCTGGTAAAGAGGTAGTAAGTGAAACTAATTAGATTGAACCGATTCAAACGACATACCTAAGTGTTGGTCTCCGGTCAAAAACTTGCTATGATGCTAAGCGTTAACGGTTAGAATTTGCAGTATGAAGGTTATTTTACTTAGAGATGTGGCAAAAATAGGCAAGAAGTTTCAGGTGGTTGAGGTGCCGGATGGTTTTGCTTTGAATAAACTTATTCCGAAGAAGGATGCAGAACCAGCCAATCAGGCTAACCTAAAAAGAATTTTAGAAAAGAAGAAAAATAATGACCACAGCAAGGAAGGGGAGGTGGCGATCGTACATGCCATTTCCAAGGCCTGTGCCGATGCGCCGCTCTTTATACCAATGGAAGCCAATGAACAAGGGCATTTGTTTAAAAGTGTCCACGCTGCTGATATTTTAGCATCCGCGAAGCTTAGAGATTTGATGATATCAGAATCATTTCTGCATTTGAAAGATCCGATTAAGTCTCTCGGTGCGCATGAGGTGATGATTGAGGCTCATGGAGTAGCGAAGCCGTTAGCACTAATGATTGTAGCTAAAAGCAAATAATTTATATGAGTCAAAAAAATAACTTAATGGTGGTGGGAGTAATGGTTTTGTGTGCGGTTTTGATTTTTGGTATTGCTACCTGGCTGGGACCAAAAGACGAAACCACCAAACAAGCGGAGAACAACACCGAGAAAGAAATAACTGCCCCATTAAACGCCAATCAATTAGCCGCCTATCAAGTAAATATGACTAACGACAAAAACCCTGTAGCGAAACTAACCACCAATAATGGAGTGATTGAACTTGAACTGTTTACTGACACCATGCCGATTACGACTGGTAACTTTATCAAATTAGCCAAGGAAGGTTTTTACGACGGGGTAAAGTTTCACCGAGTAATTAAAGGCTTTATGATTCAATCTGGTGATCCAATTACCAAAACAGAGGAATATTTCCGCTATGGTACTGGTGGCCCAGAATATTCTATTCCGGACGAACACATCGCCGGAAAATATCTAACCAACGTACGTGGGACTGTTGCTATGGCTAATAGTGGACCAGAAACCGGCGGTAGTCAGTTCTTCATCAACTTGGTGAATAACCTAGGTTTAGACTTCGATAAAGAACCGGCATCTTCAAAGCATCCAGTTTTCGGCCGAGTACTAAATGGAATGGGTGTAGTTGATGCTATTGGTGACACAAAAGTAAATGAAAGAAGTTTACCGCTAGATGCGGTAGTGGTGGAAAAAGTAGAAATTATAGAGAACAATTAGTTTAGATTTTGGTGCTGTAAATTCGGCAACAAAAAGAAAAAGCCAGGAGTTGTATTCCTGGCTTTTCTTATTTAGTGGTGGTATTTATGCAGTAGTGAGCACTTCAACCATTTTCTTTACTACAATATTTCCGTCAAAACGAGTCTTTCGCATATTGCGGAAAGCTACTACTCCAGGGTTAGCAGCGTAAAGGGTATGATCTTTTCCGATTCGTACTCCCTTACCAGCTTCTACCTTAGTGCCTCGTTGTCTGATGATAATTTCACCTGTATTTACTTTTTCGCCTGCGCTTTTCTTAACCCCGAGGTATTTTGGTTTCGAATCGCGCAGGTTCTTAGCGGTACCGGCGGCTTTCTTGGTTGCCATAGTATATAATAATTAATGAAGCTTAATGCGGGCGATTATACGTTATATGCAAGAAAAACTCAAGTCATGGCTCGGTAATGACCAAGTTTTTTATGGGTTGTTACTTATTTTCGTGAGTTTCGGCTCGTTTGCCCTGGGCCGGCTCTCAGTTTTGCCTCCGGTGCAGGATCAAAGTCCTGGGGTGAATTTTATAGCCAGTAAACCCTTTCCTGCAAAGGGTGCAGATTTAGATACAGATTTAGAAGGTTCAAAAACTAGGCAATCAGCAGATGTTAAAACCAGCTCAAAATCAAACGGCCCAACCTTGTCGGTAGTAGCTTCCAAGTCAGGAACTAAATATCATTTACCAAGTTGTGCCGGAGCTAAAAAAATTAAACCGGAGAATTTAGTCACATTTGCCAATGAAGACGAAGCGAAAAAAGCTGGTTATACCCCAGCAGCTAATTGTCCGGGGCTACAATAGGATAGAATGAGCAATATTTATGAAATTAATTAAACTACTACTTTTGGCGGCCAAGCAATGGTTGGTGACGGACATGGGTCATTTTGCAGCCGCTTTTTCTTACTATGCTCCGTTTGCGCTAATACCATTGATTTTAGTATCGCTGGGAGTATCAGGATTTATCTACGGGACTGATTTTGTGAAGAATATATTCCTTAGTTGGGGGACAGTCTTTGGTGGTGACTTGGTAGCATTGGTTCGCGTGGCGGTACAAAATTTAGATATTGAAGTCCATACCTACCAGATACCGATAATCGCTATCCTGTTTTTTGGTAGTGTCAGTATTCTGGCTTTTAACGCTCTGGCCATGGGCTTTAAAAAAGCCTGGGGCGATGAGGTCCATACGGTTAAGAGTTTTTTCCTGCAATCTTTACGGTCATTTGTGTTTATTTTAATTTTGCAGAGCTATATAATAATCATTATTAGTATGGAAGGTTTATTGGCGGCTTTACCACAGGAGGCACGAGTAGCTTCGTTAGTGATGTGGTTTTTCACTATCTCAACGATTTTTATTTTGCTGTATCGTTTCTTAGTAGCCAAAGCACCCAGTTTACAGGCATGCATAGTCGGGGGTATTGCTTCCGGTATCTTGTTTATCTTTGCTAAGAACTTGGTGACGGTATACTTAGAAGCTAAACCGGTGCTAACCATATTTGGGGCGGCTGGGTTGATTTTAGTACTTTTGATCTGGGTTTATGTATTAGCTTGCATCATTTATTATGGTGCGATTGTGGCCCACTTGTATGATAAGTCTTTAAACGCTAAATAATTTTTTATGATAATTATAGATATTGAAGCTACAGGGGTGGTCTATGATAAGCATTCTATCCTATCGATTGGGGCCATTGAGTATGAAAATCCTACCAATCGCTTCTATGGAGAATGTAGAATCTGGGAGGGTTCACATGTAATGGAAGAGGCGAGTGCTATTCATGGCATGAGTGAGGTGGAAATGAATGATCCTAATAAATCAACTGAAGCAGAGTTAGTTCAGTCTTTCATGGAATGGTCCCAGCACATGGCCGACCGAACTCTCGTCGGGCAAAACGTTTCATTTGATCGGGATTTTTTAAAAGCTGCCTGCGCGCGGGCTCACATTCCCTGGGATTTGGCCCATCGCACAATTGATACCCACACCCTTTGCTTTATGCATATGGTAAAGCGTGGTCTACCGCCACCGATTGATGAGCAGCACCGACGTAGTGCTCTCAATCTCGATGCGGTCTTAAATTACTGTGGGATATTGAGTGAACCAAAACCACACAACGCTCTGACTGGAGCGATGTGTCATGGTGAGGTTACGTCTAGATTACTCCATGACCGCATGCTTCTCCCCGAGTTTTCAGACTTTTCTATTCCTTGGCAAGTCTAGAGTGTTACAATGGTATGTAATATGGTTAAGAAATTTTTTGGATTAGGTAGAGTAAAAAAAGAACCGGCGATGCCGAATTGTCGAGTTGTAAGTGAGTTGCTTGACCCGGGTGGTCAGGACGGGGCTATTCAGTCTTGGCGGGTATTTAGAATCATGTCTGAGTTCGTACAGGGTTTTGAATTGTTACGAAACTATGGGCTGGCCGCTACTTTCTGGGGGAGCGCTCGTCTTGTACCAAGTGATCCATATTACAAAGCCGCTGAAGAGCTGGCTGCCAAAATGGCCAAGAAAGGCTTTGCTATTATCTCTGGTGGTGGAGGCGGTATTATGGAAGCATCAAATGTCGGTGCTTTTAAGGTGGGAGGGAAGTCGGTCGGGTTGAATATTGAATTACCGTTTGAACAAAAGCTTAATCCCTATACGACTGATTCACTTAGTTTCAAGTATTTCTTTTCCCGTAAAGTGATGCTGACTTTCTCCTCCGAAGTATACATTTACTTCCCCGGTGGATATGGCACGCTCGATGAATTCTTCGAAATTATCACCCTGATTCAAACTAAGAAAATTGAACCGATACCAATTATACTTTACGGCAAAGATTTTTGGGAGCCATTATTGCGTTGGTTTGAAAAGGATTTGGTAAAAAAATACAAGACCATAAGCAAAGAGGATTTAGATTTGTTTCATGTGGTTGATAACGTGGAGGATGCCTATAAGTATGTCCTGAAGAATGTTGATTTCAAGAATGTTAGACAAGTCTAAATAACACCTATGAATATTTCCTATTTCGATGATGCCCG
>JAYTMA010000132.1:0-1008 GCA_043728975.1 bacterium
CAATGCAATTGTCGGTCACAACGGCGTAGACCGTACCCTTACTCGGTTGTTTAGTTTACAACAAGTTTGGAAAAACATGAAACAACATGTACGTACATTTATTCAGAACTGTCCGTGTTGCCAGAAATTAAGTGCTAAAGATCCTAAGATCAATGCGTCTCATTTCGCAACTTCAAATTATGCTATCTTCGATACGCTAAATGTTGACGATATTGGTCCATTTCCTGACAATGGTTATATCCTTGACATCATCGATACATTCACACGATGGACAGAATTGTTCTAGTGTGCAGACGCAGATACTAAATCAGCAGCTGACTGTCTGCTTGCGCATTTTGGTCGATTTGGTTCGCCAAATATGATAAGATCTGATCGAGGATCACATTTCGCAAATGACATGATCAAAGAATTCTTAGATCTTTGTGGTACACCACATAACCTCACCCTTGCTTACTCGAAACAAGAGAATGCAATTGTTGAAAGAGTCAACAAAGAGGTGAATAGACACCTAAGAGGTTTAGTTTTGATAAACAAACCCTTGAGTGATATGCAAAGTCAATCCCATTCGTGCAACGTATCATTAACAGTTCAGTAAATAGACGCACAGGTGTTTGTCCCGCTCATTTATTGTTTGGGAATAATCTTATTTTGAATCGTGGTATTCTCACTCCACACTTAAGTGTAGGAACACATTCAAGATCTACATACATATCAGATTTGATAAGTGTACAAGACAAAGTACTTGAAACTGCGGTTCAAGCTTTGTTAAAAGCGGATGCTAAAAACGCCACGTCAGCGGAATCAGCGACTGTGTTCCCGGTGGGGTCATATGTCTTATGCCGATACACTGATCGACCTCCAACTCGATTACATACTAAGTGGCATGGCCCTTACTGTATTGTCTCCTTAAAGGGGTCCGAGTACGTTCTCGCAAATCTTGTAAATCACAAGAAACGAAGTGTTCACGTCAAAAATTTGAAAATATTCAATTATGACCCAGAGGTAGAT
>JAYTMA010000133.1:0-1704 GCA_043728975.1 bacterium
AGGTTCGTCTGACGATGAGGTATTCTTGCAACTTCTAGATGATGCTCCAACGCGTGAGACATTCTACAAAACACTTAATGCGTTCATTAGAAACTTAAACGAGTGTTTTGTTCTACAAGATTTCGTGCATGAATTTGAACATGTCGATATGTACACCCGTGAGCTTAAGAAGTTTATGGAGCTTCGTAAGACAGCGAGCTTGAAGTATGCGGATAGGGTTGATCTCGCTGAGTACAAGCAGTCGCTCATTAACATCTTGGACAAATATGTTGATGCGAACGGAGTTGAATTGCTTACTAAGCAAATCAATATTACCGACCGAAAACAGTTTGAAGAGGCTATCGAAAGTCTTGGTTCTGATAAATCAAAGGCTGAGGCGATAGCGGCCCAGACCCAAAAGACCATCACAGAAAAGATGGATTCTGACCCAGAATTCTATGAAAGGTTCTCTAAGAAAATATCCGAGATTCTAAAGAAGATGCGTGATGGCAAACTTGCAGATGTCGCCGCGCTCAAACAACTCAAACTAATTGGTGACGATGTTGTAAACAAAAAAGATGAAACTTTGCCAGAAGCGGTTGAGTCAGTGAAAGGAGCAGATGTTTTCTACCGTAACCTTCGTGATGATTTCACAAAGTTTGGAATTATTGAAAATGAGTTCGTTGCTATTGTTCTCGATATTTTCAAGATTGTTAAAGAAGAAACAATCGTTGATTGGTACAAGAATATAGATGTGAAGCGACGGATCATGAACACCATTGATGACTACCTGTATGACGTTGTAAAAAAGGAGAAAAATGTTGACCTATCAGATGAGGATATGAGGTCAATCATAAACAGCGTGCTTACACTTGCTGAAAATAACTATGAAATCTTCTCCTAAAAATCAAAGGGAATTCATTTTTGGCTCATTCATCTACTGCTACGACCTCGTTAAACAAGATAGAAAAACACTCAGTCTGACTGTCACTCCCGACATGAGGATTTGCTTGAAGTGCCCTCACGATACTGCTGAGGAACGAATCGAGCTGTTTCTTAAACGGAAATGGTATTGGCTCCAGAAGCAGTTGCACTTCTTTGGAAAACATCAGCGAAAGGCGTACACAAAAGAGTATGTCTCAGGTGAGAGTTTCCACTATCTAGGGCGTCAGCACCAATTAATAGTTAAACGTGGCTCTGAGGACAAAGTAGCCCTTTTACGAGGGGTTCTCATGGTTAGTACTACTAAACCTGTCGGCAATAGTTCCCATATCCAAAAGTTAATAGCGGGTTGGTACGAGCAGAGACGAAGTCAGGTTTTTAGCGAAAGATTCGAGGAAATGCAAAAGCGATTTGATTATAAACATATGCCGACATTGGCAGTGCGAGATATGAAGAAGCGTTGGGGTAGCTTTGTGAGTAAGCAGAAGATTCTACTAAATCCGAACCTTATTCATGTATCAAAAGACTGTATCGACTATGTAATCGTTCACGAACTTTGTCATATGAGATATAAGAATCACGACAAGAAGTTTTTCGGCTTACTAGATGAAAAGTACCCAAAATGGGAAAAAGTAAAAGATAAGCTCGAGACCATTGGAGCCCATGTTGTTTAAGCACTTGGGCAAGTAAAAAGAACCCATTAAGCGTACCGGCCGATACATCGAGATGTCATGCGATTTTTTCAAAAACTCTACCGGAATTTAAAGAGTGTAAATCCGTTTG
>JAYTMA010000134.1:0-5939 GCA_043728975.1 bacterium
CCAATCGTACTGACTGGCACAGGATCAACCACTGTCGCGTCGGTAGTAGTCTGGGTAAATTGCCAGTAGATAAGGCCGGCTATAATTAATATTAGAGCCAGTATTCCATAAATCACGTTGTGATTTACCTTTGGAGTAATTTTTCCCCCTTCAGTCAAGACATCTTCATCCATACAAATTATTATTACTTTATTTTGATTAATAACTTACTAATATAGTATATCATTTATTTTTTTATTTCTTCTTTTGCCGGTATAACAATAATGATGAGAGACTAGCTACACAAAAGCATCCTGTTAGGGATGCTTTTGTGCGACATTAAAGTTTCTACAATCAGCTACTACTGCACCATATCGCCGTTTATAGTCACTACCGTTTCACCAGCTTTTTCACTAATGTGGACAACGTATGGCTTACCATCAGCGGTGGTAGCCTCAATGATTTCTTTTTCTGGAGAACTTATTAAAGCAGTGATGGTACCACCTTTAGATACTACTTCAGCTATGTAGTAACCCTTAGCTTTCTCAACTCCCACCGGGGAGGTACTGTCGTAGGTACTTCAGCTAGACCAGGGTCTTTGACTGTTTCAGCTGGTATCACTGGTGGTTCACTGGCGACTGTTGGTGGTAAATCAGCAATTGTATTGACTAGTGTTGTATCAACTACCATTGTATCTGTAGTTGTTTGACTAAACTGCCAGTAGATAATGCCAGCAATAACAATAATCAAGATGACTAAACCGTAAGTAACATATTGACTTTTTTCTGTAGTTAACTTTCCTCCTTTTGTTAAGCTATCTTCACTCATATAATTTTTATTTACTGAAATTTGTCACTAATTTAATAATTTATTATAACATTTATTTTTATATTTCTTCTATTGTAGGCACAACATTAATACGAGTGCGAGCACTGGTAATAATGGTAGGTTGACTATCAATAGAACAATTTACTTGTACCTCAAAAGCAGAAGTAAGTGGGCTGGTTTCTCGCTCATAAAGCGGTGGGTTTGGATTGGCTCCAGAGTGACTAAAGTCAGCCAGACCCGCCACATTGTTAAAGGTGCAGGTCATAGCATAATCGACATCGTTAATGTCTACGTAGACCTTTGCTCTTTCACCCTTACGAACTAGGTTTGGCGTTGCTGTGATACTTATTTCTGGAATCGTACGGCAGACATTAGTTGTACCGGAGAAGAAGCTAGTCGGTTGACAGCTAGCCATTACGGCTCTTGTCAGATATAAAGCACCTGCATTAAATGTACTAATTACATTGGCTCCATCTGGATTTGCAATTGAATCTCTGGTCAGTATTACTGGTAGATCACTACCAGTTGGAGCATCAGAAAGCACTTCCGGATTAGGGCTAGTGCGTCGCAATTCAGGTGTCACTGCCCCGGGAATATTCCAGAAATCTACTTCTCCTACACACTGAGCTGGATTTGTACCATCGGGTATGATGCAACCGATGACCAAAAGCTCGGGATTAGGAGCCGCACAAGCTCCTAAGGTAGATTGAACTGTTGAATCAACCGAGTCTGCTGACTGGTCTCCGGAATCATTGTTTGAACGAACATAGTAGACATAAGGAGTACTTAAGAAACCAGAATGCACATAATTTGAACCAATTGAGTTTCCGATAAAATTATCGTTAGCTGCGTTGTAGACACTATAACTTGAAGCCCCAGCCGCGTCAGGCCAATCAAGATTTAGTTGTCCAGTACCACATGCTCCTGGAGTTACGGTAATACTACCGGGAACACTAGCCAGCGTTTCAAAAGATCTATCTGTAGTGTAACCACGACCATTTACATTAGCGGTATAGCCTCGATAATAGTAAGTATTACCAGGGATAAGACTACTCCGAATTTGGTTAAATGCCCCGAGCGCTGTCCCGCCACTAATAGTACACGCAGTTGGGAATGTCGCGACCCCAATACAGAATCCGCGGTCAGTGATGGCGCTACC
This sequence comes from bacterium, assembly GCA_043728975.1. Taxonomy (GTDB): domain Bacteria; phylum Patescibacteriota; class Minisyncoccia; order Phycocordibacterales; family UBA918; genus OLB19. The sequence goes on from JAYTMA010000134.1 coordinate 1,967, forward strand.
GCCGTCACTATCTAAGGTAGCTGCAAGCAAAGCAGAGCTATCAGCAACCGCCGAATGACTAGGGTTAGAAAGTACCGGTATTCCCGCACAAGCCCCCGAAGCGAGCACGCCGTCTAAAGCAGAGGCGGTTGAGACAACTGTTGCTCCGAAGTGAGCCCTTAGGCGCAGGTTGTAGCTACTGCCAGGATTAAGGGTCAGGATCACACTATTGATTGCTCCTATGTTTACATAATTAGCTCCACCATCATTTGAAACAGAGTACGTAAGACCGCTAACGTTATTCCAACTCAAGTCAATCATGCCACCACAACTACTAGAAGTGATAGCACTGAAGTTGGCTGGGGTATCGATGTCCCACTTAGCATAAAGAGTGACATTAGCATTATTGTAATAATTGGTGCCAACCGCGTAACTGGTGGTTCCGACCCCATCAGCAGCTGTATGCCAACCAGCGAAAGTAAAACCATTACGAGTAAGACCTCCTATGTTTGTAGCTAGTAACAAGCTCACACCATGATTTTTAGATTGATTATCTGGTTTTATACCACCAGTTGCACCGTTAGCATGGTAGGTTACGGTATAGGTGGTGGCTGGTGAAGCCACTACAAAGTCTCGGGTAAAGCAATTACCTGTTTCATCAGTTTCGCTAACCACTCCGGTCTCGGGCACATAATCGACACAATATCTGACATTTAGAGTACCAGATTGGCTTAGATTTAGATCCCCAGTAAAATCAGCCGGGTGTACTCCGGGAGCAGAAAGGACGGCTTTAGAATGCACACTAAGTGCCGTAAAGACTCCAGCGTTATTCCAACGATAAGCAAACGTATTGGAGAAACCGGTCGGGGTTGGCATCGTACCAACATTTTCAACGTTAGAACTAAATCTAACGACTTCGCTAATAAACATACTACCAGAAGATGTTATTATCTCTCCCACTGAGGTAGGTTTTAGATTAGGCTGAGCAGTAGCTGTGACGGTAAAGCTTACCCAGGCAGAGCGATTATTATTTTCGTCTGATTCTACCAAGGAATTGGTAACGTCTATATTGAAGCGGTAACGGTGCGCACCAACTGGAGGATTAGGAAAAGCCCGAGTTAAGTTTTTGCTCGCGCCGGCTACGAAAGCACCCGTCAGATTACCACTAAAGGCGTTGTAGTTAGTCCAAGTATTATCACTATTCCAATCAACTTCCAAGTCTGCCCAACCGCCTTGTCCGGCGTCTCTACTACCGATGTTTGTGGCTACCCCTGCAAAGGTGATCGTACCTGTGTTTAAGAAACTAGAACCACCAACTGGGCCAGTGTTAGTTGTCGACATGTTTACATCCTTACAAGAACCCGTTGTCCATTGTGCTCCAGTGGCACAAACTGAGGTTACATATTTTTCCGCCAAACCTAAACCAGAAACATAACCTTCATTTATAGCATTTTGTAATTCGGCATAAGAATCATACATGCGATTGTAGATACGATAACAACCAAGATTGTAAGGTACGTAGACGGTATCTGACTGAGCACCTGAAGCATGTTTACCGTAGTAACTACCACTACAATTTGTTAAAGTAACTCCACCACCACTGACATTGCTAGAGTTCCAACTTAAACTTGGCGAACAGCCAATACCATTGACTACTATCGTACAGGTAGCCGGATTAGCATCAAATACAGCCGTCGGGGCCGGACAATTCAAAATTTTTGGACTACCACCAAGTAATTTGTCCCAACCCGTCGAACCTATATTTATGCCATATGTATTAATGCTTTTATTAGTACCATCTTTCAATCTATCGGGAGTAGGAATAGCAAAGCCATGGGCGCTTACTCCTCCACACTCAGCAGCGACAGCTGCTTCTCGAGAGATATTTGCTGTCCCTTTTACACTATAGCTGGCGCCATTATACAAGTGCACTTCCAAGGGTTGATTGTAGTTATCAACGTCACACGTCCAGCCCGCAGTAGTATCACAACTTACCACATCAAGATTTCCAATCGGTACAGCTATCCACTTAGCATACAGGGTCAAAGCGGCGTTAATAGAATAGGTACCACCAGCAGAATAATCATCGCCAGATCCATTAGCGGCGGTGTTCCAGCCGACAAAAGTGTAGCTTGGGTTTCCTAAAGGTGTGTTACGGGCTAGACTGCCAGAGTTGGTTTGAAGGGTTAGATTCGTGCCAAATACCTTTTGTTGACTAGCTGGAGGAGTACCGCTAGTTGCACTGTTGGCGTCGTAGGTAACGAGGTAAGGACAGCGGAATGATCCCCGGACATTAGTCGGGCTTTGTACAGGATAAGGTGCGAAATAAGAGTGGGTCCACCAATCATATGGCACACCCGGTGAGACTGTGAAAGTAGTTGAATTACCGGTTCCAGCCAAGGTTTGTCGAAGACCGGTTGACCAGGTTAAGTCTGTGTTATTAATGTATGCGTCGAATTGAGTAATGCCAGCTGGGAGTGTCCAATTTAGGGTGACTGAGGTGCCATTAGCATTGCAGGTATGACTCGGGCTAGTCGGAGTCGGAGGCAGTGGTATCCACTTAGCAAACAGGGTCAAAGCGGCGTTATCAGAGTAGGTGCTACCAGCCAGGTAATCAAAACCCTTTCCATTAGTAGCAGTATTCCAGCCGACAAAAGTAAAGCCAGTACGAGCTAGACTTCCAGAGTTGGTCTGGAGAGTTAGGCCTGTACCATATATCTTTGTTTGACTACCTGGAGCAGAACCACTAGTTGCACTGTTGGCGCTGTATGTGACAGGGTAAGTAATTATCAACCACTGCGCATGGAGAGTGACGTTCCCTGCTCCCATGGTGTAGTTGGCTCTGTCGACATAAGCCACAGCACCACCGGCGGTAGTAGACCAACCAGTAAAGGTGTACCCAGTACGAGTGTAGCCGTTACCGCTGAGAGCGACAGTATTGTTATAGGTAATAGTTTGGGCAGCGGTTGCTCCACCATCAGCACCATTACCAGCAAAGGTGACGGTGTATGTGTTGATTAACCACTGCGCATAGAGAGTGACGTTCCCTGCTCCCATGGTGTATGAGGCTCCGTTGCCGTAGCCAGTACCACTACCATTAGCCGCGGTGTTCCAGCTAATAAAGGTGTAGCCAGTGCGTGTATAGCCGTTACCGCTGAGGGCGACAGTATTGTTATAGGTAATAGTTTGGGCAGCGGTTGCTCCACCATCAGCACCATTACCAGCAAAGGTGACGGTGTATGAACACGCCGCGGTGGTAAAAGTACCATCAGAGGAATAGCCGGAACCCGCAGCATTGGTGGCATAACCTCGATAGTAATAAGTAGTACCACAAGTCATACCGGCTCTAGCATGAGAAAAAGCCGATACACCAGTACCTCCTTCAGCTGAACAATTACTAACTGGGTTACTACTAGCACCCCAACAGGTACCACGAGCAGTCAGAGCCGAGCCCCCATCACCAGTAACAGTAGCGCCTAGTGTGGCACCTGTTTGAGAGACAGCGGAAGCAGTCGGACTACTTAGAGTGGGGCTGGTAATAGCTACACAACTATTTGTTCCATTCCAGACTGTACCACCTGGACAGTCATTGACTGTGATAGTGACGCGTCCACCGTAAGATGGATTTATGGTGTCGATACATTCAAAAGTGAATACGCCGGCATTTAAGAAGGTAAATTCAGGACTAAGATTTCCTGCTATTCGCACACGCCAAATGTCAGTTATAGGAGTACCAGCACTAGCTTCAACTCCTCCATTACAAGCTCCTAATTGAGTAAGATATAAGGTGTGTTTCTCACCACGTTGCACAGTCTTTGAATCACCGATGGTGATGGAGGCTTCGGCCGGTAGAGCTGAAGCAATAAACCAACCAACTAGTAGCAAGATTAAACTGGCTACAAAAGTATACTTAGCCCCCGTATGAGTTTTCATAAACTATGAGTTGGTGATTTTGCTAGAAATAAAAAATCTAATCGCTTCTCTTTATTATAGC
>JAYTMA010000135.1:0-18319 GCA_043728975.1 bacterium
AGTCTATTCAGAACAGTATACTGAACCACTAGCAGCGCTTGATACTCAGGCAGCCCTCAACACTATTTGGCAACATATCCAACTTGGCGATCGGTGTATCACTGAGACGGAGCCATTTAAGGTAATAAAAATTGACAAAGAAGCTGGTCAAGAAATTATAAAGAACCTCCGAGCCTCGTTGTTTTTGCTTACTAAGCGACTAGAGCCCTTTATGCCCGAGACTTCTCGTCTGGTTCTCGAAGCTATCGCCGCCAACAAAAAACCGGAGAATCTTTTCCCTCGTCTGGAAAAATAGTCAGAAGCGTAAACAAAACGGAATGTTACAATATCATGACTATGAGCCACCTGATTATCCTGCCGTCAGAAAGTGCCAACGATAGTGGGTGGGTAAGTCGAATGGCATCACACTACGGGAGCTATTTCGATACGATTTACACCCAGACCTATAGTCACTGGGAGAAAGGCAAAGACCAGATCGATTTACAGGTAGAAGAGGCAAAATTAACCGAGCATCTAGCGACAATTCCCCCAGGGGCGATGATCATTGTCTTTGCCAAATACGCGGGCGCAATTTTGGCTATTTTGTCTGGTCAGGCCGGCGTCTTACCGGCGCAACATTGTTTTCTATTTGGACCGACGTTTGACTGGGCTAATCGAGAAGTGTTCTCAGGCAGCTTCAGTGTAGTGGAGGGTTTCTCACTCCCGACGACCATCTTTCATAGTTTTCATGATCACGTATCTTCACATCTAATTTCGAAGAAGACCGCTGATGAGCATATGCCAAAGGTGCTTTTTATCACTACGACAGGACATAAATTTTCGTACGATGATTACAACTTTTATAGTATTTATATTGAACGAACCTTTGCGGAACTACACCTAACTAAACCGGCTATCGCGACATGAAATACCTAGATACTCACGCCCACCTTAATTTGCCCGCCTTTGCGGCCGATAGTGAAGTGGTGGCTCTTCGTTGCCTCAAGGAAGAGGTGTCTGTGATTAATGTGGGAACTCAAGAAGAAACTAGTGCGCGGGCAGTAGAGCTCGCCCTTACCCATGAGCATCTCTACGCCATTATGGGTCTGCATCCAATTCAGATAGCTCCGCGTAGCGAGGCAAATACCGATGCCGAGAAGGGAGGAATAACACGGGTGCCAGAAGCAGAGGTTTTTAATCCAGATTTTTATCGGCAATTGTACAAGAGCAGTAATGGTAAAGTGGTAGGCATTGGTGAGTGTGGATTCGATTATTTCCACACTACGCCGGGTAGCTACGGTGTGCAAGAGGAGGCTTTTATCGCGCAGATAGAACTCGCTAATGAGCTCAAACTGCCAATCATGATCCATACTCGTGGTCCAAAGCCAGGGGAAGTGAGTCCAACCGGTCGCAGTGTCTATGCAGATGTCTATGCGGTTTTGAAGCAATACGCCAGGGCACCATTCAATGTACACTTCTATGCCGGAACGTATGAGGAGGCTAAGCGATTTTTTGAATTAGGGGGGACTATTTCTTTCACAGGTGTCATCACCTTTGCTCCTGTCTATGAAGACATCATTAAAGCCGTACCGCTTGAATTGTTGCACGGGGAGACAGATTGTCCTTATGTTGCGCCCGTGCCGTATCGTGGGAAGCGTTGCGAACCATGGATGGTACAAGAAGTTTACAAAAAAATCGCTAGTATTAGGGGAGAGGATGAAGAAACGGTGAGGCTTGTCCTACTAGAAAACGCCAAGAGACTATACGGGATTTGATTTCTAAATTAGAGCCAGAAGAGGTAACCAGCGCTCGCGCCCTTTATGGGCGCGAGCGCTTTGTGCTGTGTATAAACCCAATTATCATCTTTTTCCATTCTACAATTAAGTCATATGTCTTTTTATGATTTGTTTGATCTCTTAGAATTATTAATTATTCCACTGGTCTTATGGTTCGTGATTGCTCCCATTTATCTATTTATTAAAACCCACCGATTAGACCAGGAAATAAAATCGCTTCGTCAGCATTTGGCCAGTAATACCGAAGTTGGGTCCAGTACCACTTCATCTGATGTATTGCCAGCCAAAGAGCTACAGCCCGTCTCCATGTATGATAATAATGCTAGACCAGCCCATCTTAATGGAGTACTACCACCGATACCTGCCCCAGTGCCCGAATCAGAATTTTGGCTTTGGCTCAAACAAGATTTTCTGGTTAAAGTGGGTGCTTTTCTGCTGATCTTGGCTTTTGCTTGGTTTGTCACTTATGCCTTTGCTAATAATTGGATTGGTCCGGTTGGACGCATCACACTCGGAATACTCTTTGGTACAGCAGTCTTGATTTTTGGCACGCTGCGAATGCAAAAAAGTACCGGTCAAGGCTCAATCTTCATCATAGTGGGTTCGCTGATTGTGATCATGACTATTTCAGCCGGTCAGTTTATTTACGATATGTTCCCCCCGAGGTTAGCTCTAGTACCAATCTTTCTAGTCTCAATCTACGTGGCCTTTGTCAGCCTAAGCTACGAGCGAAACCAACTAGCTTACGCCGGTTTGCTAACGGCTCTTTCGGCGCCTTTTTTGATCAATAGCAACACCGGAGATTCGTTATCACTAATGTTGTATCTATTAGTAGTAGTAATTGGTACCCTTTGGGTAGTATGGCGCTTGCGGGCAGAAAAAATCACCCTACTTGCCCTCCTTGGGGTCATGTTCTATACAAGTGTGGCTTATGGTCTTGATGAGGGAGTAGCTTTACTATTCGCTTTTGTCTTTACTGGTATCTTCTTTGTCACCAATATTATTTCTCTTATTCGCCGCTATACCAAATGGGTTTCGCCAGTGCATATAGTGACCGCTGTCTTGACTGGAGTTTATTTGATTAGCACTATCTTGGGGGTCGCCCCAGAAGAGTGGCAGAGTACCTACTTACTTTTCTGGGCTTTGGTCTTTGCTTATGGATCGTTTCAGGTATATCTGCGTACCCTTAACCGCACTCCTTTCTACATTTATGCGGCGGTTAGCTTGATCATGATTGGTGCGGCGACAGTTATTGAGCTCAGTGGGCCGTGGCTCACGATAGTGCTTACGCTAGAAGTACTGACAACGGTGTTGTTACTTAACCAAATGACTAATGATAAGACCGTCTCCAATCGAGCGTTGTTTTTGTTCATTATCCCCGGGCTATATACACTGGAGCATATGAATAGCTACCTTTGGTATAGCGGTATACCTAGTAGTGATTTGTTTGCCCTACTTATCTTTACCGGAGCTATTATTTTAGCTGGTCTCATTAAGAGTGGAGTGCTATTTGCCAATGTTAGTGTCGCAGAAAAAACACCTCAATCAAGTACACCAGTCCTGTTTAGTATCGGTGGTCTCTACGTCGGGATTATTATTTGGCTAGTTTTGCATGCTCTCTTTACCGATATGGTGGGCACAATGATGGCCATGATTATCTACAGCATTATTGGCCTCATTCTTTTTGTTAAGGGTAAGTTTGAAGAAAATAAGTCGATGAAGACTATTGGGACAGTAATCTTATCCTTCGTAGTACTCCGATTAATTTTTGTCGATGTTTGGTCACTGGAGACTACGGGTCGAATTATTACTTTCTTGGTTATCGGATTATTATTTATGTCGACGGCCTTTCTCCCGAGACTAAGAGAAAATTATAATAAATTAAATTAAGTAGCTACTATGACAAAAAATTATATTTTCATTTACGTATTACTCTTGGTTATCGGTCTGACACCAGTTCAGACTAAAGCCGAGTCCGTGGTGCCCAGTCACTACAATGTTACCTACAATGATGATCCGCGCAGTAGCTATCGCAGTGTGATTGACGTCGTGCCAATCCCAGCTACATTACCGACTGTGGTAGAGGTACCTTTACCAGCCGATGCGGAGTATGTGCTGGTGCATGAGGTCAATACGGATTTCTATTTATCATCGATTGTAGACAGAAGGCAATTAACCTCCGGTGTGACTTATGAAATATACCTACACGAAAGTACCGATGGAATTCGTGATTTACCGGAAAACCTGCTGGATAAAAATCCTGATACTACCCTAGATCTCTTGGTGCAGGGATTAGATACGGAGTCATCAGTCGGCTTTCTTATTTACGCCAGTCAAATCCAAAAAGTATCTGAATTTGTGATTGATTATGCTCCAAATACCGCTTTACCACGCAGTGTGTCACTGTTTGCGATGGTTGATGGTAAAGAAGAGCTCGTAAGTAGGCAAGAAGGCTATAGTTCCCGACGAATAGTTTTTCCCGAGCGCTCTGGTCAGTCTTGGCGTGTCTTATTTACTTATGATGAGCCAGTACGTCTCTCTGGTCTAAGCTTTGGCCCCGAAATAACTTCTAGTGTTGTCAGCGCCGTAACTTTTTTGGCCCAACCAGCGCAAAGTTATGCCGTTTATTTATATCCAGAAACTTTCCCTAGTGTCTTACTGCGAGATAGTGGTATTCTCTATGGTAGCGAAGCCGTTCGTCCACAGTATGCAAGTGAAGTTGAATCAAATTTCTTGTTCAAAGAATCCGATCAAGACAATGACCAAGTACCGGACATGCTAGACAATTGTCCGTCTGAATATAATCCAGACCAGATTAGTAGTCGCGATGGAAATCAGGGTGACGTCTGTGCTGACTTTGATAATGACAACATAGTTAACCCAATCGATAACTGTCCCACTATCCCAAATTACGATCAGTACGATACCGATGGCGATGGCATTGGTGATGAGTGCGATAAGGCCGAGAGTCGACTGACTGAACAACACCCTTGGTTGCCTTGGTTAGGGATGGGGATTACGCTCTTAGTAATTATTGTGCTATTTGTCTTTGTTGCTCGCAGGCCACTTCCGCAACCAGAAGATGAGACTAACAGCAACGAGCCGGCCCAATAAATAATCTCGTAAAAGGGTAACAGAAAGCGCCATACCCGGGTGGGGCGCGGCGCTATCATCATGTTCATCTCTCCTTGGTAGGTGAAGTATGTGGTTGATGTTCGTCTGGTTTGTTCTGGCGTGGGAGTTTCCATTCCCCAAACCAATTCCAAAACCAGGGGCGAGCTTTGTGGCGCAATGGCAGTTTGAGGCTGTTCTTTCCTGTAATACCAACTACAAAAAGGACGAATGAGGCCACGCCTACCCACCACAACTTTAACCCAAAAATGGGCAGAAATATTGCAGTGAACAAAGTTATAACGAAGAACATCAGAGCCTCGCCACACTCCTGCCGTTTTTCCTGGCCACTGACTTGCAGCCGGCCCGAGATAAAGCTGGCGACCCAGAGCAAGAGCGCCAAAAGAACTTCTATAGACATATACCCTCCAGGGAAGTTGTTAACAAACTATATTAGAGCACGAAATCAATATTTAATCAAATATCTTAACCAAATAAGCATCTAGTTCACGTTGGTCAAGGTCATAAAAAGTCTTGTCACCGTTATACAAGTCTTTGGCTAAGTCGCGTCCTACAAAGCGCCAGTGCCATGGTTCAAAAATATAAAACTGGTTACCTTCTGGGTAGGAGAGAATGAAGCCATATTTGTAAGCGTTCTTTTGGAGCCAGGCGTAGGCCTCGGTAGTGGCAAAACTAGCGTAAGTGCCACCGGTTAATGTATCGGCAATGTCTACTGTCGTACCGAGTTGATGTTCGGAGTAGCCCTGATCAGCCGAGAAGGCGTTGGCACCACTACCATAGACTAGGGTGTGTTGACTCTTTACTTCCACTTGCTCATCAAAAGAACGAAAAGCCGAAAGGACTTTGATATCATAACCGGCATCTTTGGCCTCAGCGAGCATCTCCTCTAAAAAATCGATAGCATCGCCATGGAAGTAAGCATCTTTTTCAGGATTTAAACGATACTTTTTAGCAATTAATGAGAGCTTGAGTGGTATAAAGTTCTCATTTAGAAAGTAGGTACGGGAGTATTTTTGGAGAAGCTCTTCGTCAGTTTTAGAAAGTTTATCTAGTACTCCGACGGTACCGGCAATTTCTTTGATTTGATCTTCAAAATCATCATTCTTATTCTTCTCCCGCCTATAGTCGCGTTCGATATCATCAAGTTCCTCACTAGTAAGAGAAAGACGACCAGCCAGGTCGGCAATAGTCGAACTAGCCAACTCTCTTTCTTCATTTAAAATTCGGGTGGTAGAAGCGTTTTCCAAAAGAAAATAATCACGCTCCGCTAAAAGCATGGTTATTTTTTCTTGCCGGGCTTGGTTCTGCTGGTAAAGATAAGTCACAATAATACAGAGGCCAATTATAGCTATAATAGTAACGGCGCGCAGGATTATAGTTTGGGTAGATGGGGAATTGTTCACAAGACTATTCTAACATGTCCTAGTCTCTTGAATAGGTCGTATTTTCATGGTAGGGTTATCCCGTTATTAAGTTAAGTTCTGTACACATGTCAGAAACACAAATGCCAGCAGTCGAAGTGACTCAAGATTTGGAGCTAGAGCTCCAAAGTTACGAGTTCGCTTTCCACATTCTTCCGACGATTGCTGAAGGGGAAGTACAAGGAGTCTTTGATGCCCTCAAAGCTCACATTACTAAGGCTGGAGGTGTGATCGCTCTAGAAGAAGTACCACAACGCTTTGATCTAGCTTACGAGATTGTAAAATATCTTGAAGGTAAGAATCGTAAGTTTAGTAGCGCTTACTTCGGTTGGGTACGTTTCCAGTTGGATGCACAATCACTCGCACATTTGACTGAAGAGATGGATGGAGTAAAGGAATTACTTCGCTATCTACTCATCAAACTCACTCGAGTTGAAGAGGAACACGAATTTCGTTTCCACGATTCAATTGTAAACAAAAAGGTTTATACCATCGCTGATGAGGAAATCGTAGCCGAAGAGGAAGTGGCACAGGAAGTAGCAGAGGAAATTGAAGAAGTAGCTCAAGATGAAGCAGTGGTAGTAGTGGCCGATGCTATGGCGGAAACAGATAGCGAAGAGACCAAGGAGAAGGTATAATTGAGTTCTATTTAAGTAACCACAAATACCTATGTACCTCAACAAAGCAATGATCTACGGAAACCTTACTCGCGACCCAGAAATGAAGGCTCTACCGAGTGGGATGCAAGTCTGTTCATTTTCACTTGCCACAAATCGTGTCTACAACGACCGCGACGGTAAGCGTCAAGAGTCGGTGGATTATCACAACGTCGCTGTCTTTGGTAAGCAGGCTGAGAATTGCGCCAAGTACCTGACCAAGGGTAGTGCTACCTATGTCGAAGGACGATTGCAGACCCGCAGTTGGGAGAAAGATGATATAAAGCAGTATCGTACCGAAATCATTGCTGATCGAGTCCAATTTGGACCAAAGGGAGGTAGTAGTACTAGTGGTGGAGCGCAACAAGCAGAGGGAGCAGTCAGTAAGGGAAGTAGTGGAGCCGATAGTCGTGATTCGGCGCTACCGGATTATCCGGAAGAAGAGATTAACCCCGAGGACATCCCCTTCTAAAAGATTTTTGCCCCATTTACTTTGTCGCGTTGCGGTAAAATAAGTTTCGCCGTACGTCTAATACGACTCAACTTATTTTCCTTACGCTCCTCGTAACTGAAGCAAAAATTCCTTCTAGAAAAACTCGTTCCAAATCGCTTAAAAGTCTCTTGCGGGCCTCGTATAAAACGAACATGGAATTCTTAAAATATCTGCGAAAAAGCCACTTGAAAATAAATTTTGAAATCACTGCCACATTAATAGTTAAAATACCAACATGGAACAACACAACCTACATAAGAAAGCCGCGCTAGAACATATCGACTACAAAGATATCACTCGCCTAGCTGCTCATATCAACCCACACGCTCGTATGATGAGTCGAAAGCGAACTGGCTTTTCAGCTAAGGCCCAGCGAGACTTCGCTCGTTCAATCAAGCGCGCTCGCTTCATGGCTCTGATGCCATACATCCAGCACTAGGATGTTAGAGTGAAGTATAAATCAAGGGCGGTGGGGACAAAGTCCCCACCGCCCTTGATTTGTGGACAAAAATGTCCTATAATATAAAATAGTTTACTGGTCCTTCAACATGGAGAATGGAGAGTTCTAATGATCGACATTTCTGACAAGGAAGAAATCAGTGCCAGATACTTTGTGCTGTGCCTGACTGTGCTGGGCACTTCTGTCCTCATCTATATGGGCTACAGTAACCCCGAGCAGCTGGCGAAGTTGGCTCAACTCATCGTGTGGGGCGCGGTGATCGGCGCCGTCTTGATTCCCGGTATCCTTTCGATAGGTGGTCTGGTCGCCATCTGGCGTCGGCGAGCACGAAAGGGGGGCTAACATAAGAGACCTCAAGGAAAAAAGCCGCAGACCCTTTGATCTAACCACCGAAAACCGTACAGGTAAAACACCTGTACGGTTTTCTTCGTATATAGTTTTTTATTTACGCCTTCTCGACTCGTTCTGAGTAGTCACCACTTTCGGTATTGATAGCAATGACGTCACCTTGGTTGATAAACATTGGCACCATTACTTTGGCACCGGTTTCCAAGATTGCTTCCTTGAGTGCACCAGAGGAAGTGTTGCCCTTAACCGCGTCTACTGTCTCGGTGACCTTTAGTTCAATTTTAACTGGTACCGTCACGCCAATAACTTCTTCATTAAAAAGCAAAGCCTTAAGTTCAGAACGCTCCTTGATAAACTTACCCTGATCACCAATCAAGTCTTCACTCAGGGCAAAGCGCTCACCGGGCTGACCAGTAACATGGAACCAATACTCAGAACCTTTACGGTAGATAAAGATAATGTTTTTGTTTTCGAGATCTGCTTCCTCAGCTACTTCGTTGACGTGAAAAGTGTTTTCTATCACCCGACCAGACTTAAGGTTTTTTAGCTTAGTAATGTTTACTGGTTTACGCTGTTGTTTACGAAACACGTGGTAAGAAAGCACAATATAAGGCTCATCATTAAAGAGGATGACTTTTTTCGGAGTTATTTCGTTATATGAGAGGACTGCCATTTTAAATGAGTAGACGAGCATAGTGACTACTACGAATTTAAGTAGAAATAAGGAGTACGAAGTACGACTATACTTTACTTATGCAGGCGCTTAGTTGAGACGCGACCCTAAAGGGAGCGGTCAACTGTAGCGCGCTGCTAGGCCCAGCACTTTGCCCTGGTAAGGGCTAAGGGCTGGGCCACCAACTCATAGCGTTACTACAAGGTCCGTTAATGAATAATACGCCCCCAGTTATACCAAACCCAGACATTAAAAGCAAAGTAAGTATAGCCAAATTTATGAAAATTCAATGCTATTATATAAATATCCATGGAAAAACTTGCAACATCTGATGATTACATCGCCTACACTGATGAAGAATTACTGAGGCGATCCACCAATGAACCATGGCTCTTTTCTTTTCTCGTCGGGCGCTACGAAGCCCCATTTTTACGTAAAGTTAAGACGATTTTACGGGACTCTCGTGATTGTGAAGAGGTGGTTTTAGATGCTTTCACCAAAATCTACATTCACGCTGACTCCTTTGTACCCCAAAGTGGGGCCCAGTTCTCATCGTGGGCTTATCGGATCCTCCTTAACACCGCTTTTACGCGTTACCAAAAGCTAGTCAAGGAGGGACAGCGGTTTATCGTCTTTGACCCTGAGTTCGAGCAATTAGTTGGTGAGCGGGCTCTACATAATGGCTTTGAAGAGAAACGTGACGCCATCGAGCGTGTCTTGGCAAGGTTACCGGGACATTTCTCCAGCGTGCTTCGGTTACATTACTTAGAGCGTTGGTCTCATGAGGATATTGCTAAAGCCACTGACGAAAATGTCGGCACTATCAAGGCCCGCATCCACCGAGCTAAAGCTGCTTTTAGACAGGAGAGTAAGGAAGGGGAAGTCGAGGCTTTATTGTAACCAGAAGCCAGATTGAGTAGTTATAGTCAATACAATACTTATGAAAAACTTTTTATTACCACAAAATAGTCTCCAAAGACGCATTATGCGCCGGGTTTGGTACAGCTATGGCCTAAGTGTTTTGGTCAGTCGGGCGACAGTCCGAGGTTTTGCCCTGGGTTTTAGTGCCGTACTTTTTGTTAAATTAGTTTCCGTACCCAGTGTCTTATCCAATATACTGGCAGTTGAGGTAGGGGCTGTGCCAGAGTATGTTTGGCAAGCAGTGCTGCAGTCAATAAAAAGTGGCGAAATTCTACAACTAATTATGCTAGGAGTAGTAATTTTCTCCTTATTATCTTTCCGGATTAATCTACGATCGACTATGACGGACGGACACGGGATGCAACATGTTTAATTCAGCGGATAGGGAAATGGCCTCCGGAAAGCAAAGCTTTCCGGAGGCCATTTCAAATTCACCCGTCAGCCCTTCACTTTATTCTGGCTGCGCTTCCTCGGCTGCTTCCTGACCGCTACTACTTTCTACACCACTATGTCGGGCACTATTTCCGGCGGCTTCGTCCTTCATGGCTTTACGGATATATCCGAGGAGTTCCGTTTCTGTTTTCGGGTTTTCCCGTAGGTAAGTGCGCGCTGCGTCATAACCGCGCCCGAGCTTCACTTCAGTACTCTCATCCCCGCCAGGTGGTAGGAAAGTATACGAAGCCCCAGACTTACGAACGAACTTGTATTTCTCACCAAGCGCCAGTAGTTCACCTTGAGTACTAATACCTTCGCCGTAGATAAGATCAAACTCGGTGGTCCGGAAAGGGGAAGCGACTTTGTTCTTTACCACCTTTACGCGGTGTCGGCCACCGACCACTTCTTCACCCTTCTTTATCTGAGCGATACGGCGGATATCGAGACGGACCGAAGTATAAAACTTAAGCGCCTTACCACCGGGAGTAGTTTCTGGGTTACCAAACATCACTCCGACCTGCATACGGATCTGATTGATAAAGATAACCACCGTCTTACTCTTGGCGACAATACCGGTTAGCTTACGTAAAGCCTGACTCATGAGCCGAGCTTGCTTGCCGACGTGGTGCGCGCCCATTTCACCTTCTATTTCATCACGCGGAGTAAGGGCCGCCACCGAGTCGATAACAATAATATCGATTTTTCCCGACCGGACCAAAGACTCAACAATTTCCAACGCCTGTTCACCATTATCTGGTTGAGAAATCAGTAGCTCATCAAGCTTTACACCGATGTTACGAGCGTACTCTGGATCCATCGCATGTTCGGCATCGATAAAAGCACAAATACCACCTAGTTTTTGGGCTTCAGCGACCGCATGGAGAGCAAGGGTGGTCTTGCCGGATGATTCTGGTCCAAATATTTCCAATATACGACCACGCGGGTAGCCACCGATACCAAGCGCATCGTCTAATCCGATAGAGCCAGAGGGAATAGCATCCACATCCACTCTCTTGCTCTCATTAAGGGTCATGATTGAATCGTCCCCAAATTTGGTTTTGATGGCTCGTAGGGTTTCGGCAATACTAGAAATACCGCCACCTTTTTTGTCATTGGCTTCACCCAAAGTTTTAGCTTCTTTAGCTACTTTTTTCTTTACCATAGATATTTGTTAGTTTTTAGTAAATGAGGCTGGAGTGTACACAAATGCTCTTTCTACTCGTGTCTCTCGGCCATACCTGTCTTTTGCTCGCAGGGTAGCTACAGTATACCCGTTTTCGAGAACTAGTGCCTCTGTAAAATGTCCGGCTTCGTCAGTATATATTGGTCGATCATTGAGCCAGAGATGAGTAATGTTGTAGGCTGTACCAGTAAGCTTTATTACGCGCGTATTATTGTGAATCGGAGGCCCATTAACTAGGAATATTTGTGGTCCCGCGATAAGAAACCTTGCCTGGAAGAGAACATAAGCACCAACCACAACTAAGAGCGCAATCGAACCAACAAAAATCAAAATCGAACGAAATTCAAATCGAGGTAAAGAGGTGTTTGGGATCATAGCGAACTAACCAGTACGTTCTATTTGATTACCCCCGTTATCATCCTCGTTACCGCCGTCTTTACCTACTAATATCTCTCGTGGCCTAGCTCCATCAGCTGGTCCGATAATTCCTTGTTCCTCTAGGAGGTCCATCAAACGTGCTGCTCTAGAGTATCCAATCCGTAGTTTGCGCTGAAGGTATGAGGTCGAAGCTTTACCGGCTTCCATTACGGCGTACTTCGCGTCATCAAATAGATCATCTTCCGCGTCCATATCATCGCCACTAAGTGAGGCCATGAAAGAATTAGCATTACCGACACCATCTTTTTGTTCGTCTAAGTCGATAGTATCTAGCGTATGGTCAGATTGATCCTTCAGATAGGCCACCACTTTTTTAATTTCTTCACCAGAGATATAGGCTGACTGAATACGGATCAGTCTTGAACCCTCAGAAGAAAACAGCATATCGCCTTGGCCGAGTAGTTTTTCCGCTCCCATTTGGTCGATAATCGTCCGAGAATCGATTTGGGAGGCGACGTTAAGAGCGATACGGGTCGGAATGTTGGCTTTGATAGTACCAGTAATAACGTTTACCGATGGTCTCTGGGTAGCCAAAAGGAGATGAATACCGACCGCTCGACTCATCTGCGCCAGCCGAACAATTAAGGCTTCTAGTTCACGGGGGTAAGCTTGCATTAGGTCATTAAGCTCATCGAGGATGATGACAATATAGGGTAGTGGTTCAGGCAGGCTACTTTTCTCTTCCTCGAGACTACCTCTTTCTTCCCAGGCCTTCTTCGCTGGATGGTAAACATTACTATGATAAAGCTCTAAGCCTTGGATACCTTCGGTTTGGAGGATGTCATATCGTCTCGCCATTTCCTTAACGGCCCAGGCTAGTGAACGGATAGCTTTCTTTGGTTCGGTTATGACTGGTGTTAGTAGGTGTGGAATACCGTTATAGAGAGTAAGTTCTACTCGCTTAGGGTCAACCAATATGAAGCGTAGTTGTTCGGGTGAATTTCTGAAAAGTAGAGACACAATAATATTGTGAATAGTAACCGATTTACCCGAACCTGTTGTACCAGCGATGAGAGCGTGTGGCATCTTGGCGATGTTGG
This sequence comes from bacterium, assembly GCA_043728975.1. Taxonomy (GTDB): domain Bacteria; phylum Patescibacteriota; class Minisyncoccia; order Phycocordibacterales; family UBA918; genus OLB19. Next base: position 12,976 of record JAYTMA010000135.1, read on the forward strand.
CAAAGTGTACGCCACCAGCGACGTCCTTACCAAGCGCTATGAGAAGTGGGCGCGGCGAGTCAGTGTACTCCGGACTTTTTAGGATAGAGGCTAGGCCGACAGTGGAGCGCACAGCGTTTGGTACTTCAATGCCCACGAGTGACTTCCCTGGTATCGGTGCTTCGATACGGATGGAGCTCGCCTTGAGAGCCAGTTGTAGTTCTTGCTGTAGAGCAACGATACGAGAGATACGGACACCTTGAGCCGGCTTTAGTGAGTAGCGGGTAATAGCTGGTCCACTTTCAACCGCGTCCATCTCGACATTAATCCCGAATTCCTTAAGAGTCCGTTTAATAATGAGTGAATTCGCTTTTACATCCCCAGCCACTGCCTTCCCTTTGTCTTTATTCAAAAGTGAGAGCGAAGGGGGGATGTATAAACCACTAAAGTTCTTGACGACAATATCGCCCAGATTTTTGTTGGCATCGATAGCCTCGGCTACTTTATTGGCTACTAGCTCTAGGCCTCGCTTCACCTCCGCACTAGCGCTCTTTTCGTTAGTCGCTGGGGCGGGTTGTTCGGGCTCATTAAGTTCTGGTAGGTTGAGGTCCGCTAGTCCCAGGTCATCTTCTTCTGGGGCCAGATCTTCATCGGCTGTATTTTTCCTAAAACGCGGTAACGACAGACCAGTATTAAAAATGAGGAAAGTACCAATGAGCAAAAAGCCTACTAGTAGTACTCCGGTTACCATATTCCCCACCAGGAAGGTAAGTGGGTAGGTGAGCGAGAGCCCGGCTATACCGCCGAGGTCAGCTTGGTAAAGCTCCAAGAGCGCTAAAATAGAAATAAAGAAAAGCGAGATGCCGATCACTTTAGAAGTGCTGACCCGTTCATCTTCTCTCGGGTTCATCAAGACAAAGACGTAAAAGGCGCTCGCTACGGGAGCAAGCCAGGCTCCGGTCCCAAAGAGCCAAGTCAGAGCGATATTGGTGTAGTCGCCAGCCCTGCCAGCGTAGCCCAAAAGCGAGAATAAAAAGAATATACCAAGCACCCCGACCACGACCGCTCCGATAGCCTGCTTGGCCTGGGGTGAAAGGTCGTCAAATATCGGCGCTCGTTCTTTTGCCTCGACTGGTTTTTTCTTGCGTGCCATAGGTAAGTATTCAGTATGTTTTAAGTGATTCTGCCCATAATACCATGAAGTTAAAGAGAAAAAGACTGGGGAAAATAAAGTTCCGCCAAAAAGATAACCCAGGCTTCAATTCGCGGTGGATATAGAAAAACCAGACCAGGGGTGATGGTTTATATATGGATACAAAGGTCATCAAATTAGGGCGTTGCCACTATCAAAGACAACTAAAGTACCTTGCAAATTAAGCCAAATGTCCTTATAGTAGTACATAGACCTTTAACTCAAAGAGACAGATTTATAAGAGACACTCAAGCTATATAAAAGACTATCAAAGACAGATATGGATAAAGACAACCCGTTTGCAGTCAAAAGACTCTCAGCTAATAATGAGTACTATAGTAATGTTTTTAAAAAGACAGAAAGAACTGTGTCGGTTGTTTTTTATATTTTGTCTTATATCGAGCGAAACGAACAGACAGATTTTCATATCAAGGTCATGAGTGAAAAAGCCATGCAGGTACACGAAGCCTCTCTCGCTTCTTTGTCCTTATACGAATATGAGGCCCGCGAAAAAATATTTACTTTTCAGCAAGCTCTGGTCGCTCTTGAGGGAGCGTTCCGGATCGCCAACGCCGCTCGGGTACTTAATGACGAGGTACTAGTTTTGCTTCTGACTGAAGTCGATCTGGTCCAACGCTACCTCCGCAACCACTTTGCTACCCAGCTTCCGCAGTCTGTTCGTGAGTACAACTCACTCATCGCCTCCCCGAGCGAACCGGCACGTTACAGTCGCCTCTACCGGGAGAAGTCAGCTCCAAGAGCCTCGCGAGTAAATATCCCAAAAGGGGACATTAGCTCAGACGCTCACATGGTCTATAGTCAACTCGTAGATAGAGCCGCCCGCATAAAGACAGTCCTTGAAGCCAAGCCTGAAGCGACAATAAAAGACATTGCAGAAGTAATTACCGATGTAAGCGAAAAGACAATTCAGCGTGAGCTAAATAGTCTCATAGAAAAAGGACAAGTAGTAAGACAAGGAGAAAGACGTTGGTCTAAATACTCAATTGCAAAGTAGTTCAAATACTGTCCATTACTAATAAAGGACACTCACCGAGGTAATTCCTCGGTTGGAGCGAAGCGGAAAACGAGGTGTTTCCTCGGTGAGTCCCGTGCACATTCCTACTAACGTAGAACCCCAGATATTCCAAAAGACGAAACAAAGGTAATTCCTCGGTTGAAGCGAAGCGGAAAACGAGGTATTTCCTTTGTGAGTGCTACGGTCCTTCCTTTGTGAGTGCTACGGTCTTTCCTCTAGGAGTGTCCTCAATATATCTATATGATTTCCCCTCTTGCCCCACCCCTTTTTTCATGTTTTAGTGCCAATACCGTTGTAAGAAGTCGCAACTCAGGGCGTCATCATAGCTAGGAAGATAGTGTTGTTTTTATTGACGTTTGCTCTGTTTTCACGTAATGTGACACCAGAAATCTGTCCGTATTCTTTAAGTTAAGTTGTCGCCGACCTCAAGTGTTACCAAGCTAAGTTAGTTTCGTATCACACTCTGGGGTCAGCAATCCACATCTAGCTTGAGTAAATGCGGTTGGAGTTTGTCAGTCTTCTGCTATAATTCCTGTTGATGCGCCTATGCGCTTTTTTCTAAAGCCGGTCTGTGCTTTCGTTTAGACACGAATTAAACCGCCAGCTTTACAAAGAAGAGAGCCATAAGCGTTGTTATGTTCTTTTACAAACACGTTGCTTTGCAACGTGGGTAGTCCGGAAACAAAACTACTTTCATACTTAAGCCCCGCTTTATGTCGGCTTATATACATATATATATGTATACGAGAAACATAAACTCCCGCTTCACTTTTTCCTGTCTTGGTAAGTCACTCAGACAAGCAGTCCTCTCTTATAGCTAATCTCTACGTCGCGAGATGTAGAGTTAGTGATATTTCGTAAGGTGGTGTGATAAGCCACTTTATGAATATGAATTAATTCATATTATCAGCCGTTATCAAATTTAATCCGCTTACGCAAGTAAGCAAGCGTAATAACAATACGCAAACAAACTTATAAAAATTATGACTATTGCCAAAGATTTTGCAGCAAAGGCTTCTGTAGCTTTCGTTGCAGCTGCAATGATCCTTACGATGATTGCTCCTGTTGCACAGGCACAATCTACTGAGGACTTGCAAACGATGATCAACACTCTACTTGCGCAAATTGCTTCATTGCAATCACAAGTTGGTACAAGTTCAGGAGCAGGATCAACCAGTGGAGCTTCATTCTGCCCATACACATGGACACGTGATCTAAAGACTGGTGCAACTGGTGCTGATGTTATGAAACTACAACAGTTTCTTAACTCAGACGCTGACACCCGAGTAGGAGCTACTGGAGCCGGTTCAATGGGAATGGAAACACAAACCTTTGGTCCAGCTACAGCAGCCGCTGTAACTAAGTTCCAAGTCAAGTATCGTGCTGAAGTTCTTACACCAAATGGCCTAATGAATGCAACTGGCTACTTCGGTGCTTCTTCACGAGCAAAGGCTAACGCACTTTGTGTTACTGATTCAAAACCATCAAATCCTACCAATCCAACTACACCAGTAGATGAGGATGAGGATATGGGTGAACTATCAGGTGAGGCAACTCTCGAGGACGCTGTACTTGATTCAGCTTCTGATGATGAAGTTGAAGAAGGTGCAGAAGACGTAGCTCTTGCTGAACTCAAATTAACTTTTGCTGACGGAGATGCTTCAGTATCACGTCTTGATGTAAAGCTTAATCCAACTCCAGCCGGAACTGATCCATGGGACCTTTTTGAGACAGTGTCTCTATGGGTAGATGGTGATAAGGTCGCTGAGAAGGATGCTTCAAGTAAATCAGATTACCAAAATGACAAGATGACCCTTCGTATGACTGGTCTAGATGTTGTCGGTATGGAAGATGAGGATCTTGATATTGTTATCGCCGCTACACTAAAGTCAGGAATCGATTCACCTGATCTAGGCGCAGTAGTACTTTCAGTACCAAGTGTTCGTTACTTTGACGCCGATGGCGTTGCTGAGACAGATATTTCAACAGATGATATTGGTACAGAGACCGTATCAGTCACAGTTGTTGAGGCCGGTGCAGATGATGAAATCATCGTCAAGGCCGCTTCATCAGACCCTGATGCAACTACACTAAAGCTAGAAACTAACAAAAAGTCAGACTGGTATACAGTATTTGCGTTTGATCTAGATACTAAGGATTCAGTAAACGACATCACTCTTAATGAGGTGCCAGTTACAGTTACCCTCAGTACTTCAACTTTTGCTAACCGTGTAGATGATTACGAACTAGTTATCGATGGTACAACTATCGACAAGCTAGTTGGATCAGCTTCCACTTCAGTTAATGGTCTCGTAACAGAACTTAAATTTGATGTTGATGGTGACGTAGTGATTAATGCTGGTGAACGAGTTACCGCAGAACTACGACTTCGCTTCGCTTCACTTCCAACTGCACAAGCTGTATTTGAAGGTATGACTGTAGAAGGAAAGATCACATCAGCACAAGTTGATCTGATTGATGCTGAAGGTGCTGATACTCTACAAGCAACAACACCAAATCAATTGTCAGGCTCTGCAATTGGTGACGCTCACACACTTCGAACAAAGGGTGTTAACGTAACACTAAATTCAAAGTCTTCAGTTGTAACAAATGGTGATTCAGCTAATGATGATTACGCTACATACAAGATTGTTCTTGATGTAACTGCTTTCGAGCAAGACGTATTCCTCTCAACTAACGTTGCAACTTCAGTTAACTACACAGTAGTTAACGGAGCTGGCGCTGTCGCTTCAGGTACTGCAACTGCAGTGTTTGATTCTTCAGCTGACATTGAAAGTGGATCATTCAAGATCAACGAGGGTGAGACAGAGACTGTTACTCTTACAGTAACATTCGATGCCGCTACAGCAGGAACTGCTGCTCGTGTACAGTTTGGTATGCTCATCTTTGGTGAGACAGCCGTAGCTGTTAACCAATCTTGGTTGGCTCTTCCAGCAACTGACTACCGAACCGACGTTGTAACTCTAGTTAACTAACCTTAACTTTAGTTTCAGCGAAGGACGTAAGTCTAAGCTAGAAGCATAAGAAAAAGCCCCCCGATTAATTTCGGCGGGGTTTTTTCTGTACCCCAAAAAACCCGAGGAGCAAAAACCCTAGGAGAGACCTCGGGCTAGCCC
>JAYTMA010000136.1:0-1003 GCA_043728975.1 bacterium
CCTCTAGCCACCTTTGAAGTAGGACACCAATTAAATACAATTGTTGTCATGAATAAATACAAACATTTAAGCTTCGAAGAGAGATTTGTGATTGAGAAGTTATGGACTGGTGGTAGTCTCATTAGAAATATAGCAAACTATCTTGGACGTAGTCCGAACACCATCAGTCGTGAGATACAAAAGAATATGGTGAAAGGCATCTATGATGCCAAGAAAGCGCAACTTAAAGTGCACCAGCGTCGCTGGCGAGCGAAGACTCAGTGTTTGAAAGTAGCGATGGATAGTTTCTTAATACAGTTTGTTGAATCAAAACTAGCTCAGAAATGGTCACCCAAACAGATTGGTGGCCATCTAAGAACAGAACTAGACATCACCTGCTCAGCTAAAGCCATTTATAAGTTTGTGGAATCAAGAGGACTCGAGAGATATCTCTTCTGGCAGTGGAATAAGAAGCGAGGTGGACCCAAACGAAAGACTCATAAACCAGCTCAAGATGGTCGGAAATCAATTGATCTAAGACCAGATACCACAGGAGTAATTGGTCACTATGAAATTGACTTTATTGTTTCAAAACAAAGCACAGTGGTGTTCCTCTTGGCAGTTGATAGGTATACCAAATACACCCGTATCAGAGTATTGCCAAACAGAAAACGCCACACGATTAGTGCAGCGTTCACTGGATTATTTAGTGGGATCTCCGTCAAAAGCATCACCACCGATAACGATATTGCGTTCCAAAACTGGATGGAACTAGAAGCTATCATACAAGCTCCAATCTATTTCTGCCACCCGTATCATTCATGGGAGAAGGGGTTGGTTGAAAATACTAATCGTTGGGTTAGGTGTTTTGTGCCAAAGCGAAGAGATATTGCTTCGGTGACTGATGAAGAAATAGAAGAGATCCATACCTTCATTAATGACCGACCGCGAGAGTGTATTGGGTTTCGGAGTCCGAGGGAGTATTATTATGAGGTGAGTGTCCTACTTGAGGGGTAGCTGGAGG
>JAYTMA010000137.1:0-1323 GCA_043728975.1 bacterium
TCTATCGCTTTGCGATAGAGGTTAAGCAACGAAGTTGCTTAACTAAAAGGCCATAGGCCGAATAGATACCCCGTCCCGTAAGGGCGGGGAGATTCATTACCGCTATCTATTTTAATAGTACAGCATTCTTCTACCCTTCCGCTTCCGCGCTTTCTTTATCACCATTTCCAGACGAACCACAATTTGAAACAGTGATTACTATTCCTGTATGGGTAGATAAACTATACTATTTTTGTGTCAGCAGTATAACCATACATCTCACCATAAGTTTTATCGTTGTCATCTTTGGACTTTTTACCTTAAAGAAAGTTCTACCTTTTATTCAAACAGAGATTACCCACAAATGGTATCTCGTGTTTATCGCCAGCTTCATCCTCGTGAATGTCATCTCAACTTTTTGTTTTATTGTTTATAGGCTTGGACAAATAAGGATGTAACACATCCTTAACAGGGTAAGGCAATACAATGAAGCTTGCTAAGCGTGATACACTGTCAGCTATAACTATCAATGAAAAAAATGTTACAAGAAATTATTTTACTATCCTTTGTGACCGATAAAATGGGACATGGACACTAGTGGGGTCTGACCCCATTTCTGTTTTGTTCGAATTGCACCTAATTCAACTTTTATGAATAAAAGATTGGAATCATTACGCCTTATAATGTAAACTATTCTTCATGAGTGCGGTTTTCTTTTTTACTGAGGAGTTATTGCGGAAGCCTTTTTTCTGATTAGAAGAAAGCTTACTGGTCCAACCCCCTATTTTGAGACAACCAACCTATCAACTTTTGAGAGATACATTAATTGATAATTGGCTTCATACTCCACCCCCGGAATGTACCCCAGCGAAGAATGCAGCCGTTTGGTATTATACACTTCAATGTACCTTTTGATAAAACTTTTAGCTTCGGCAAATGATTCATAGGCATGCAGGTAGACTTACTCTACCTTGATTGATCGATTCAGACTCTCTGCATAGGGGTTATTAACCGACATGCCCACGGCTGCCATTGAGGGAATGATCTGGTGCTTTTTTAGGATGTTTATATAGTCGTGGCTGCAATACTGCACTCCGCGGTCACTGTGGTGATACGCCGGTGCTGTATGGTGTGTGAGTGCCTTCTCAAGTGCTTCTATGCAGAGACTCCGGTGCATAGAGGTACTCAAATGCCAACCCACAATCCGTCGACTTCCTTGATCCATAATGAGAGCCAGATAAGCCCACTTATCACCAATCCAGACATACGTCACATCAGACACCCAGACGTGGTACGGGAGTACCTGACCGAGATGCTGTACTTCGTTTGCATAGACTAATAGGT
>JAYTMA010000138.1:0-2002 GCA_043728975.1 bacterium
TCAATCGAAGGACTTCCAAATCACGCGGTAAACTGTTTTATAGACTGATACAGAATATGTTGAAACAGTAATTGGAGGTGGTATGTGCCTACGCCAGTAATTATATGTTTGGTCGCCATAAAAAAGTCCCGAAAATTCTCATAGTTGAGGATTTCGAAGCAAATCACGCGCTTTACCGAAAAATCTTTGAAGATACCGGGTTTGAGGTCTCGATTATAGGAAAAGTAGATGACTCTTTTATAGAGGCTGTGTGTCAGTTTTCACCAGATATAATTTCCATGGATCTGATGATTGATGAGGATTTTACCCAACAACCTTTTGCCGGTTTTGATTTATTGTCTCTATTAAAAGCAGATAAAAGGACAGCGCAAATTCCAGTCATGATATTAACCGCTTTCTTTGAAGAGACAAAAGTAATTAAAGCGAGAGATCTTGGGGCAGTTGATTTTATATGTGTAAGTGGACATCAAGTGCAGAAAATACCAGAAATATTTTTAAGATATCTGCATGACCCTAAACATTACGAACCAACACATCCACTGCTCCGGTCTTGATTTAAATTCCCTCTTTTCATAGTGGGTTCTTTTACAGTTTTTTGCGGAATGAGGTGGTTGGCCCCAATTTATTTGTCCGCTATCATGTCATTTTAAACATGTTTTTCAATAAAAATTTGTTCGAGTCCTAGATTTGGTATACTTAATTAATGAAAAGTTTTGAAAGTGTAAATGATTTGTCACTAGAGGAAAAGTTTAAAAGTTTATATAAGGCTGAATTGTCTCAGGTATCGTATGCTGATTTACCTGACATAGTTAGAAAACATTTTGAGGGACAATCATCAAAATTTATAACCCCAGAAAATTATAGTCAGGGTAATTTTTCCAGAATACTTTCTTTTGCTCATGAAAATGGTGACGTTACATTTGTTGCACAACAAGACAAACAATATGGTAGTAATGAAGAAACTGAACGTCTAACTTATTTTGTGGATCTAAGTGGTGAAGAAATGACAGGATATTTGGAGATGAGGTTAAACCTGACAGATATAAGAGATTATTTTAAAGATAAGCCTTTTGTTGGCTTCACACGTACCCTGGACGGATATTTAAAGGAGGGATTGGCTGAAACAAGCAAATGCTTATGCTTTGAGTGAGTATGGCCATACCTTAAATTCCGACACTTTAATTGACGATGCGGCAAAAAGAGTTTGGGAAAGATTAGTCGTTGATGGATCTGCTGAAAGTTATTTTGAAGGGGAGAAAGAAAGGTTTCGTTTTAAATCCTAATAAACAACACCCTCGCCGAAGCGGGGGTGTGTGGGTAGCTCAGATTGAGCTACCAGGCGGTCTGCAGACGGCGCTTGTTCTTGTAGGCGGTATTGCGACCGCGGTGCAAGAGCTTGTAGCGACGGCCGCCGTCGGTCTTGTCGACACCGAAGACAGGATGCCGGCCTTTGGTGCAGGTCGTGTATCTGGCGGCCATGTCCGCCTCGTGATCGGCAATCAGAGCGGTGAGCTCTTCTTGCTCGCTCATGAAGCGAGTGATGGGGATGTTGTCGCTAGGTTCGTCATCGTCATCCAGCTCGTCGGCGTCGTCGTGGGTTGATGCATCATCGCAGAAGCCGAGCTTCAGACAACCGAGGTGGCCTTCGTCCAGGCAATTCAGTTGCGAGAGGTGAAGGGGATCTTTGAGTATCTGGCTGGCTTCGACATACTCGCCGGTGTTACGGTCGATGATCATTCCTCCTCCATCGAGTTCGTTGAAAATAATGCCCGGCGCGAAGGCGAGGGCGGTTTCGGTGTTGAAGCTCATTTTTTCTCCTTGTATGAGCGGGTTGGGGGGGGAACAACTGATTAATATATTAGCACGTTTTACATAAAAAGTCAATCATATTGAGGTTACTGTTGGTAATAGGTCAATACATTTTGGGACAGTCCTCTCCTCTCTTCCATATATTTCGGCAGATCAACTAGTTCTTGGTGTATATCCTCAAGGATAAAAGTTG
>JAYTMA010000139.1:0-2088 GCA_043728975.1 bacterium
ACTATTCCACTCAAGCAAAAATTGTGTATACTACTCTAGGAAATTTGGAAGGAGGTGATTAATTTGCAGACAAAAGCACGCACGTCGCCGAATAAGGGCGACCTCGCAGCAATTGCTAATCTGACTCCGTTTACGGAGAAGGACCTCGTCGGCCAAACCTTTGGCCGTGGCAATATGCTCGGCGGCGCGAACCCGGTTGTTGAATCTGGAGCACAGGCTCCATGGAAAGCACGGGACTGACCGGAATACGGGTGGGCAGCAACTAAGCTGCCCACCTTTTTTCATTTTGTGTATACTTAAGAAATAAATATGAAAGTAACCGAACTTAATATCTACCTCAATCGTTTCTTGGGTGATTTTATTCCAATTGTTCCTTTTTTAGCTGTTTTGATGAGCAAGAACGGACTTTCTCTGTCACAAATTTCGCTAGCGTTTTTTACCCTTGCGGCTACGGTATTTATTTTAGAGCTACCAACTGGAATGATAGCTGACAAAGTATCAGTGAAACTAATCTTGATACTATCAAGATTCTTCAAACTACTTTCCTTCATAGTTATATTTGCAATACCAAACATCACCGGTGCAACTCTAGGTATGGCGCTGTGGGGAATAGCCTCTGCTTTTGATTCTGGAGCATTCCAGTCGTATCTCTTTAACTACATAAAAAAAACACGAGACATAAAACACTTTGAGATAATATACGCCCGAAGTATTACAGCATCACTCCTGGGATTACTTGCAGCCATGGCAGTATCTACTCAAATCGAGTACCTCGGTTACGAAATCCTACAAGTCATAGGAATAGTCACTCTCAGCTTCTCTTTCATCAGCACACTTTTTCTAAGTACTGTGAGTGAAGCAAGTCACACTATAGAGAAGACCAGCGTCAACTTCATCCACACCGCGCGACAAGCCTTCAGAACCATTCATCACACACCGCTTCTGCTCTCTCTCCTTGCAATTGGAATCCTCGCTGGCGGAATTAAGGGTAGTCTCGATGACTACACTTCTTTACTGTTGGTAAACAAGGAGCTTTCACTTGCAGCCGTGGGGTACATTCTCTTAACATTTGAAATCGTAAGATCTTCAGGAGCTTTCTTCTCTCAATGGATAAAAGTCGAACACATAGCGCAAGCGGTATTACTTGGTCTGTTCGGAGCTGGATTTGTGCTCGCTGGCAGTTTCGGCCCTTTCATTGCCATTGCCGCGCTATTCTCAATAATCATCCTCGATGCCATGCTCTGGGTACACAACGACACTGCAATCCAAAGACTCGCATATGATGGCAACCGAGCCACCCTAGCCTCACTCAAAAACTTCGGAACAGAAATCACCGCCGCATTAGTTTTACTCTTCATTTTTCTTACAGGGGAACATCTCTCGCTTAACTCGATTTACATCATCTTGGGCACAATCCTGCTAGTGGGCTCTTCCCTAATAGCCCTCAATTTCATCAAACAAAACAGACTTAGGTAGCAAACTACTTGACTGGGCTTTCGCCTAGGCCTAGGCGAAGCTTTACTAAGAAATTTTTATCTTAGTCTTCGTATCTCGAAGAGCATGATTGATGGTTTCTTCTGTGAGGTCCATGTATGAAAGTCGTGGGTCAGTGTAGAGGAAATGGGGTCAGTCACCAATATGATAAAATAATTAAATGTCTTGTATTTCTAGAACTGACGTCGGCAACAATATCTATCACATACTAAATCGTGCCAATCTCGAGCACAGATTTTTGATACCTACGAAGACTACCGACTTTTCGAAGACATTTTGGCGGCAGGAGACTAAGGCTTTCGCCTAGGACTTTCCTAGGCGGAGCTGACAGAAGGTGGATGAACATGGCCTTGTCCATCCAACGAGAGGCAGGGGAGACCGAGCCTGAATTAGAACACACTTTTGAGGTTAAGTATCCCTATTTACTCTATTTATCTTATTTACCGCACCTTTCCGGCGTTTTTCCACATCCACAAAATGCCGTGTTAGAATACCATTAGAAATTTCTTATCATCTTAAAAACATTATTTTATGAGGTGCACTATCCAGCAGAACTTTTCAATTATTGCTATCGGAATACTCTTTACACTACTA
>JAYTMA010000140.1:0-1509 GCA_043728975.1 bacterium
TCCGCCGCGGCCTTATCATTACCCACAAATAACCTGAGTTGATAAGTGGGTAAGTTTGAAGCGGGTTATTCAGTAGTTGCCCGCATGAAAACTTGGATAACCGAGGAATACAAAAACCTTAACTTAGGGGACAAACGTCTTGACAAAAGGTGTCGGGCCATAGTTAAAATGCGAAGTGAATCTCCAGGCTCCAGCATCCCTAAAGCATCAATGGGCAATAGGGCCGAAATGAAAGCGACTTATCGTTTTCTTGATAATGACATGGTTACTGCCCAAGGATTGATGCAACCTCATATTGATAATACGCTTGCTCGTTGTAAGGATATCGATTATGTCCTTGTCGCTCATGATACCACGAACATCAATCTTCACGGAAGTCCTTTGGATCTTGGGCATATTGACAACGGTACGACAAATGGAGTAATGATGCACTCGGCGATGGCAATTTCTCCTTCTGGCTTGACCTTGGGACTACTTTATCAAAAGGTTTGGGGAAGAGACCGAGAGTTGCACGGACAAAGCAACTATAGCTTTAGGCGCCCCTATGAGAAAAAGGAAAGCTACAAATGGGAGGAAGGCATCAATAACTGTATAAAAAATCTAGGAGACAAAAGGGCAATCCATATTTGCGATCGCGAGGCTGATATATACGAAACTCTTTCAATGAAACGTCCAGCTCATCATCACCTGCTGGTTCGCTACAGGCATTCTCGGACTACGACCGAGGGCCAGAAAGTAATCGAGAAACTCAAGGAACAAACCGAGGCCTGCCGATACACTGTGTCAGTAGTCCGTGGTGAAAACCGTTCTCCAGAGTCTGTGATTCTCTCGATCAAGTTCTGTAAAGTTGAGATTAAAAAACCTTCAGGAAAGAAAGGGGAAAATCTGCAGATGAATGCAGTAATGGCAGAGGAGGTTAGCGAAAATGTAGAGCAATTAAGTGAAGGCGATACAACAATTGGTAGCCCCGGCAAAATTCTATGGATACTTTACACCGATATCGAAGTCGAAAATGCAGAAAAGGCAAGGTGGGTGGTTCTGCTTTATACTTTTAGATGGTTGATCGAGCGGTTTCATTTTGTATTGAAAAGTGGATGTGGGGTCGAGAAACTTCAACTACGAAATAGCTTCGAGCAAATACACAGGGCACTTGCATTACTCAGTGTTATTGCATGGAGACTCATGCACCTGGCTTACGTAGCCCGTACAGAAGCTGAGATGCCTGCTGATGATTTTCTTGAAAAGGACGAGTGGGAGGCGCTTTGTTGGTGGAAACACAAAACGTTTGACATACAATCTGAGCCACCATCAATAGGAGAAGCGGTAAGGTGGATAGCCATGCTTGGGGGATATATCGGAAGAAACAATGACGGCCCCCCAGGAACAAAGACTTTATGGCAAGGCTATTTGCTCTTAACCGAAAAAGCTAAGGACTGGAGAAAGTTCAAAGATTACCTGTCTACATATCAACCACCATAAAGATGTGGGTAATGATAAGGCCGCGGCGGA
>JAYTMA010000141.1:0-1304 GCA_043728975.1 bacterium
CTGCTCGGTGAAAATACAATCGCGGTAAAGATGCCGCGTACCTGCAGATAGACGAAAAGACCCCAGGAGCTTTACTGTAGCTTCGTATTGGGGCTATTGGATTAATGCGTAGTATAGGTGTGAGGCTTTGAAGTGGGCTTTCGGGTACCATGGAGCCGCCAGTGAAATAGCACCCTTTAATTTGGTAGTTTCTAACCAGTCAGAAAAAATCTGATTGGGACAGTGCGTGGCAGGCAGTTTTAGTGGGGCGCTACCCTTGGCGTTGTCATGAGCAATCATGGTAATGCCAAAATGTGGCGCCTCCAGAGCACAATATCGGGGTGAGCATAAGACCCTCACCAGCTCGAAACAAATAAAACGGGGGGCATTCTTGAAACAGAGAATGACATTCAGCTGTATGCTTGGAAATCCGAGTATCTGTGAGTACTAGCAATAGTAAAAATCTTTACAGTGCGGACAATGAGCAGGGAAGTCTACCTATCCGGTATGACCCCTCAGAGACTATACGCTGAACTTATGTATGTAATAATATATAAGAGACATAGTCCGATCTTGCTGGCGACAGTAAGTGCAAGAAATTGCAAACCAATCCCATGGAAACAAAAAACGACATTACTTTAACACCCAACCAACAAGAAATTCTTGTCGGGCTACTGCTAGGTGATGGTCATCTGGAATCGCGAAATTCAGGTCGAAGTTATCGACTAAAAGTTGAGCATTCAGAAGAACAGTCAGATTATGCAGAGTGGTTGTTCCAAGTCTATAAAAATCTTTGTGAACAAACCGAATTATATCGGCGAGTACGCAGTGATGGTCGTGTCAGTGTTGGTTTTACTACACAGACAACAGGAAGTTTTCGTTTTTATGGTCAACAATTCTACGTTGGCAATAAGAAGCGAATCCCACCATTAATACATAAATTATTAACGCCACAAACTGTGGCTATCTGGTTTATGGACGATGGCTCACGTAAGTCAAAAAAACACCGTACTTATAACATTCACACCCTTGGGTATACCAAGTCTGATTTAGAATTTGTACGAGATAAGTTATTGAATACGTTAGGTATTAGTAGCATGTTGCACGCTCAGCGTAACAACACATGGCGACTATATATTGGCAGTGCGACAGCAGACAAGTTTACTCAGATGATTAAACCGTTTGTTCAGCAATTTCCTTCCATGCACAAAAAATTGGTTAACTAAATGCCCAAAAAGTAACGGAGGGGTCTCAAGGTTGGTTAGGCGCGAATGGAAACCGTGCCGATAGTGTAATGGCATAAACCAGCTTGACTGTAAGATGTA
>JAYTMA010000142.1:0-2523 GCA_043728975.1 bacterium
CTATTAGCTTTAATTCATCTTTTGAGATGAGACTCAGTGAATTCTTCCTACCACTTCTACTTTCGGAAATAATCATGGCTCCGTCCTCTGTTTGCTCTATCGCAATCAGACCATTATCGAACATCTCATCAATTACCCGAAAGTACATATCGGATACCGGTCCATACTTGATCTTGCGATATTGCATACCGCTCATACTCTTTAGGTGGGTGTAGTACCAGCTAAAATCAGCGAAATAAAGAAGCTTGGCCAATTTTGTTTTAGTGAATCCTCCTTCCTGACGCAAAAAAGCCAAAATCATCTCCTTATACTTTTCTATATCTGGCACGCTATTTTGAAGTAATTCATCAATGGTTATACCAAATGACCGAGCTAAAGATTCAGCTTCACCTAGGGTAAGTTCTTTTGTCCCCTTTTCAATAGCAACGTAAGTCGAGCGCGATACGCCAATCTTTTCGGCCATAGCTTGTTGTGATAGACCCAATACTTCTCGTTGTTCACGAATAAAATCTCCGTAGGTTGTAAGTGTCATAATACCTACACTGTACAGTATCACTGTACAGAAATCAATACATGTTGTGTATAAATTAATACACACTTGTAAATGGTAAAATATTGTAGTCAGCCACTACCTTAGTGGAGGTCGACTGATTAAAAGAAAAATAAGTGATAAAAAATTATGACTATAAAAATAATTAGACCAATTCAACCGTTAGATCGTCTTCAGAACCTAAACACAATTAAGCCATTAGGAATGACAAAGTAGGTTAAGGCTCATTGGCGTTTTGACTACCAAAGGAATTCCTGGGAATGGGTATTGGGGCACTGGAGTAGATAGGTCATTGAAAAGCAACTGGTTTATGTAGTGCGTGCGAAGTAGGAGAAATGATTGAGTTATTGCTACACATCAAAACGGGACAGAAAGGTTGCACCTTCAGTCAAAAGCCACCGCAAGGTGGCTTTTGACTATGTAACTTTGAAAATCTTATCTATTTCTGTCATGATTTACGTAGCTTCGGCCAAGGAAACAGTTAGATTTTTTTACTTATGTAGTTTTTATGCAGGTCAAATAGGAATATAATACGGTTTGAAGAATCATTTTCTGAAGTTGTCCTGTAACCGTAGGCTACGTCAACTGCTCGATCAAGAGTAGAGTGGGCCTTGACTAGCGTTGGTGGCATTGTGCGCGGGTCATAAAGGTCTGCTAATGAAGAACCTGGGAATTCTGCACGTGCATCAAGGATAGTCTGAGCTGCTTCCACTATCTTCTGTCGCCTCAATTCGCCCACCGCCTCCGGCCAGGGGAAGTTATTGTAAACAATATTTATTGAATAATTATAATCACTCTTAAGACGACCACACGTATGGGACATCCAAGTCATATGCATACTAGAAGTAAGAACACCAAAAGAGTAGAGGTTTGCTTCAGGTATAAATGCGCAGCGGTCGGTAACTATAGTATCTTTATCTAAATACCCAATTGGAATAATAGGTCTATTTTCTGAAGAGACTCGCGGAATGAGAAGATAATCTGAACTAGGTTGTCTAATCTCGCCGAATAATCCTGGTGTTGACGCGAGTTTTTTGGTTGCCTCCCTTGTACTTAAAAGTCTGTTACGCCTTACTATTTCGAGCCGGTCTAGTACTTTTGGAAGTAATTTTATTTCACTAGGTTCTGCACCCACTAACCACAGACACCACCTTTTTTTATTATTTATAAACTCGACTGACCCAATAAGTCTTTTTATATATTTCTTTGAATCTGGTTCATTTTTAATGAAGGACTCTAATTCTTCATCTTCAATAATTAGCCCTCCCCCATCATTAGCCATATTACCGAAAACCATTTCTTGAACAGCACAAATTGGTTCGCTTCTACTTTGTATAAATACCTCGGGTGCATCTAATAGATAAGCATTAATTTGATTAGCCTCGTGTTCTACTGGCTCACTGTTAATAGTTTCGTAAGTGTAAATATACTTCTTTTCTACATCATAATTGGCAAAGCCTATTATCACACAGTGAACAGCAGCATTGCCTTTAGCTTCATTATTCCACTTAAATGTTTGATGAGCGAAGTGACGAACGACACCACAGGTCTCATGTAGGTATTTCCATAAAATACCTACTTGTTCACCTTGCGTAATCGAGTTGGTCGAAACTAGTCCTACTTTAATGTGTGTCCCTTGAATGTATTTTGCCGCCTTTACATACCAACCAGTCACGAAGTCAAGATTACCAACCCCCTTTAGAGTCTTAGGAAACAAAGCGATTAAATCGGCTTTTTGTTCTTTAGTCATAAGGCGCGCCCCATAAAACGGCGGGTTGCCAAGGATATACGAAAGCTCGTTCCTTGGTATTACCAATTCCCATTCAGTTGCGAGAGCATTAGCGTGCACAATACTCGCCGGCTCCTCAAGCGGAATACGAGCGAAGCTGAGCCCGAATTCTTTAGATAGTTCACGATTCATTTGATGATCAGCCAGGTACATAGCTACACGGGCTACCAATGCTGGAAATTCT
>JAYTMA010000143.1:0-1538 GCA_043728975.1 bacterium
GTACTCATTGAATCCCCATACTATGGCTATAAACGAGTAGCCAAACAATTGAAAAGGACTGGCCAGGTTATTAACCATAAACGAGTATACAAGATCATGGGTGAGTATTACCTCTTGCAGGTACGAAAATCAAAGAAAGTACCCCATACCACCAATAGTCGACACAACCTATTAGTCTATGCAAACGAAGTACAGCATCTCGGGAAGGTACTCCCGTACCACGTCTGGGTGTCTGATGTGACGTATGTCTGGATTGGTGATAAGTGGGCTTATCTGGCTCTCATTATGGATCAGGGAAGTCGACGGATTGTGGGTTGGCACTTGAGTACCTCTATGCACCGGAGTCTCTGTATCAGTGCGCTTAATCAGGCTCTTGAGCATAATCAGGCACCGGTATACCACCACAGTGACCGCGGAGTGCAGTATTGCAGCCACGACTATATAAACATCCTAAAAAAGCACCAGATCATTCCCTCAATGGCAGCCGTGGGTATGTCGGTTGATAACCCCTATGCAGAGAGTTTGAATCGATCAATCAAGGTAGAGGAAGTCTACCTGCACGCCTATGAGTCATTAGCCGAAGCTAAAAATTCTATCCAAAGGTACATTGAAGTGTATAATACCAAGCGACTGCATTCTTCGCTGGGGTACATTCCGGGAGTGGAGTATGAGGCCAATTATCAATTAGAGAATCTCTCAAAAGTTGATAGGTTGGTTGTCTCAAATTAGGGGGTTGGACCATTCCTTTTTTAAGTTGTGACTGATGAACAAAACGACTTTTAAGTTACGCTATATTTATAATTAGTCAATCGGATTAGCAAAACCACCTCAATACAACTGACTATGTGTCCCAATTAAAGTAAACACTACTTCTTCGTCACTTGCATAATAATAGATCGCTCGGTAATCACCGCTTATGTTCATACTCCAGTGTCCTTTTAAGTTACCTTTTAGCAGGTGTGTTCGTAAAGTTGGATGTTCCGGATTGATTATCCATAACTCTAATCTAACTTTAAATTGTTGCCGCACCTTCTCCGGTAATTTTTTATACTGCTTAACAAAATTACGAGTCTTGTTTAGCTTCATGACTAATTTTTTAAATCCGCGATAAAATCCTCGGCTGTAGTAAATGACCGTGGCAACACGCCACTTTTTATAGAAGCTAAAATAGCCTTCTCCAACTTGGGTGTCATCTGTTCCGGAGCATATAGTTCTACCCTCCTAGTGTAAATAACTTGCTTCAAATACGCATTCAGTAAAGTACTGAGGTTCAAACCCATACTTTTGGCCACCTCCTGAGCGGCTTCTTTTGTAACTTTATCGGTTTTTACACTGATGACGGTTTTAGTATTCATATACTACAAAGTATATACTTTGTAGTATATGTGTCAATATTTAAAAACCGCCGGGTGGCTTCGCCAAACGGCGGTTTTACCTCCCACCCCTCCTAATGATTCAACTTTATCTTTTTCCCCTTCTCTACTTCGTACTCCTCATTATCTTCGCCAATTCTTTCAATATCTTCCTCTTCTGATTGG
>JAYTMA010000144.1:0-1553 GCA_043728975.1 bacterium
AGCCATTCATTCTTTCTAAAATACCACACTACAAAGCCTACACTAGCTAGAATGATCCCGACAACTGCCCAGAAAGCGTGAGGTGTATCAGCAAGCGGAATTGGCACATTCATTCCAAAGAGTGAGGCAATGATAGTAGGGATTGTTAACAAAATCGTAAGGACAGTCAGGGTTTTAATAGTAGTGTTCAGATTGTTCGCTAAAATAGCTTCAGTGGCACTACGGACATTTTGAATTGTATTCAAAACTGAACGAGCAGACTCGAAAAGCTGTGTATTATCAATAATTAAGTCCTCCATCAACTCAACATCCTCTGGGTACATCTGGATATGGTTCCCTTTCATAACCTTGTTTAGCGCGGCATTGGTAGGAACAATCGCCGCAATCATGTCATTAAGTTTATGTTCATAGGTCACAAACTTCTCAATTTCTCGGTTACCAATCCGGCGCAATCTAGCCCGTTCCTTATGCACATTCCGACGAAGAACTACTAATTGCTTCTCAAATGAACTAGTGACTTCCTGCATCATTTGAATGAACAATTTGGTCTTTTGCGTGGTATGCACCACCTCACCACCGGTAAAAAAAGGTTTAAATTGAGGGATTTCTCGCTGCACAACGGTCAATACAAAAGACTCTCCCAACACAATCAGCAGCGGTGCGGTGTCAGTGTCCTCCTTCTTTTCATTAAAAGGATACCGTGTGAAGAAGAACGTGGCACCACCAGAGCGTTCAAAACGAGGCACCTCAAAGAAGTCTTGAGCGTCTTCGATAATGTCCTCATCGAGTGCCAATTTGGCAAATAATTCTTTGAGTTCCTTATCGTTTGGTTCCACAGCATGAATCCAAATACCCGTACGGAAATCAGACACCTCCTTAAGTGAATCGTCTTTGACTGTCCGAAAATAGTACTTAATCATAGTTTTCTAATGTGACGCCCCGAAACATTACTGCCATATTAACATAGCTAAAAGCTGTCGGCCCACTAAACGCACAATTCGCTTTTTTTAAGTGTTGATGGTATTATTTTCCGGCGAAATTAGGTCAAAGGAATGCGTAGCGAAAAGTTGAAAGTAAGTTTATATCCTAGGGATGTAAGCAAAAGCTTTCATCCCTCGCTCGAAGTCTGCCAAAAGTAGAGTTTCGTAAAAATTGAGACCTCCGAGGATGTAAGCAAAAGCTTTCATCCCTCGCTCGAAGCTTAAATGTAAGTAAACTTCCATTTATCTTCTCACTCGGGATGTAGCATAGTGGTAGTGTACGCGGTTTGGGACCGTGTGGTCCGGGTTCGATTCCCGGCTTCCCGACATTGAAGAAACCGGCTCAGAGCTTTCCTGAGCCGGTTTCTTTATATGTTAAGTATGTTTCACGTGGCACATTCGTTCTTGTTCCATATGAAACTATCCAATAATAATGTTCGGGATGTACTTTGCTGTGGCATATTTTTCACTTGGCACGATTCTAATCGCCACAACGTCTATTTGCCAATCGTCACTACACCCTTTTTCCATTAGCCAACTCTCAATGGTTCTATAAAGTCTTTGGATCTTGGT
>JAYTMA010000145.1:0-9225 GCA_043728975.1 bacterium
TTAGATAGTGATAATAAAACCTTCTTTATTCCTGGTGCACAGGGCGGATATTTCTTCAGCTATGCTAACAATGATTTAAAACTAGCTTTTACCCTGGCCCAATCTAACGTAGCTCGTGCTATCTACATCGATGATTATTACTACGTAATTGGTAATGACTCAATTAAAGTGTTAGCTCTAAAGACCTGGAAAGAAGTGTCTGCTTTAGACTTAAACTAATCCTATAACTGTAGATATAAAAGAAGCTCGGACTTATAGTCCGAGCTTCTTTTATATTGAAAGTATTAATACCGGGAACAATACTAAAAAACCACTTTTAACTATCATATTCTTCATAGAGCGAAACATTCTGGATATATTTATGCTAGGATGCACAGACATGAAAATAACTTCAGCCATATTTCGACGAGGGATAAAGGGGGATAACCCTATTCTTGAGGACAGAGTGCCACAGATTGCCTTTATTGGTCGCTCCAATGCTGGCAAATCTAGCCTCATCAATTCCCTGACTGGAGTTAAGAACCTGGCCATTAGTAGTAAGACACCAGGGCGAACGCAGGAGATAAACGTCTTCCTCATTAATAACACCCACTACTTTTTAGACTTACCTGGATATGGCTACACCAAAACTAAAGTAGAAATTTTTGAAAAATTAGGCAAGCTTATTTACTGGTACCTATTTAACTCAGGCTATAATCCTAAAGTTGTCTTACTGATAGATGCCGAAATTGGACCAACTGAATCTGACTTAGAGATGCTACACGAACTAGAGAAGGCCGGCAGAGATATTATCGTAGTCCTAAATAAAGTTGATAAGATTCAAAAATCTAAGTATAGAACACACCTAGAAAAAATAAGTAAACAAATTATTGGACATGATTTATTCCCCTACTCTTCCAAGACTAAAGTTGGTATTATAGAATTGAGTAGAAGACTGCTAGCAAAGAGATAGGAGTCCTTGTTTTTTATTAATTATTTTTTCTATTTAGTCATTCTAACTCAAGTTAAAATTTTGTATGATAATAACTGATGAAAAAAAACAAGAATTGGTCTCTGAAGCGGTTAAGGCTTTGTCTAATAGATACCCTAAAAACGCTCCTTTCGCCTATGCTGCAGCAGTTTTAACAACTGCGGGAAATATCTATTCCGCCAGTAGCTATGGCTCAGCCACAGCCTCTTTGACTTTACATGGCGAACAAAGCGCTCTTGCTCACGCAGCCGCGCACGGTGAAGGAGAAATAATTGCTATTGCTGTCTCTAGTACCGAAGAGCTAGTCAGAGGTGAATTTACTGCCCCCTGTCATATGTGTAAACAACTACTCTGGGAAAGTCACTTAAATTCAAAACTACCAATATTATTGATTTTAAGTAATCAACACGGGGAGACTAAAGAAGTTGACTTACTGGAACTGATGCCTCTCCCTTGGCCAGTCAAGGCTAAATAAAGCACAACAAGCTTACCGCAATGATAATAAAATGTGTATTTTTATTTCGCTATGGCTAAGACGACGGCTCGGCGTTTGGCAGTAAGGGTTTGATAAAAGAAAACTACCAAGAAGATACAACCCTGCACAAAGACAATCGTTCCGCCGGTAGCTACATCGAAGTAATAACTGGAGTAAGCTCCGACGAGTGAACTAGCGACACTGATAGACACCGCGATCCAAATCATCTGTGAAAAACGCTTAGTAAGAAGAAACGCGGTCGAACCAGGGGTAATGAGCATGGCAATGACGAGTATAATGCCCACGGTTTGAATTGAGCCAGTAATAGTTATCGCGAGTAGGGTTAAAAAGGCGTAGTGGATAAAAGTAATCGGTAGACCGACTGATTGGGCGTGAGTAGGGTCAAAACAGAAAACCAAAAAAGTACGACGGAAGAGCAGGACAATTAATGAAACAGTTCCTAAAATGATCGCGGTATACCAGGCCGAGGAATCAGAAATTCCCAGTACCTCACCAAAAAGAACGTGGGTTAAATCAACTGAGCTAATTATTTTTGAGATTAGCATCAAGCCTAGGGCAAACATAGTGGTAAAAACAATCCCCATGACGGCATCCTCTTTTATCTTGGTGTTACTCTTGATAAAACCAATCAACAGCACCGCCAACATAGCAAACACGAATGCGCCTAAACCAAATGGAATACCTAGTAAGTAAGCGATAACCACACCCGGCAAAACGGCATGCGAAATAGCATCCCCGAGGAGAGACCATCCCTTAAGGACGAGAAAACAGGACAAAATGGCACAGGCTACACCGACAATGACTGAAACCAAAACGGCCTTAAACATAAAGGCATACTGCAAAGGTTCAACAATGAAATTAATTATTTCCATATTATTTTAAAATTAAAACTTTACATTATGTAGGATGCCGTCAAAGGTCTTCCCTACCAATTCCTTAGTAAAGACCTCCTTGAGTGGTCCAAAGCCAATCACAGTACCCTTTATTAAAGCGACATGATCACAGACATCGGGCAAAGACATCAAATCATGCGTTGCCAGAATAATGGTCTTGCCTCCATCTTTGAGAGATACTAATAGCTGAAGCAAGGATCTTTCACTGGTAGCATCAACCCCAGCAAATGGTTCATCGAGAAGCAAAATATCCGCCCCTTGTGCTAGAGCTCTAGCAATAAAGACTCTTTTCTTTTGTCCACCTGATAACTCACCAATCTGTCGGAGAGATAAATTAAGCATGTTTACTCTTTCTAGAGCGACATTAACTGCGTCTTTATCCAACTCACTAGGAGATTTAAAAATATTCTGGGTACCAATGCGACCCATCATAACGACATCAAAGACTGAGACTGGGAAATTCCAATCGACTTGTTCACTTTGGGGTACATAAGCAACATGTCCGTGCTTTTGGGCTAACTTAGTGTCATCGCCACAAATTCTTACCCAACCGGAAGTAGGCTCGACTAGACCCATTATCACTTTAAAGATGGTCGACTTGCCCGCCCCGTTCATACCAATAACGCCAGTAAAAGAATGGTAAGGAATATTTAAGGTGGCATTAACTAAAGCTGTGTTATTTCCATAACGAACAGTCACATCATGGAGTTTTATGGCAGTTGTTTCCATATTTAATTCATCTCCGTCAAGCCACTGATAATTGCGTCAGCCGTATGTTCGAGTAATTTTAGATAAGTGCTGGCCGGACCAGACAGAGTTGACAGTGAGTCAACATATAAGACTTGCCCTAACTTGGCTCCGGTGGCGGCTACTACTTCTTGCTGAATCCTTGGCTCAACGGTACTTTCACAAAAAACCGCTGGTACTTTTTTCTCCTTGACGATATTAATTACTTTAGCAATTTGTTGTGGTGAACCTTGCGCATCAGAGTTAATCGCCCACAAATACACCTCCTCCAAATTGTAGTCTTTTGTTAGGTAAGAAAATGCTCCTTCACAAGTAACCAAAACTCGATTATCGCTCGGAAGAACTGCTAATGAAGTGGAGAGTTTTAGGTCAACTTGTTTAATCTTTTCACTGTATAACCCAGCTCTAGTGGTAAAATAATCCGTATTTTCAGGACTCAATTTAATCAGAGCCTGGCGAATGTTTTCGACATAAATAAGCCCCTGCTTCGGTGACATCCAAGCATGAGGATTGGGTTTACCAGCGTAAGAATCTTCAGCGATAGAAACTATCGCTACCCCTTCACTGACTTTAACAATTGGTACATTAGGGATACTAGAGCGTAACTTATTAGTCCAGAGTTCGAGATGCATTCCGTTTTCGAAAATAACATCTGCTTTGGAGGCAGTGATAAGATCATCTGGAGTTGGTTGATAACCATGAATCTCTGCCCCCTCTTTGGTAAGTGAGATTGATTCAATTTTATCTCCGCCAACTTCTCTTGTCATATCAGCGATTATAGTAAAAGTACTCAAGACGACTAGTTTGTCATTGACTGAGTTCCGTCTTTCTTTCGGAGCAGTCACTACTAGATAGCCAATTAAGACAACTATTATTAAAAGCACTGTGATAGTAAGTTTGTTCATTTTATTTATTTAATTCTTTTTAAAGTAATTTTTGGTAAGAGCGAACCGTGCGGATCAGAAACTGGGTAATTAAGAAATTTTGCTAAATAAGGCATTAAATCATCACTTAGGGCATGCTCTAAGGCTTCGGCTTCAGCGTGAACTGACTGCTGTGGTAAACCGAGTGTTTGGTGTAAGAAGACTTCCAGCAAGCGATGCTTGTAGGTTAATTTTTGACCAGCTAGAAAACCTTCTTTGGTTAACACGATAGCAGCATATGGCGACGTTTGGACAAGTTTTTTTAGAGTTAAATCCTTTAGTCGTTCTGATACGGTTGATTTACTCAAACCCAGTCGTTCAGCTACCGCTTTAACAGTAACTGCTTGATCAGATTCTTCCAAAAGATACAGGGCCCGCAAGTAATCTTCTTGAGTGACAGATAATTTTGCTGACTTTTTTAGAGTTCGCATCTACGAACAATATACCAGATTACTGTAATTAGCAAATTGCAACTAACTTACGAAATCTTGAGGAAACGAGCCAGCGGACGTTTAACGGCTTCTGAAACAACAAAGTAAACGAATGCTAGGCACACAATTAACAATAAATGACTAGGTTGCGGTGGGACAAAACTAAAGAAGGCAGCGGTTATCGGGATAATGGGTAATAAAATAGCGAGCAATATAGCGAAACCAGAAAGCCAAACAATAACTGGCGCTGGCCAACCCGCCTTTTCAATTGGCAACATACTACGAATAGAAAATAAAAGGACGACCTCAGTTATGACACTAGCGATGAACCAATTAGTTTGAAGCACTTCCGGAGAAATCTTAAAAAAGAGAGCGAACCACATAAAATCAAACACCGTACTAACTAAGCCAAGAGTGATAAAGATAATGTACAGCGAACGAAAATCATAGCGCTGGGGTTTTTTTATTTCAGAACGATTTACCCTATCAAAGGCGATCGCCATCATGGGAAAATCAGACAAAAGATTTAGCAATAGCAGCTGTTTGGGTAACATCGGTAAAAAACTAATGAACAAAGAGCCGATAGCGACGGCATAAAAATTACCAAAATTAGAAACTAGAGTGGCTCTAATATACTTCAATATATTTGCATGCGTTTCCCTGCCAAGGCGAATACCTTCAATTATTACACCCAAATCTTGCCTAGTCAGGATAATATCTGCCGTCTCACGCGCCACATCAGAGGCTGATTCAACTACCATCGACACGTGGGCGCATTTGAGCGCTGGAGCATCGTTAATTCCCTCCCCCAAAAAACCAACGGTGTACTTTTCTTTTAAAAGCTCTAGCAACTTCAGTTTTTGTTCGGGAGTAGTACGAGCAAATACTCTAATCTGACCCACCAAATCCCTCTGCCTGAGAGCATCAAGGGCAAAAAAATCACTAGCTTCAATTACTTCGTCATTTTTGGTAACAAGACCGGTTTCTCTACCGATCGCTTCAGCTACTCGTACAGCATCACCAGTAATTATGGTAATAGCCAAATTTAGTTCTCGCGCGGCCAAAATAGTTCGTGTGGTAGAAGCCTTGAGAGTATCTGCAAACGAAACAAAACCACCAAAACATGGACCACTACCATCGTCATAGCTAACACCTAAAATTCTTCTTCCCTGATCTTCCTCAGCCTCTAACCAAGCAGCGAATAGTTCTTTAGCGACCAAACCTTGACTGAAAAAATATTCTGGACTGCCTCGTCTAATATGAAACTGCTGGCCATCGACTCGCTTTACTATCGAACCATTACTGCGCAGACTAGGGTCAAACGCCTCTTCTTCCAAGAGCTCAAAATCTTTAAGTTGATTTCTTTGAGCAGATGAAAGAGCCTCATCAATAGCCTGATCAAACGGTTCTGGTATACGTTCATGTAGATTGTGGGCTGATAACCAGGCAAAGATCAGAGGATGATATGGCAAGCCAGGTATCAGGTAATCATTTTTGAAGACCAAATGATTCTCTGTAATGGTACCGGTCTTATCGGTACAAAGTAATTCGACCGAACCAAGGTCTTGCACTGAAGATAAACGCTTGACGATGACATTTTTTTTGGCTAACCGTAGAGCCCCGCGAGAGAGAGAAAAAGTAATCACCAGTGGCAAGGCTTCGGGGATTACCGACACGGCCAAAGCAATCGCAAAAACAAGCAAAAGCGGTATGTCGGCATCACCGCCTTCAATCACCACATTAGCAATTACTACAAATAGTAAAGTAACGAGAGTCGCTCTGAGAATAAAGTTACTAATTCTATCTATACCCTTAGTTAGTTCACTATGACTTTGGATAGTCGACGTACTCTCGGCTATACTGGCTAAGCGTGTATCACTAGCGGTCTTAGTAACTTCAGCATAAATAGTTCCAGTCAGGATAACTACCCCTTGCAGTAAGTCATACTCGTGTGTTCCTTGAGTAGGGTCACTCTGATTTCTCGCTACTTTAACTACGGGAATACTCTCCCCGGTAAAGGTTGTCTCATCAACTTTCGCTCCTATCGCATGTAAAATATAAGCATCAGCCGGCACGATGTCACCTGATTCTAGCTTAAGAATATCACCTGGTACCAAATCTGTAGTTGGTATTTCCCTATCTTCGTTATCCCTTCGTACCGTTATAGTCTTCTTTAGGTATGACTGCAAGGTACTAGCGGCAGCGTTAGATTTATACTCCTGGTAAAGACTAAGGGCGACGCCAAGAATAACGAAAAGGAAAATTAATCCGGCGTCAATAAGTTCACCTAAAAAGACAGTCACAAGAGCAGCTACTATAAGTAGAATATTAAATAAACCAGATGACTGTCTGAGGAGGAGCTTTAAGAAGCGATAGGAAGGTTTTGGCAATTGATTTAAGCCAAACTTTTTTTGTCGCTCTTCAACTTCAAACTTTGTTAGGCCGGTATACATCTTAAAAGTATACCGTGTTTAAGTGCTAGTTTTGCAACTTCTCAACTAAATCGCTCACGGTCGGTAGAAGGTATCGCTCTACTACCTGACGGTAACCCTCCTGATTGTAATGTATGCCATCCTGAAGTTTATTTTTTGATTCTAAGAAAAGCTCAGCGGTCAAAAATGGCAAGAGGATGGCGTTGTTTGCTACTGCTAATTCTTTATACATCGCATCGAAAGATTTTTTGTAACCCAAACCAGCATTTAAGGGTGCCTGCATGCGCAGTATTATTACGATCGGTGGATTAATTCCACTTTGAAGAATCTTAATAGTTCCAGCCAGGTTTTTAATCGTTTCAGCTATCGGCAATAAGCGCAAAGCGTCATTACCGCCAATACCCAGTATTATGATATCAGGATTTTGTGCTCGAATAAACTCCGCTCGCTCAAGATTACCCCTTGTAGTTTCACCACTAACACCAGAATTAATCACTTCCGTAACTAATCCTTGTTTATCAAGAGCAACTTGTAGCTGGGCCGGGTAACTTTCACCAATCGGTAAACCGTAACCAGCGGTTAAGCTGTCACCAAAAGCAATAATTTTAATTCCGACTCCACCGACTTCAGGGCGTGGTTTAATCTCAGAAATAATATCGGCGTTTTTATTGCCAGAGAAGAGTAACCAACCCAATGCGCCCATTGCTAAAAGTGAAATTAGTATTATTTTAGTTAGTGGATTCATAAGATAATAGCTCTCGCAAGGGAATGGTATCAGTTTTAAATAAGTATAAACCAACCAAACCAACTAAGATAATAATCAAACCCAGACCAAAAACCAAATCAGCATCAAATAAAACTACTGATTTTATACCTAAGTAATAGTTACTAATGGCATAAGCAATCAGTAAACTAAAAAAGTAGGATAAAACTGCGGATACTAGTGTCAGTGAAATAGTCTCACCTAAGTAATTCGTCAAAACTTGGGATCTAGTGGCCCCAATCGCTCTTAGTCTTGCCCCCTCTCTTCTTCTTGCCTCATAGGAAGAAACCACTAGCGTAGTAATTAGTAGAGTAGCGATCAAAAGTGGAGGCAAGGCAATAATATATACTAGGACCATTAACGTACCGATTAATTTCACAATGATCAGACCAATTGCTTGAGTTTCCAAAAGTGAAACATTTGGCATCTCGTTTGCCAAGAATCGGCCCAGAGCAAGCTGCTGTTCTGCATCGTAGTATGAATAGCCGAAATAGACACTCGGAAACATTCCAATATCTTCTGGCGCTAAAACAAAGTAAAAGAATGGTAAGCCAGAGCGAGAATCAGTCTCCCGTAAACTTGTTACAGTCCCTTCTACAGCAAAGCCTTGGACCGAAAAAACTAGCCTGCTGCCTAATTTAATGTTGGCTCTATCGGCAAATTCGGCATCGACTGATATCTCACCTTTTTTACCTTCACTCCACACTCCAGCCACTATTTTCTCACTAGAAAGTAACTCATTACGAGAAGTTAAATTATATTCTCGACCCAGTTCCCTATCCACATCCTTATTATCTCTAGCCAGTTCATCCTGAATATACAAATCATCAATGGCAATAATCCGAGCTTGAATATTGGCAAATAATTGTAAGTCCGGGTAAGAACTTGATATAGCGGCTTTTTGTGAAGTCTGGATATCTAGCACATAAGTAGTTGGCACAGTTCTAGCTAGATCTTCAGTTAAATAGCGTTCCAATGATACCTGGAGCAGAGTGAGCGTTCCAAGCGCCAGCAAGGCAATAAAGAGTGAGGTAAAAGAAACGATACCAAACAGCCCATCGGCTTTCTTTTGACTAATGATACTTCTTATAAAAAAGTTAAAGGTGTGACGTTTCCGGTAGAATAAAGCCAAAATCGCAACAAAGATCGAAGCTACGACAACATATGAAATTGCTATCACTGCTATGACTAGTAGCCCATTCACCAGACTTTCAAGCAAGAAGGCAGCCAGTACCATTAGTGGCAAAAGGGTAAAACCAGTAATGATACTGAGGTTACGAAATGGTAAATTCTCACTCGAGGAATCATCTCCACCAATTAAAATTTGCTTGGGATTAAGTGCCAAACTCTTGCGCACAGCTGGCGTAAAAGAAGATACCGCGATAGTCAACATCAAAAAGAGACAAAGTAGGCCATCTAATACAAAACCTGGCGTTGGTAGGCTAATCAAATATGTGGCATTGATGAATTTATCAATCAATGAAAAGACGAAACTACCAGCCATAATGCCCAATAAACCAGCCGAGACAACCACACAGAGCAAAGCAAACCCGAGGATAACAGTAAGTAA
>JAYTMA010000146.1:0-1064 GCA_043728975.1 bacterium
CAACTGCACAGCCCTTATATTGTCTTCCTTAAAAAACCGGTTAGTATGCAAGAGATTAATGCGCTGCCAAGCGTTATTCTGGGACATTTGGAACAACGGTTTGCGAGGGTATCGTAGGCGCTTCGACAGGCTCAGCGTGACAGGAAGGAAGACTGAAGCGGGAAGATGGAAGCAGCCACTTCGACTCCAGAATAGCTGTCGGAACAGCTGATATGATGGGATGAACTTTGCAACTTTGCAACTCTTCTCTGCAACCTTAAACCCAACATCCTCAACTTTCTTACACCGCGCTACCCGGGGCGGTTGGTTCGTTGCTGTCGGGAAAAGGGCTGTTGCTTTCTGCGGGATCTACATGACCCCAGTCGCCCGCTGTTTCTTCTTCATTTTCTTCTGTATCGGCAGCTGTGTCCTCATCAGGATCGTCATTGCTTGTAGTAGCATTTAAACCGGAGGTATCAACAGTGCCATAGCGAGGGGCTTCAGCACTACGAAGTTCATTGTCCTGGGTAGATGGGTCGGTAAGCCACGCATTTGTTTCATCATTCCGCCAGTCGTTTTGTGGGGCAGCATTTGCAGCTGAATCCCAGTTTGTATTTTCCATAATTGTAGTTTTTAGGGTGTAAAGTTAGGGGCATACCGGGCAGTATGTGTTATGGAATTTTGGGGAAATGTTGTGGGATTTTGGGGTGATGAAGCAGGAAAAGAAGAAAGAGCACTTCGACAGGCTCAGTGTGACACAAGCAAGCGGGAATCGGGTTTTATAGTGTAAAGTGTCTGAGTGGCTGAGTTAAATAAGGTAGGGTTTTATTAGTTCGAGGGGAATGTTCATGAACATAGAGAAGTCGTAAATCGTTACGGGTTGGTGTTTTGCTTTCTTGTAGAAGACCTTAATATCATTTAAAACGTTTCTGGCGTGTCTCTCCGAATATCCTGTGATATTGCAAACATCTTTGGTATTGATGCATAACCGGTTTTCTATTTTAATCATGATCCAAAAAATAAAGTTCTTCTATAAGCTCGTGGATTTTGTTGTGGTATTATTCTTTCTCATACTTGTTGGCTAA
>JAYTMA010000147.1:0-3358 GCA_043728975.1 bacterium
TGTTAACCGCCAATTAAAATGTGCCACTTTGGTAGGATCGCGCCAATTAAATTGCGCCAGCAGACGGCACACTTAATAGCTAAAAAGTTAGACAGTAGCAAGTTCATCTTTGACAGTTTGTCGATTATTTTTACGCTTCTTCGCAGCTTCAGCTCGCCAGCTCGGCCCCTGGATATTAAACGTCTCGCAGTTATGAATTATTCTATCGACAGCAGCAGCAGTGGTAATTGGGCTTAGGAAAACTTTTTCCCACTCACTGTAGGTAAGGTTGGTTGTTATCATCACGCTTCTTCTTTCATAGCGCTGTGATATTAGTTGAAAGAAAAGATCAGCACCTTCTTGATTTTGTGGGGTGTAACCTAATTCGTCAAGTACGAGCAAATCATAGCGATCTAGTCGTTTAAAAAGCGTCGCGATATTTAAAGTTTTTTGAGCGGCGACAAGGTCGTTAATAAGAGCCTGGGTGGAGGTGAAGAGGCAGCGAAGATTTTGCTCACACAATTTTCTAGTAATAGCCATCGCCAGGTGGCTTTTACCGACGCCAAAGCTACCATAAAAAACTACATTGCCGGCACTTCTCACAAATTCACCATCGCACAGACGCGTCACCTGTTGTAAGGTGACGCCAGTGCGCCCGCCGAATTCAAATTCTTCAACTAATTTTACCAGTGGCAATTTGGATTCCTTCAGTAAACGCTCATTTCTTAACCGTTCTTTATCACGTAGCTCATTGTCTACAAGGCAGGCTAAGTACTGTTCGTAGGTTTTATTCTGCTTTTCGCATTCACGTGCAGTGTCGTAATAGTCACGAGCAACGGCATTTAAATACAGTTTCTTTAGACCAGAAAGCAGTTCTTCTCTTTTCATAACACGTTTCCTTTATGCAGGTATGAGGCTATCGTAATGCGATAGCTCACAGTTTAAAGGCGGCTGACGACATGCCTGCTCGCCTGTTTCAGTTGGAGAGGGACCCGTAACTGTTAGCAACGACTTCAAGTCAAAGAATGGGTTAGGGCTTTTTATGGAGAGAATAATTTCGACACCAGCAATAATTTCGCTAAGTGGCGCGTAGTGGATTAGGTTAATTGAGCGTAAAAATTCAGCTTCAGCATTATATGCATTCAAATGTTTCAAGTACTCATAATACTGTTGCAAAATGGGGTGCGGAAAAAGAATCTGACGGTGCGCCCAGCGCACCATAGCTTGCGGCTTTCTGACCAAAGATGAAATGGCGTGTTCCAGTAATATAGAGCTGGTATTGGGTGCAATTCGTGGGTGAGTTGCCACCAATTCTAAACGCGGAGACAGCTGATAAAATTTCACATCATAGGCAGAGACCACTACTTTAATGCTGCGACCAATCATATGGTCTGGGACTGAGAAAGTAGATTTATTAAATCTTACGGTTCCGTGCTTGCTAACAGTAGTAACGATTACGTGTCCTAAGGTATTTTCATCACGTGGAGGTAATGGCTTCAGATGCGCCTTTTCCTCGATCAAAAGTTCTCTGGCTTTTGGAGCGAGATGTTTTTTGCAAAACTCAGCCAACCATACATTGAAATCATCGAAGCCTTTAAAAGTCTTTTTTTCTAGGTAAATGCTGTCTTTGAGACGATGAAAAAATGTTTTGATATCACGCTCGACATCACCTTTATCTGAGCCCTTGGCAGGTGCACAAGGGAGTAAACCAAAACCGTAATACGCAATGGCTTTTTCGAAAGCATCTGTATAGATCCGGTCCCGGCCTTTAAGTACTTTTTTGACTACAGGACTTAAATTATCAAAGCGTATTTTCTGAGTCATGCCTCCTATGTATTCAAAGAAAGAGTGCATACCATCCATATAAGCTTCGTAAGTCTTATTTGGGAACGCTTTAATAAAAAAAGCATTGCTATGAGGTAGGGTTCCAATCAGCAAGTGTGCGAGTTGTTCACCAGCATAAAACGGCAGCATAACTGATTCTTTAAAGTCAAACTGGGACTGCTCACCCGCCACGTATTCCTGCTCGAAGAATCGCTCCTTCGGCTTTCCTGATCGAATGGCTTCGACTCGTCTTTCAACAGTGCGCAAGCTTCCGTCGTAGCCCAGTTCTTTAATGAAAAGGTAGATACTGGTAGCGCTGAGTTGATCACTACCATTGACCCATTCCAAAATTTTTTCAGTAAAGTTAGCGAGCGGATCCTCTCGCGTTCGGCCTGACCTCGTCTGATATGACGGTGGCGTGTTAGAGCGCCGGTACTTGCGTACCGTACTGCGATGAATACCGAGATGCCGAGCGATCTCGCTATTGTTTAGGCCCTGATCAATTAAATTCCTGATTTTATCAAAACGATACATAGTTACCATGACTTACCCCCCCAGCCTATTTTTCGGCTGGGAGGGGCAAGTAATCCCTTTTATTTGTAGTTATTGTTTACTGGCATTCGGGAAACTCTACGGCCATAGCGGTAAAATTCTAACGCCAGCAAAAAATTTTCAAATCGGTAGGAATCAAGAGTTGCCAGAATCTCCTCAAGTGAGGCCTGGGCTGCCCCAGACCAGATATCAAGTGCGATTTTAATCAAGATCTGCTGCCCGGAAGACAGCGCGCCACTCCAGCAAAGCAGATCCTCAGGGGAGGAGCTGAGTTCATCACGCGAGGGAGTGAACAAAAAATTTAAGAGACTGGGATCATTTGCAAAAAGGATGGAAATGGCGTGCCACCGCTTACAAGGCACGGTCTCGGCATAATTGTCGAACATTTTGACAGCTCCTAAACTTGAGGTTTGAAAGAGCTGGCGGTTTTTAATTGGCGGACCTGGTGGTTTTTAATTGGCGGTTAACATCGCGCTATTCGCATGACTTTACGATATGCGGCTGTAGTACCATCAAAGGTCATCGACGATTACTTTGCGGCCCTAAAAGTCCTGGCGACGCAGAACTACATCGAAGCTCCGGAGACAATAAAACCGTTAATCGACCTTGGGCATCGAAAAATTCTTGCAGATCTTGTTTTTATGCTCAAAAAACGCACCGAAGACGCCGCTCCCGCAAAAAGTCGGCGGGGCGCGGAACTTATCCGAAAAGCGGAGCAACTTAGCCGAGACATTTCAAAATTATGATTGTGGGTCTTTTGACCTGAACACCAAGGCAATCTAGGGCTTCCAGGCGAATTCAGAAAACCGGGGAGTTAATAAGCCAAACAAAGTAACTTTTTCAGCTAAAATCGGACCTATCCAGCTCGAAAGTATCGTTCAAAATCCGGTAGTTTAGTGAACACCCGGTACATCCCGAGGCTTGCCAAGCGAACATGGCTGACTTCTCGCACCTGAGCGAAAAAAACCAAGCGCAGATGGTTGACATCTCAGCGAAGCAAGAA
>JAYTMA010000148.1:0-2379 GCA_043728975.1 bacterium
CCAGAACGAACACCACGATTTTTTAATCTTTGTAGAAAGGACATGTACACATATTATAGTCTTTCTTAGTCTAGCAAATACGTCTTTACCCACAGTCTAGATGTTTATTCCACGTAAATACCTCCGCGGCGTAAGCCCGGGGATGTAGTGAGTTATTCTATCGCAAAGCGATAGAGGTTAAGCAACGAAGTTGCTTAACTAAAAGGCGATAGGCCGAATAGATACCCCGTCCCGTAAGGGCGGAGAGGTTCATTTTTTAGAAAGTTTACAAGCTTTAGCGAGACTAAAGATTTCCAGTTCCAGCGATTTGCCTTGTGAGGGCAAATCGGGAACAAAGCAAAATCATACTCACTTCCGCTCGTTGTTTTGCTTTTTCTCTAAGCCAACCGCTGGAACACATGGTCCAATAATCACAAATGTTATTCGGAGCTAACCAGTCCAATTAAAAAGTAGTATCGAGAAGTCCACCAAGTTTACTTTTGTATCCCCATTAATGTCAGCTGACGGATCTGATGTTCCGCCATTTGGGGTTCCCCACCAGTATAATAGAATAGAAAAGTCGACTAGGTTTACCTTACTGTCTCGATTGAGATCAGCACTAGTTGGCTTTACGGCTGCCTGACCAACGCCGTAAAGCGTATAGGCGGAATAATTAGTTTTGATTAGACCCTGGACCTGCTCAGCCTTAGCTCTTATTTTATAAGTACCATTACTAAAACTACTAGTATTTATCGCAATAGAAAATGCGCCGTTACTATCGGTAGTGGCGGTTAGTTGCTGTCTACTTGCACCAGGGCCCTCCTTTTCATTCTCTAAGGTTACATTTGCATTTGGTAAAGAGTAGCCACTGACGGTTAATGTTGTGCCCGGGTTTACTGGGTCCGGAGAAACTTTAAGGGTAGGAGCGATATTGATATTTGACAGAGCAGAAGTACGAGCACCAGTGACGGTAAAAGAAGTACTGAAAGTGGAGGATTTATTCTTGTTAGGATCTAGTGCGTAGATCCCAAATGTGTAGACTCCTCGAGCTATTCCATCTATAACAATCTCATAACTACCCTGATTATCCGATTTTTGTCTTTGTGCTTCTTTACCGTCAACTAAAATTACCAAATCGCTACGCGGTGAGGTGAAACCAGTAATAGTCACTCGACCATCACCACTACGATAAGGCGCATCTGTTGCCTCGAAACCGCCACCCGCAGTTCCTCCTGTTCCGGGGCCAGTTCCACCCCCGCCACCGCCGCCACTACCTCCTCCTCCGCTTGAAGCTCCCTGGCTTGGCGCACCACCATTTGAACCTCCCGTTTGCCCACCTGTGCCGGATCCTGTACCCGAGGCGTTATTACCAGAGCCAGAACCATTTCCTGACACTGTACCAGTTGCATTTGGTATCCCAGACGGAGTTTCTGTAACAATAAATTCTAGTAGATAGTCATCAATGTTAAAGTTTCCTTCGTCGTCTATACACCTTATATAGAAACGCTGAATAGAACTCGGACTCACTGGCACAACGTCACTATGGAAAATTAGACCTGTATTAGAAAAATTGTTGGGCATTACAGCAAACTGTACATCTGGAACCCGAGAATAACGACACCTAGCCAACTCATCTGTTTCAACGAAAATCTCTACGTTTAGAGTTGAACCGGTAACGGTTGAAGTGGGTGATCCATTAAACCTTACTGGCGGGTCAATTTCGCGAGTGTCGGCTGGGCCAAACCCTACTTGCTCCAAAAGAGAAACATAAAATTCTGCCTCTGCCACCAAAGAACCATCATAGACTTGTAGGAGTGATTTTTTTGTCCCTGTACTTAAAGCATTAATAATTGGTTTTATATCTGCTATTGTTGTCGTTGTGCCTGTGGTGCTTGAATAATCTAAACTATATGAAAGAGCCTTTGATGTATGATTACCAATTTTAACATCTAATTTTGCCCCACTACTGATTCCAGAAGAGGGATTGAGGGTGTAGCGAATCATGCCGGGCATGCCGGGCATAATCTCAACCATGTCATCACTCGCTGATAATACGTCCGAAGAAGTACGTAGTACATTGTTGACGTATAACTCAACATTTCTCTCAGCGGCAAACGTACTAGTACCGATTATCTCAAACCCAGGGGGTGGTGTGATTTCGATGTAGCTACCCGGAGAAATATTAGTATCGAGCTTAAAAGAGAAAGTGTGATTAGACTGAGCTAGTGGATTTGAGTTGGAAATTGTATCACTGTATTCCGTGATGTTACGAGCAAGTAAATTACCTGGTGTAAAAATTAAAAGCAAAAAAAACAAGACGCTTGTTATCGCCAGAAACACAGCCCATGATTTGGCCACAATGTTCATTTCATCTTTGATTATACCTCGGAGCAACTTGCG
>JAYTMA010000149.1:0-20046 GCA_043728975.1 bacterium
ACATGATGTCAACTTGCGAGTGGAACGAACAATACGCCTGTTACCAGAGTGCAACTTGCGAACGTCAGGCTAGCGGTAAATGTGGCTGGACTGAGACACTCAAACTCACCCAATGCTTAGAGAACGCTTCGTCAAATCAAGCGATCTAAAATTAAGTACTTACTGGGCTCGGATAATATTCAAAACAGCATCGCGTTTTTCCTCCATAAGTTTTTTTGTATTTGCCTCCAGATTTAGGCGCATCACTGGGTCGTTGGCCGAGGGTCTAGTATTGCACCACCAATCTTTGGTTTCGATAGAAAGGCCGTCTTGTCTCGTGATAGTTAAGTCAGAAAACTCTCGCTCTAAATCAGCATATATCAAAGCTGGCGTGCGGCTGATAGTGCTATTGATCTCGCCACTTTGAAAATATTTTTTTACCTCAGCCACCAAGGCACTTAAGGGTTTCTTTTCTTTAGCCATTATCTCCATAATGATAAAAGCTGGCAAAGGGCCACCTTCAGAGAAATACGACTGCTTAAAGAAAAAGTGTCCAGATAACTCAATTCCCAAAACTGCATCCTCTTTACGCATGCGATGACGGATATGAGTATGGCCAACTTTTTCGCGCACGGCTTTGCCACCCAGTCTTTCTATTTCTTCTACTACACAGCGCGAGGAGCGAATATCGCAAACTATTGTAGCGCCAGGGTGTTCGGCCAATACATAGCTTGCCAGTAGAGCACCAATTAAATCACTCGCAATCGGTAGACCATTCTCATCAACAAAACCAACCCGATCAGCATCACCATCGAAAGCCACACCAAGGTTGGCATTCTTACAGACTACTTCTTCACCAAGTGAGACTAACGCTTCGTGCTTAATTGGGTTTGCTTCATGATTTGGGCAAGTGTGGTCGAAGGTATCAAAAATTGTATGCAGAGTGATATCAGGCTCAAACGCACGGAAAGTATCGATCTCAAGAATACCAATCATATTGGCTGGGTCAACCACGAGTGATAATCCTGAATTTGCTAGATTGTGTTTAGCTTTAAATTTATCTATCCAATCTTTTTGTAGGGCGTGAGTAGTTAAAGTGCCATGAACGACCTCTTCGGAGAAGGAGTGCGTACCGACAATACTGCGAATGATTTGTAGAACATCACTCGTAACTGGTTTAGCGTCTTCAACTGTTATCTTTAGCCCGTTGTAATCCGAAGGCATATGTGAAGCGGTAATCATTACTGTCATATCAACACTGGTAGAACCACACATGTAGTAGGACATCGGGGTGGTGCAAAGACCGAGGTCAATCACATTTACTCCGCTTTCCATAAAACCGCGCGCCAAAGCAGAAAAAAGACTGTATGCTGACGGTCGAATATCGTAACCAACCGCCACGTTCTTAACTGAAAAATGCAGGGTCAGGGCTTTGGCAATTTTATAGACCTCTTCGTCAGTAATTTCCTCAGGATATTTGCCACGAATATCAAAATCTCGGTAAATCGTTTTTTGGTGTTCAAAAGTCACAGTAGTTCTTTAGTGGCCGCTAATTTTTAAAGAGTGCACGTACATAAAAAAGTTGATCAGTGTGCACAAACCAACCTATCCCAAGAACAATTCTCTGCTATTATAACACGATGAATACAGCCATTATAATTTTTAGTATTATTCAAGCCATTAGCATCTCACTTGGGGTCGGCAGTTCTACCATTGCTATTTTAAACTTTTTCCAGGCCATCAAAGACGGTAAAATTGACCCCGTTGAACGCTCGTTTATGGGGGTTACCTACATAGTACTTCGTATTGCTATGATTATCATCCTCCTCACCACGATTGGACTTGCGATGTTTGGTTATTATGAGTCCGGGACGCAGTACATTACCAGTTATGTAATCGCTCAGATTTTTCTTATCCTGATTCTTTTCCTTAATGCTACTTTAATGACATTACGAATCATGCCGAGCACTTTTGGACCAGCTATCCAAGCCAGTAGTTGGTACTCACTAGGTTTTATCTTGGCGTTATCGCAACAAGGTCTCGGAGAATTTTCCTTTATTACATTTACCTTGCTATACGTGGGACTGATTGTCGTTGCTACATTAGCTATCGGTGGGATAATGAAATACCAAAGAGGTAAGCTGTAACCAAGATAGATTATCTGGCGTAAGCGCTTGCCACCCCTAAACACATCGGATACACTCAGGGTATGGAAAAGTACCCTGAATTCCTTCAGGAGTTCTTTGAGATGTATCCAACTGAAGGAAATGTGGATGCGTCCATTTTTTGAGGAAATAACGGACGCATCCTCATTTTCAGTCAACTAATGCATTATGGGCAGTAGCAATTACTTTTATTTTCTCTATTCTATTTTCCTATAATTTTACTAGCTGCCATCATCTCTCGTTTTGTTGAAATGGAGATCCCTCGATCTGTTGTCGCTCATGTGCTGGGTGGAATTATTTCTGCCCGTCCCGTGAGGAAGATATGTCCTCACTGTATACAGCAACACACTCCCGAAGAAAGAGAGCTAGCACTGCTTGGCGACTACCTTCCGGCTGGTACCATTTTCTATCACGGAGTAGGTTGTGCTGAGTGTAATAACTCTGGTTATTTTGGTACCACGGGTCTCTACGAAATAATTAAGTTGGACCACGAGTTACGATCAGCCATTGTCGAAGGGGCTAATTCATTTGAGTTAGACAGAATTTTGAAAGCAAAAAATATTATGAGCCTCTTCCAAAGCGCTTTAATTAAGGCCGCTTCTGGTATAATTACACCATCGGAAGTGATTCGAGTTACTGGTGGAGTTGCTAAATGATAGATCGATAAACCAAAATTGAAGGGTTTAGAGAATTATAGCTAGGAAGGCATCTTAGATTAGTGCAAGGGTAGCTTTTTTGAACTATTCTAGTTACCTAGGTAACTATCAAAATAGACAGCGTGGCAGGTGTAGCCACTGGGATTTTTTTGTAGGTAATCCTGATGATATGTTTCGGCTGTCCAAAAGCGCGAGAGTGGTTCTAAGGTAGTCACCACCGGATCATCGAAACAGCCGGAGTCATTTACAATACTAATCATCTCTTCGGCTAGTTTTTTTTCCTCTTCATTAGCATAGAATATAGCTGAGCGATATGAAGTACCCCGATCACTGCCTTGTTGATTGAGGGTAGTGGGATTATGAATCTGAAAGAAGAAATCAAGAATTTGCTTGTAGCTCGTTACTTCTCCGTCGTAGGTAACTTCTATCGCCTCGGCGTGTAGAGGGTGAGACTCATAGGTAGGGTTCTCGTTTTGACCACCAGTATAACCAGCTTCTATCAGAATTACCCCCGGCTGATTTTGAAAGAGGTCTTCTAAGCCCCAAAAACATCCTCCAGCTAGTACGGCTTTTTTATATTCTTGTGACATATATTTTTTCAGTATAAAGGCTTTTGCCGATTTTGAATAGCTCTATGTTTATGCACCCAGGCAGGTAAAAAGTTGGTTTTACTGTTTTATAATTATAAGATGGCTAAAATACTAAATGACAACAAAAAACTATTAAAAGAATTAAATGCTGAATTAAAAAGACTACAGGCTCAGTTAACAGAAACCAATAAATTAGAAGGGAAAGACCCATATATAGACGTCAA
Source organism: bacterium (assembly GCA_043728975.1). Lineage (GTDB taxonomy): Bacteria > Patescibacteriota > Minisyncoccia > Phycocordibacterales > UBA918 > OLB19. The sequence goes on from JAYTMA010000149.1 coordinate 3,615, forward strand.
GGTAAAGAAGAGCCAGGCTCGTTTTGAGAGGATTAAACAAAAAGGATTGGAGGACAAAGCGGTGGGGAAGTTCTATCTCGAAATTGACATTACCGCCAAACAACAAGTCGTCTTTATTCCGATCTCGATTGCTTCTGGTAAAAAGCCGGCTGGTTTTATGTACCAGATAGAAGGGACAGCAGAGGGTCAAATCGCTACGACTGATATAAAGACCCGTGGTGAAGGAGTGTCACAAGTCACTTTGGGCACTTTGCTTTATGCCAAAATACCAGTTGGCCAGACCGCTTCATTTCAGATCCAAGCTACGATACGGGGTAAACTTGGCAAGGTTTACAAAATCGTCTTCACACGGCTAAACTACAAGCTTAATCTAACTGATGCGCGCTACGAGAGGTATCTTAAGGAAATAACTTCCGATAGTGTAAAGTTTGATTAATCGGGGGGGGCGGGTTTGTTGGAAAAAATTCCCGATGCTACTCTGTACTAACAACCCAGGGTATAGTAGTTTAACTATGTGTTGATATAAAGAATGATCCTGATAGCAAAACATGGAAGATAAAATACTAAATTTAGAAGCGCTTGGGTTTAATGTTGAGTTAAATACCAGAGTAAAAGAACTGGCTTTGGTCGGCTTTTCTCCTGCTCGAGTGATTGAAGAAAATAAGGGATCATATAAAGTAAAAAATACTGAGGGAGAATATCTCGCCAAGATAACCGGCAAGCGAATGTTTGAAGCAACCGGGAGAGAGGACTTCCCAGCGGTCGGAGATTGGGTCTTGGTTGGTGCCGTAGACAAGGAACAGATGGTGATTGAGGAAATATTACCAAGACAGTCCATTATAAAACGAAGATTTGGTGACCGGAATAAGTCTGGCGGTAAAAATGATGTCCAGATTATTGCCACAAACATCGACGTCACCTTGGTCGTTGAGTCAGTCGATCGTGATTACAATTTAAATCGGTTTGAGCGGTACTTCGCTATTTTGGAAGAAGGGGAAGTAAAAGGAGCAATTGTTTTAAATAAGATAGATCTTTTGACGCCAAGCGAAAAAGAGAACCGACTTAATGAACTCCGGGAGCGGTTTCCTTTGGTCGATATAATCTTGACTACCACCAAAAGCGATGGTGGTCTTAAGGAATTAACAAATTACATTAAGCCGAGTAAAACCTATTGTTTTCTCGGTTCTTCTGGGGTGGGTAAATCTTCACTTATTAATAAATTACTGGGCGGTCCCGTGATAGCTACGAGTGATGTCGGCCGAGCTTCACAAAGGGGTAAACACACTACCACTAGACGACAGATGTATTTTCTTAAAGGTGGTGGCATTGTAATTGATAATCCAGGAATTCGGGAGGTAGGTGGAGTCGATACAGAAGAAGGGATTGCTAGCTTGTTTGCCGAGATAACTGAACTTGGGCAAAATTGTCACTACACTAACTGTACCCATACGCATGAGCCAGGCTGTAAAGTTACGGAGGCTCTTAAGGCCAATCAGTTAGACGCCGATAAATACAACAACTATATTAATCTCAAAAAAGAAGTGGAACATTATCAGCAAAATGCTGGAGATAAAAGGCAAAAAGGAAAAAGCTTTAGTAAATTTATCGGTCAGGGAAAAAAGGAACTAAAGGAGACTGGCGACAATAACTAACGTTAAACGGATAAAATTTTGCGGTCTGGATAAAGTAGAGAAAGTCTTATTATCTATACTACAATCTTGCGGTTATGATTACATTCGGGCTGGTCAATTCCCAGAAGATAAATCCACGCAAACAGCTTTAGATATTATTTATCTAGATAGTGATGGTAATGAAGTGGGTGGAGACTGTGTAGCAAGGTATGTTAATGGAGAGTGGGTTAAGGAATAAGTGATAAATAGCAATAAACAGTCAAAAGCTTTGTTAGAAAGTGGCTGTTACGATGTAAGTGATATTAGCGTTGTAGCTACCAAAGTCAGTAACTGCTGAGGAGTTGGCAATGTATCTAGCCGCAAAGACGGTGGAGACCTCATCGCCGCTTCCGGTAGCTACAGCATCAGGGAAAGAGACGGTATCAAGTGCCCAGTTAGCGGTGTTGTATGGCGAAGCAACCGTACCATTACCAGCATTTATACCAAGTCGTACGCCAAATTGTTCAGTGCCGATGCTTGAAGCTAGGGCCGATGCACCAATTGCGGTGATGGTGTTGACTCCGAAAGTTAGAGTGTTGCCGGAAATAGTCATGGCGTAGCCACCACTAGCATTAGTCGCCACTGAGATAGTGTGAGCAACGTTATCAGAAGTTGAACCCACGGTGTCACCGGTAGCGTACCTAGTTTGGACAGCACTTAGTGAGCCAAAACCAATAGAATTATCAGAAATACTGAAGACCAAAGTTTGTGGTACTCCGGTCGCGGTGCCACAGATTTTAGTTGTGTAAGCACTGGCGTCACCAACGTGTGAATTAGTCAGGCTACCAATTGATCCTAAAATAGTATCGTACCCACTGCAGTTGGTGGCTTGATAGCCGATAGTAACGCTACCACCGACGGGGACTGAGAGACAGGCGTTGTTTCCGTAGTTAGCTTCCGTGTTTTGTTCGGCGTGGGCATTGGTGGTGCTAGATAGTTTAAGAGCAACAGTAAAAGTAGCCGAGCAAGCATTGCTTAATCCAATCACATTTTTACAACAAACTACATTATTGTTGTAAGCAACGTTTGCTTGGCTGGGTAGTTCAGCGTGAGCGTTGGTACTACTAGACATGCGATAGATAACGACGTCTGTGCAGGCAGCGCTAGTAGTGACTGAACAGGAAAGATTGCCGGCATTAGCCAGACTAGCATAGAGAATAAAAAAGAATATAACCGTTACACCAAAAAAAGCGTACTGTCGTAATGTTTTAAAATTCAGTGGTGATGATTTCATTGCTTGGTATTTTCTCAGACGTTAACACTTTTACAGATTCTGCATTACTTTCAATTGTTTCATCCTGGTCATCAGTAGGTAATGGTTGTTCAGGGGGTGTTGTGATAGGTGGTGGCTCGTGTGGTGTTTCATCTTCTGGTATAAATATAGCAATTACATTCTCTATAATTTCCTTGATAAAGGAACCTACGATGGAACCATCGTCTATTCCTTCTGGAGTAGAAGTGGGGATAGTTATGTCAGAAGCGGAAAAGGTGGCAAGGCTGGCAATACCATCAAGCGATGCAGTAACAATTAGGCCGTTATCTAAATCTGAACTAATGGACGTGGAAGATAAACTGATCGAAAGTTGGAGTAGGTCAGCGCTGACTATGGAGTTAGTAGTGATTGGTATTGAGAAAACAGTGTTAGTAAAAGCGGAAATAGCGGTACCACCATCACTTTCCGAGCCAAAGGTTATTTGTGCCAGGTCAAATAAATCGCTTTGTGAATTAACATAAGCATATTCACCAAACTCTATACCGTCAATTGATAAGGTGAAGGCGCCACTGCCACCTCTAATATTATCGAAATCAATCGAAAAGACATACCATTGGTCGGCATTATATTCTGGCAAAAGGGTGATGGCTGAATCAGCTTGTTCAAGAATAATGCCATTGTCTGGTGTAAATTGAATACTAAATAATAGTTGCCCGCCATTATCTGAAGTCTGCGCATAAAAATAAAATAGACCAGTCTTATTGTGTCGGATTTTAAAATTAAGTGTTCCAGAGTTTATTGGCGTGCCACTTTTGGTGACAATGAGCGATTTTTTGTTAATTATCTCAACAAATTTATCAGCAGTAGATGTGCCGGAGGTAGTAACATTAACTCCACCAACTTCATCAGGGTGGTACTTTGTTACTTGCCAATTGTCTTGATCTTGTAAAGGACTCAGGGTGTATGAGTTAAAGTTACCTAGAGAAAAAAAATTCTGCGCCTGAGCGATGGGTATTACAAAAAATAGTGGCAATAAAAAAAGGAGCACCCAGGTTTTTTTAAGTTTATTCATAAGCTAAGGTAAGTTTTCTAGTTCAGCTTGGACTAAGGGGATTGTCCAAGCGGCACTGGCTCCCCCGTTTACACTCACGCCAATAATGCTGTTGGCAACACTGCTATCAAAGGTTCCAGATGTCACTGACTGCGTTTCTGATACCAAGTTACCAAAACCAGTGACTGATAAGCCGTGAAGGCGTTGTCCGACACACTGCATAACCGCTGAAGCACCAATGGTTCTAAATGTCACCCAAACCTCAAAAGAGCCCGTATCTACTGCGGCTGTCTGGGCAGAAAAAGTGAGAGTACAACGGGCGGTATCGCCAATAGCACCAGCTGTCCCAAAACGAACATTGATTGCAGGGGCGGCTGTTCCAGCGTTAGTCTTAGAGGCTTGAAAGATCATATGATAACGAGATCCAACTCGGAGTCCGGTAGCAGGGATAGAGGTCGTTGCGCCCCCGAGGTAGGTATCGGTCGCAAAACCAGGTCCTTGAGTACTTAAACTCTGGTTGTAAACATTGCGAACACCAGGGGCAGCACTGCTCCAGGTGGTGCCGTTAGAAGTCAGAACGTTTCCTGAGGTACTGGGTGCGATAAAGGTAACGTTACCGGTACCATTGCCAACGAGTAAATTGTTGGCAGTGAGAGTGTTGAGGCCAGTGCCACCTTGACCGACGGTTACGGGAGTGTTGGATGTTAAAATAGTAGCTGTAGCGTCTGGAAGGGTGAAAGTCTTTAGAGCCGTGGTTGGGCCAGTAAAAACCATAAATCCATTAGCAGTGCCACCGTTAGCTCCAGGCAAGATACCAGTTACGGCCGCGGATTGAGCTAGGTTTAAAGCGCCAAAGGCAAGCGTAGTACCACTCCTGCGTAGAACTTCATGATCGGTACCAGCGGCAATTGAGGCGACGTCGGCAGTGGCGTTGCCAGTAACGCCTAGTATAGAAAGAGCCGAGCCTTGGGCTAGGTTGGAGAAAGGTAAGTCACCCGTAACGCCATTACTGACATCTACTTGAGCCCAGGCGGGGTTGTTGCTGGTTCCAGTATTTGAAAGATATCTCGTGGCATTAGTGTCTTTTGCTAGGGCCGAGAGAGTGTCAACGGCCGAACCAAATAAAATATTACCCTGCTCAACACCGCCACTAGTTGCACTAAAGTCGTGTCCGGGATTAGGGGTGGCGGCAAAAACGTAACTAATTATTGATACCGAAATAGCTAATAAGAGAAAAACACTAAAAACCTTATTAGCGGTTGATATAAGAGGGGACTTATTCATAACTACGTATGAATTGTATTCTAACATTCACACTCATTAATATGAAATGATTATTCTAACATTCTCCGGTCACTCATAGTTCTGCACAGGGGTGAGTATTTAATTTAAATTGGCAAGGTATAATCTACTTAAATTCATTTATTTTATTTACAATTTATAGTTCTTTATGTTTCAATTTCAATTACCAGTGCTGACTAAAAAAATTACTGGCTCATTACTAATCGTGGCTACTGTGGCTATGTATGTTGTGATTCCAACGCCAGCAGCACAGGCGGCTCCTATAACCAGTGCTTCTGATACGATGTCTTCCCTAAGTGTCAGCGCTACTTCAACTCACGCCATTCGCTTTACGTCCCCGAATGGTGCCTCTGACAATACGGATACCATAATAGTTACCTTTCCGTCCGATTTTAACTTCACTGGCAAAACTATCGGCACAGTTACTTTTACGCATGGTACCACTACCGGAGTTGAAATCACTGAGACACTAGCAGCTTCACCCAGCGTCTCGGCCTGGGGAGCGGTATTTTCAGGTACGCAAAACCGCATTTTGACCCTAACTGCTCCAACTGATGGTGTTGGTACATTTATACTGGCTCCAAATGACAAGATTGTTATTACTTACAATGCCACCAACTCAGTTAACCCAACTACACCTGGTTCATATCTCATCACGGTAGGAGGTACGTTCGGAGATGCTGGTGATATGACGGTAAACATACTTAACAGTAATCAAGTTAATATTTCAGCTACAGTGCCACAGTCTTTGACTTTCAGTATTTCTACCACCACTATTAGCTTCGGTACTCTTTCAGCAGTAGCGGCTCGCTTTGCCTCAAGTACTGGCTCTGGAGACTCAACTGAAGTACAGGCACACAACGTGATCGTAGGCACTAACGCAGCAAATGGCTATACGATGACAATTGGTGGTTCAACACTCACTTCTGGCCCAAGCACTATTAATGCTATCGGGGCAGCTAACACTGCCTCATCTGTTGGTGTTGAGCAATTTGGTCTGCGTTTGACGGCTACCGGTGGTATCGGAGCAGTTTCAGCTCCTTATGCAGCAGCGGGCTTTGCTTTTGATACCGGTGCTTTCCCTCAAGCTATAGCTACAGCCGGTGGCGCTTCTGCTAACACTACTTACTCAGCTAGATACATAGCAAACATTACCGCAAACTCTGAGGCTGGAAGTTATTCTGGCGCTGTGACCTACGTTGCTACGGCCAACTTCTAAGGAGGTTCATAGACTTTGCGGGAAACTAGATTTGAGGTACTATTGCCAAAATGAAATCATCTAAACATATATTCGGGGCTATATTAATTCTAGTTTGTTTTTGTGTCGGAATACCTTCTGCTTTTGCTCTTACTATCTCTCCAGTCAAGATTGAGGTTACAGGTGACCCAGGGCAAACTTTACGCGGTGAATTGGAGCTACTAAACGAACAAGTCGGTACTAAAACTTTCTTTTCTTCTTTTGAGAATTTTGAACCAAGTGGCGATACTGGCTCCCCTAAGTTTGTCGGTGCCGATGATGGTTTGGCTACTTGGCTAGTCACGGAAGCTAGTGTGGCGGTCGCTACTGGGGAAACAGTTAAAGTTCCCTATACAATAACTATCCCGCCTAATACCGAGCCCGGAGGATACTTCGCAGCGATTTTTTGGGGAGAACAGGATCCGGCCACTCAGGTAGCCGGGGAAGTAGCGATTGGCGGAAAGCTTGGGGTTTTGATATTGCTCCGAGTCGCTGGAGATATTGTCGAAGATGCTGGTGTGTCGGATTTTAATTTTAGTGACGAGACAAAATTTAAGTCGGTGCTACCACTAACATTTACTTACCGCTTTTCCAATAGCGGAGGAGATAGAGTTGTACCGCTCGGGGACATAACTGTAACAAATACTTTTGGTCTTGAAACCGCTGTATTATCGGCAAATGTTAATGAAGGTAGTGTGCTACCAGGAAGCGCGCGTAAATTCCAGGCGATTTGGGGTCAGACTGCGGGTACATCCTCTCTCGGTTTTTTGGGTACTGCCAAAGCTCAGTTTTCAGACTTTCATTTTGGTTTATACAAGGCAAATTTAGCGGTGGTCTATGGTTCAACCAATCAAACAGCCGCAAGTTCATTTTGGTTTTTCATTTTCCCGTGGCAGTTACTAACGGTGTGTCTATTGCTATTAATCCTAGTTATAATGGCTCTTAAAAAATATAACTCCTGGATTATCTCTAAGAGTAAAAGCAATGCTTAATGTGTGATAACGCTATTACGTCCAGTAGTTATATTTTGCTCTTTTGTTCTATTCTTTTCTTTGGCTACTAATGATGTGAGCTCTCAGAGTTCTGGTACCGGCTCAGTAGTAATTGATGCTCTCGTGCCTGGGTGTGGTAATGCTGTGATTGAGGGCGGGGAAGAGTGCGATACCGGTAATTTGACCGGAGCTTCTTGTTTTTCTAAGGGCTACAACGGGGGTGTTCTCACTTGCACTGCATCTTGTCTCTTTAATACTTCTGCCTGCGTCTATACACCACCGGTGGTAAGTGGAGGAGGAGGTGGTGGGAGCGGAGCTGCCCAGGGCGCCCAGATCGTTCTTACTGGTCGTGCCTATCCCAAAAGCCAAATCACCATCCTAAAAGACGCACAAGTAATAGCCACAACGGTAGCAGATGAAGGTGCTAACTTTCAAGTTTTAATAAAAGGCTTGTCAGCTGGAACATACATTTTTTCCCTCTACAGTGAAGATACAAAAGGTATCAGGTCTTCCTTATTTACCTTTCCAGTTTCAGTCACTCGGGGAATTTTGGCCAAAATTGATAATATTTTCATAGCTCCAACTCTCAATTCTGATAAGATTGAAGTAAAAAAGGGTGACCCGATTATTTTGCTTGGGCAAAGTTATCCATCTTCAGACATAACCCTGGAAGTAAATTCAGCCGAACCGCATTTTGTAAAAACTAAGACAGATTCAGCTGGTGTTTATCTAAGAAGTTTTGATTCTTCGGTTTTAGAGTATGGGCTTCACCATGCCAAGTCGCGGTCGATGGTAGAGGAACAAATTTCCTCACAAAGCGCGGTCTATGAGTTTGCTGTAGGAACAAAAAATGTCTACTCATCAGGGTCTACAGTTTGTTCAAAAAAAGCAGATTTAAACGTTGATTGTCGCGTTAATTTAGTTGATTTTTCTATTGTCGCATTTTGGTATCTACGAACATTGTCTTCGGCATTTATGTTGAGAGAAGCGGTTCACCTTAATGGTGATGGTAAGGTAAATCTGGTAGATTTTAGTATTATGGCGTTTCATTGGACTGGTTAGTATGCGTTACTTATTAATCATAATTTTGATAGTTATTACCAGTGCTTGTTTTGTTGAAAATGCCTGGTCAGCAATAATAAAAATAGAAAGAGACCTTACTTCGCTCCAGGTCGGTGATGTTTTCTCAATTGATATAGTTATAGATTCGGAAGGACAAATCCTAAATGCAGTGGAGGCCGAGCTAGTATTTCCGGCTGAATTTTTGGATTATACTGGTAGTAATGATGGTAATTCTGTAATTAGTCTCTGGATTGCAAAACCAACCTTAAAGGACCAAAATCGGATTATTCTTTCCGGGATTACACCGGGCGGTTTTATTGATGCTAATAACCAGCTCGTCTCATTAAATTTTAAAGTAATTAACGAAGGGCAAGGAAAAATTACTGTGGAGAATGCTAATCTGCTGGTTCATGATGGTTTAGGGACAGAAGCGATCGTAAAAAATCAGAATCTCCACCTTTCAATTAGTAAGGGTGAGGCAGGTACTTTTTATAATGCCGTTGATGATGAGCTACCAGAAAGTTTTACTCCAGGAATCATAGAGGACCCGGATTTGTTTGAGGGGGCTCATACTTTGGTTTTTACTACTAAAGATAAAGGGTCTGGGGTGGATTATTTTGAGGTCAGGGAAGGAGTGCTAAGTAATTATACCAGGGCTGAAAGTCTCTATCGGCTAAACCACCAGGCACTCGATAGAAAAATTTATGTTAAAGCCGTTGATAAAATGGGTAATGAAAGAATTGAAATTTTCTATCCACAAAATTGGCGACCTTGGCATGAACATACTTGGGTAATTGTTAGTATACTTATATTGTGTGTTCTTTCTCTTCTTATATTTTGGAAAATCTTACGAAAACGGCTAAAAAAATAGCCCTGGCTATTTTAGTTTTTTTTATTTTACCCTCATTTGCTTTTGGGGCCTCATTAGCATTTTCTCCTTCATCTGGCATATACCAAGTAGGCTCCACCTTGACCGTTGGTATTGTTGCCGGTAGTCCTGATAAGTCGATCAACGCCTTATCTGGAGTGGTCAATTTTCCTAGCGACAAGCTTGAGGTGGTTTCAATCTCTAAAAACCAGTCAATAATTTCGCTTTGGGTTCAAGAGCCAACCTTTTCTAATGCAGAAGGGACTATAAACTTTGAGGGGATTGTCCTTAATCCTGGCTTTCAAGGTAACGGGGGAAGGATTTTAAATGTAACATTTAAAACTAAATCAGACGGCGCTACCCAACTAGCTTTTATTAAAGGCTCCATTCTAGCTAATGACGGTGAGGGGACAGAAATTCTGACGAGTAAAGGAACAGCACAATTTTCTTTTACTCCAATAACTATTCCACCTATACCGGACTCTTTGCCTTCGAATGATCTAGAAGAAGTGATTAATGATGACCTCTTAGTGCCAGTGGTAAATTCCAAGACACATCCATTAAATAGCTGGTCAAATTTGCAATCAGGTGAGTTTGAGTTTGATTTCTCTGCTGGAGTAACTGCCATTCGTTTGCTCCTGGATACTAAGCCTACTTCAAGTCCGATAATCGTCTATTCTCCACCAATAGAGAGTAAGACAATTTCTGACCTTGAAGAGGGTGTTTCATATCTTCATGTTCAATATAAAGATGCCACAGGCTGGAGTGAAATTTTGCACTATAAAATACAAACTGATACAAAGGTTCCAGATAGCTTTGTGATAAAAGAAGTTGTCCCGGGATTATTTTTATTCGAAGCTAAAGATAGTCATTCTGGTATTTCCAGATACGAAGTACAAATTGATGGCGGGGAAATGATGCCTTTTGTCGATGATGGTAGTCATATATATAAAGTCCCAGAACAAATAGCAGGTCAACACGTTCTATCAGTTCGAGCCTATGACGCAGCTGGTAATTTCATGGTGGCCACTTTACCTTTTGTAATAGAAAAAAAGCTAGTTGAGGCTCCTCCAGTAATGGTGACACCGATAGAGGAACAGACAAAGGAGGGTTTTTTGGTCCCTAAAGGCGCAATTTTGATTACGGCGTTGTCTATCATAATTCCCACCGTCGCTCTTATTCTTTTGCTTTGTTTCATGTTGTACTCCGCGTGGAGATTTATTGGTGGTCTAAAGATGCGGATAAATAAAGAAGTCAAAGAAGCAAGCATGACTGTTCATAAAGCATTCATGATCTTAAAGATGGACTTAGAGGTAGACATAGAGACATTAAAAAAAGCTAATTTAAAAAGAAAATTAACTCGTGAGGAGGCTAAAATTTTAAAGCGGTTGGAAAAAAATCTAAATGAAGCGGAGCTGGCGATTAACAAAGAAATAGCTGATATCGACAAGGAAGTGAGTTCTTAGAACGCGTATCATACAAACATTTTGCAAAAGTTTTGCCAAAATTAGTAAATCGTGTTATAATCAAAAAATGAAAAACTTCAAAGACGGTTTCAGTGATTTTAAAAAGAAAAGTAATGATTTTGGTGGACGGCCCAAGTTTGGTCAGGGGCGAGGCGGTAATGGTGGCGGAAGCTTTGATCGTGGGTCAAAGTCTGGTGGACGCTCTAGCGGACAAGAACTTTTTTCCGCCGTCTGCAGTACTTGTGGCAAAAGTTGCGAAGTACCATTTAGACCAAATGGAGAGAAACCAGTATATTGTAGTGCTTGTTTTGGCAAGAATCGCGATGATAACGCGCGTGAGGATCGTGGTGGAGATAGAAATGAAGGTTTTAAAAATAACAACCGGACTGATATCAATCCTTATCAAAAGTCTGAGCGCCCATACCAGGCTCCAGTAGCTACTGTCAATGTTGAGCGAGAACTAACGGCGGTAAAGCAACAATTAGAAAAAATCGAGCTCCAACTTAACCGGGTTCTCGGTTTTGTGAATCCGCCAGTAGTGAAGGCAGTTACAGAAAAGACAGAGATAAAAGCTGATGCTCCTGAAGTAGAAGTTACACAGAAAAAAGAACGGAAGCCAAAAGTCGTTAAAACAAAACCAGTAGTGGCAAAGAAGGTTGCTAAGAAAGCAGTCAAGAAGGCTACCAAAAAAGCTAAATAATTTTGCTATAAATATTAAACGGCCACTTTCATTTATGAAAGTGGCCGTTTAATATTTTGCTTAGACTACAGACAGTCTAACTTTCTTGATTAGTTCATCAAGACTAGTATGGGCTTTTATAATATAGTCCTCTATCGGGTTTTGGTGCGCCGTGGCAATGCTGGTAACGTCATCCATGGCCGTTAAGACAATTACCTTGGCTTGCCTACCCCAAGCATCCTCACGTAGTTTTTTTAAGGTATCGTGTCCGTTTAGAACTGGCATCATTAAGTCTAATAGTATTAAGTCAGGGTGCTCTTTAAGGGCAATTTGTAGACCCGCCTGACCATTTTCTGCGGTTAGGACTACAAAGCCGGCATCTGCTATTGCTTCCGCCATTGCTTCACGAATGTCCGTTTCGTCCTCCACAATTAAGATTTTTTTTGTTTCCATACACAAAATAATAGCATATTTGCTGATGTCGGTTAAAACATAATAATTAATAAATTTTTAACTACGGTAGATGATATGATTAATGTAATGAGTACACCTTTACGTTTCTTATTTTTTGCGTTATCTTTCTTGGCTTTAGTTATTCCGGTTTTTATTTGGTTTATCACTGAATCAGCGCACCAAGCCTCGCCAGTATTATTTGGGGCTTTTATGGTCCAAGTAATCGCCGTAGTGGTTATGCATTCACTATTCACTAAAACTAATGAACAATTAAAAAACCAGCAAACACAAATTTCATTTGCTTCTAGTGAGCAGTTTGTATCTCTATATGAAAGAAGCCCGATACCCTATCTCTCGCTTGATGTAAAAGGTTGCGTGGTGATGTACAACTCGGCAGCGGTGAGACTGTTTGAAACAACTAGTGAGGAAATTCTCGGCTTAAAATTTAGTGATTATTTAACTCTAGAGGACCAAGACAGCCTATCGATAATTCAGAGTAAAATTTTTTCTGATCATACTATTGTCGATCAAGAAGTTCAGCTTCGTACAGAGAAAGGTTCTGTGCGTTGGCTTCTGATGTCGGTATATGTCTACGAACTGGGTAAGCAAAGATTGGTATCAATGATTGATATTACGCACCAAAAGTCAGTCGATGCGGCCAAGACAGATTTCGTCGCCTTAGCCACGCACCAGCTTCGTACTCCGATAGCGGCTATCCGTTGGAACGTCGAGCTTCTGATACGCAGTCTAGAAAAAACTAAAACAGAATCCCAGGCCAAGTACTTAACTAAAATTGATCGCAATGTAATGCGTATGTTGGCCCTGATTAACGATTTTCTTAGTGTATCAAAGCTAGAGATGGGTACCTTTGCTACTTCGCCTGAGGTAATTAACTTAACCGTGCTCTCGAATTCTATCGTGGATGAGTATGATCAGAAATTTATTGAAAGTAAAATTAATTTTGAGCGGTCTGATAATCCTCCCAATCTTAATTTTGTTAGTGATCCACAGCTCCTGCACATAATTATCAGCAACCTCATCTCAAACGCGGTCAAATACGTACCAGTCGAAGGTAAAATTACCTATCGATATGAGTTAATCGGTAATGAGCTTATCATTACCGTGGCGGACAGTGGAATTGGTATTCCAGCCGATGAACTTGATAAGTTGTTTACTAAGTTTTTCCGGGCACGAAACGCCTACCAGCACCAGGCTGTTGGTACTGGATTAGGTCTATACATCGTAAAGCAATCAACAGAGAAGCTGGGCGGGGTAATATCGGTTACTTCACAGGAAAATGCAGGAACTACTTTTATTGTTCGGCTACCATATCAGACTTAATCAAGTTTTCCATAGTCAAATTGAAATAATTATCAATAAGTAACGTACTGAATTAAAAAGGTTAAATTATAATAATTTCGCATATGAATTTTTTGATCGGACTTTATATCAGTTTCTTAGCTTTTTTTGGATTTACGGATGTGGTACCGGTGGTAGACATGCCGTTAGCTGAAGTTGTAGCCAAAACAATTGAAGTAACGGTAGAATTACCGGAAATAGTTATTGGGACAAATGTGGACACGTCTAACACCGCTCCACTAACGGGAACAAAAGCCGATATGAGTAAAGCTAGAAGTGAAACGATGCTCGTGTCGGGTGGATGTTTTTGGTGTGTTGAGTCAGACCTAGAAAAAATTCCCGGGGTCACAGCTGTAGTTTCTGGTTATGCTGGAGGGCAAACAGAAAATCCGACTTACAAAAACTACGGCGCTGGTGGACACCGTGAGGTGGTAGAAGTAACTTATGACCCGAGTGTAGTCTCGTTTGAGGAGATTTTAATTGTTACTCTAAAGACAACCGATCCAACTGATGATGGGGGTACATTTGCAGATCGAGGAGATAAGTACTCGTCTGCTTTTTATTATGATACACCGAAACAGGCAGAAATTATTAATAAGTTGATTACTGAAGTTAATGAGTTTGGTCCTTATGATAAACCACTAGCGATTGACATCGAAGCCAGGCCAACTTTTTTTAAGGCGGAAGACGAACATCAAGATTACTATAAAGGCACTTTGACTAAATTAAAGTATCAGTATTATCGAAATGCTTCGGGACGAAATGATTTTATTGTCAAATATTGGGGAACTGATACTAGCCCAGAGCTAGCTTGGCGTTCTAATCAAGTAAAGAATACTAGTATAATAAATAAAAATATGTGGATTAATTATAGTAAACCAGCCCCAGAATTGCTCAAGCAGCAGCTCGATCAGTTAACGTATAAAGTCACCCAAGAAGAGGGTACCGAAAGAGCCGGTAGTAGTGAGTTAGATAAAAATTATGAGACCGGTATTTACGTTGATGTGTTATCGGGTGAGCCACTCTTCTCTTCTAAAGATAAATACGATTCCGGTACTGGTTGGCCATCTTTTACAAAACCTATTAGTGATGAGGTTTTGACTTTGCGTGAGGACAAGAGTCTGTTTAGTACCCGGACTGAAGTCCGCTCTGCCCTAGTCGATAATCACCTAGGGCACGTCTTTAATGATGGGCCAAAAGATAAAGGGGGAGAGCGGTACTGTATGAATGGTGTCGCTTTGCGTTTTGTTCCTAAGGCAGAGATGGAAGCACAGGGCTACGAGGATTACCTCGCGACTCTTTAGGTATTTGTGTTTAAACGGCTTGTTTTTGTCTAGTCTGCTGTATACTACTCACATGAAAATTAAACAAAATATTTCGCTTTTGCTATCGGTTGGTGTATTTAGTGTTTTGGTCTCAATCGCACCAACCAGTACGCAAGCTGCTACTTGTGAAATTACTAGGGATTTACAAATGAGTGTGACGGGGGATGACGTACTTTGTTTACAAAAATATCTTAATGGCAATGGTTTTGTGATTGCAAAGACTGGAGCCGGCGCTCCTGGTAAAGAAACCGGTGAATATAAAGCGCTAACGCAGGCAGCTGTAATTGCCTGGCAAAAGGCAAATAATATTTCCCCAGCTCAAGGACACTTCGGTCCACGTTCACTAGCTGTCTTTAAGTCACTTCTTAGTGGCACTAGCCTGCCAGCTACTTCAGGAGCTACAGCCAGCACTAATGGCAGTGCTTTGGTCGAGCAACTACTGGCTCAAGTGAATGCTCTCAAGGCCAAAGCTAACCCGGTGACTCAGGAAGCAACAAATAAAGTAGCAGAAGTGAGCACAAGTACCCCAGCGACGGCTAAATTGATGTTAAAGGTACTAGACGCTATTGATATGGCGAATGAGGCGGTCGATGAGTCCAGCGATGATGACGCTATAGAGGAGGCTGAAGATGTCTTGCTAAAAGCCAATAAAGATCTATTTGCGGGTTTACGCTCATATCTTAATAATGACTTTGCTAAAGCCGATAAGCGCCTAAATAGTGCCCTTAGCCTTGTAAATGAAGCAGTTGATGCTTTGGAGGAGGGTGGATCTAACAATGTCGAAGATATGCTGGATGAGGCCAAGGATGAATTAGCTGACGCTCGGGATGAAGTGGAAGAGGCTATCGATGACGATGAAGATGTTGGTGATGCGGAGGACTTGCTTGATGAAGCGGAAGACTTACTTGATGATGCTGAGGACGCCATCGACGATGAAGATGAAGCTGAAGATTTAATCGATGAAGCCCTTGATCTGATTGAGGAGGCGCTAGGTGAGTGGTAGAATTTGAAAGTATAACTATAGCTCCAAATAAAACGTTGCCTCTTTAAAGGCAGCGTTTTATTTGGAGCTTAAATGAAATTGTGACCGTTACTATTGCTTAGTATTAAAGATATAAAATAACCTAGATAGGCACTGAGGAAGATAAGTTTGATTTAGCGTAGATCACTACGTTTTTGCCAACTGTACTCAGGCTCATTTTTAGCATCTTGTTCTCTAGTGAGAGCAGCGAGAGCAAAAGAAATATTCATTCGGCTTTGCCCTTGGTTTTCCTTTATGAACCTGATGATTTTTTCATCGGTATCTAAGCCATAATTTATTGGTACTTGACCACCAGTAAGATTTGAAAATTCTGCAGATGGAGAGATCTCTGCCGTGTTAGGGGTTTCATTCGTAATTGTCGGTTCTCCATCAAGATCAAACAAGTCAATTTGCTGACCAGTTACTCGGTTATTTTGTCTCTCGACTGACATATGGAAATATTGTAGCATATTGCTTTAATTTTCATCAAATTAATTGTAATAAAATGTTGAAAATTAGCTCTTTTTCGCGTATTATAAAGTAATGAATAATCCAGCTCAAACCCTAATGAATGAACTTGAGGAGGAACGAAAATCCTTGCGAATAAACGGTATTTTGACGGCTGTCACCTTGGTCGGGCTACTCATTGGCGTTTATTTCCAATTCACCCAAGGTCCAGCTTTATTTGTAACCATCGCTTTTATAGGGGCCTACTTAGCGGGCGGAATTCCGGC
>JAYTMA010000150.1:0-1252 GCA_043728975.1 bacterium
CCTAGTAAAAGAAGACAAAGGGAGGATTATATTTTTTAATCAACTCGTCATTATTCTAGACAATCAGGCAATTGCAGGGATTGACCTCGGTCACCAGAACCTCGTCAAAGAATTTTCTGACGGGATCAAGGATGTCTTTGGTGAATTAATCTCCGACTGGGAGGCTTGCTGGGTGATAGTTGAACAAATACAACACAAATGACTACGGGCGCCCAAATCGGGCGCCCAGTTTTTTATGGACTGGGGATGGGACTCGAAACTTACAGTTTCAGTACCCCAATTGGATACTTTATTTCACTTCGGTCATTAAGTATCTCAATCGAGCTTCGAGTCCCATAGCCAAAATTAAAAAACAGGCACAAGGCCTGCTTTTTAATTTCGGTGCCGGGGATGGGACTCGAACCCATACGGGATTGCTCCCATGACATTTTAAGTGTCACGTGTCTACCATTCCACCACCCTGGCACATCAGTCTTTAGACAAACCTGTAGTCCGTCGTCGCTGATTTCTCCCCCGATGTGTCGGTTGAAGACTATGGCAATTAGGACAGAGTATCCTTAGATTCTCAATTCTATTGTCGTAGTGGTCACCATTTACGTGATCGAGTTCGAGGGGGATTCTACCATCTAGAGATTGTTCTGCCCAGCCACACAGCTCGCATATAGGCTTTTTTAAGCCCTCGTGAAACAAACGCTTCTTTAACTTAAAACTCTGAAACGTCGAATGTCTGACTAAAATATCAGACAAAGGAATTCTGGGCTCCGGCCCAAAAGTACGGTTTATCCGCCAGCCTTTTCCTGTAAAATGCTTGATATCGATACGTTCTTCGCTTAATGCATTTTTCACCTGTTCGTAATTTCCACCCGCAGGCACTAGCCCTAGTTTTACTATCACCTCTCGAATACTGAGCGAGCTTTTAGCAGCTATTCGCAGGTCTTTAATTGTCCATCTTCGTGTTCCCATATGGTACAGGTGATTATCTATCTATTATAACAAGTATTCCACAAAACAGTCATTTTTGTTTTTAATAAATGGTGATATAGTGTGCCGTACCGTCCTGGTGGCGAAGCGGTTAACGCTACGGTTTGCAAAACCGTCATGCGCGGGTTCGAATCCCGCTCAGGACTCAAATATTGGTCTTGTTTTGTTTGCGTAAATATTGTAAACTCGCACAGACCAACATCCGCGCCCTTAGCTCAGTTGGTAGAGCAGCTCCCTCTTAAGGAGACGGTCCAAGGTTCGAGCCCTTGAG
>JAYTMA010000151.1:0-3094 GCA_043728975.1 bacterium
CTTTCATTAATATATGTAGGGCTTTCTGAATTTCTACTTCACTTTCACTATCGAGGGCTGAGGTGGCTTCGTCCAGAACTAAAATCGGTGCATTTTTTAACATCGCTCGGGCAATGGCTATGCGTTGCTTTTGACCGCCAGAGAGTTTCACCCCCCCTTCCCCGACAAGCGTATCGTAGCCTTTTTCTAAACTCATAATAAACTCATGGGCATTGGCTTTTTTGGCCACCTCTTCCACTTCAGCCAAAGAAGCATCGGGTCTGCTGTAGGCAATGTTATCTCGGAGTGTACGATGAAATAATACCGGCTCTTGCGGCACGATAGCGATTGCTCGCCTCAGGGATTCTTGCGTCACCTCTTTTATATTCTGACCATCAATTCTTATAAACCCGGACTGGAGGTCAGCTTGTCGCAAAAGTAGCGAGAGAAACGTGCTTTTTCCAGCCCCAGAATGTCCGACCAGTCCAACCCTCTCTTCCGGGTTGATAGTTAACGAGAAATCGGTAAATACACCAGTCTCCTCGTATTTAAAGCCTATCTTATTACAGACTATCAGCCCTTTATCAACCAAAAGTGGCCTCGCCTCTCTCTCATCGACTAACTCATACGGTCGCAGTACATCCTCCAGACCTTCCTTTAACTCTCCAATGGTTCGAGCGGTGGCATTAACTGCTCGACCAATAAATACCATTACACCGGTAATTTGCGACACCAAAGCCAAGACCAATACGAACTCGCCGGTTGATATATTTCCCTTATCCCAAGACGCTACCAGCGTGCCAAACATAAACAGCGCAAAGACGAAAATTATTAATACATTAGTTAGTAGTAATTTTTCTGTATATAGCCAGTTTGCTTGGCTGGAACGCATCTTTTCACTGGATAGTTTTTTTAGGCCTGATAGTTCAAAGTTAGCCTTTGCGTATTGACGCACAGCTGACATATTACTAATTACATCGGAAATACCTCCCTGCAACTTTGTCCCGATTTCCGCATTTTCTTTAGACAAAATCATTTTTTGCTTAGCCATTATTTTATTGACTAGCGCCAACACCAGGAGTAGGAATATAAATACCAAGGCAGCTTTAATATCGACAAAAGCAATAAACAGAAAAGTAACAATAAATGACACTAGGGCGTCAAGTTGACTCCATAAGAAATCAGGGATAATACTGTCGAAGGCTCCACTAACATTACGAATTTTGTTAGTGATTGAACCGGCAAATCGATTGGCAAAATAATCATTGTTATGATGAAGAATGTACCCCAGCAAGAAATCAGTAGTTTGCTTTGAGACTCTAGTAGTAATCCTCATACCAGCATAGCCACTTAGACGATATAGAAGTTGGGTTCCGAGTATCGCCGCCGGGTACAATAAACCAAATTTCATCGCCAAACTCCCATCCCCTGCTTCAACAGCATCAATTATCAATTTAAAAAAGTAACTCGTACTGGTAGATAAGGTGGCTGTTATAATAATTACAATAATACTGAACCATAACCACCCTCGGTGTGGTTTTGAAACCAGCCTAAAGAATCGCCATGGCGTACGTGGCACGTCTACATCTATCGAAGTTGCTTTCTTGCTCATATAATTTTAAGTTCTGCGGAAAGTTGTTTACTTTTAGAGTTATACGGGCAGGGTCTTTCCCTCCAATATTTCATTTCTAATTCTTAAATAATCAAGCGCATAGTTAAGGACAATCAAAACCAAAAGGATAAAAAGAATAATACTAAGAACAAAAGTGGACATATCAATCCCCGAGACAGCACCCCCGTCACCTATTTTTACACTTATTTCCCTTTCTTTTGTAGCTAATTCTTGTTCCAGCTCAGTAATCCGAGTAGTTAAGACATTAACATCATTCGGAGCTACTCCAACCTTAACTCCCACCGCTGTAGCAATATAGTTTTGAGCCGAACTTGATAACTCAGTCGTGGCTTTAGAGATTAGACCACTATCAAACACTAACACCAGAGCGCATACGCAAAGCGCAATTCTAAGTAGGCTTTGATAAGTAGAAAATGCTAGTGTTCCAGTCATAATTGGCTAATTATAACACCAGTCTTAGGCGAACAAAACTAAAAGTATGATCAGGAACAGAGCCGTAACAGCTAACATTGACACTAACAGAAGCACAATCGGGAACTGGTTGCGCTGGCGTGAACGGACTAGTCTTCTTGTTGTCCCGGTAGACATCATGGCAATTGACCGTCGGACATAGATTCTAATTGCTACATATATTATAAGAAGCAAGACTGCCAAAACCAAGGCAGCTGGCCCGATAATATTCATTGGCAAAACCCAGAATGAGACAGTACTGGTTAGGGTATTCTTATTTCCCTCTTCACCATACACAGCACTAATCATAGCTTCATAACGTCCAAATCCAATACCATCATCTTGCCAAGAGATTTTGAAATCTCTCATACCATTACTAACTTCAGTCTTAGGGTAGATACCAGCCTGGGAATCATTAAAGGGTAAAGTGGCAACTCGTTTTCCAAACATATTAAACACCTCAAGTGGTCCGGCTGGAGTCACTAGGGTATTGCCCTCATTCTCGATTCTGATAGCGAAGTCAACTTCTGTTTTACTGTAGATATATTTTGTAGTTGAAAATTGTCGAATCCTAGCCTGATCGATAGCATCGCCAGCAATCCTAATGCTAATTATGTTGGCGACCTCATAACCTATACTGGCACCACTATTCTCAATTTCCGGTGGGTCAACTGAGATAATCACCCCACCAAAGTGACTCCCGGGCGTAGCATCATTTGGTATCTCCAAAACAAAATTAAGCATTTCAGTACCTCCTACCGGTATGAATACTTCAGTTCTATCTAAAGTTATCCATTCACTTAACTCAAAACCGCTCATCTCCAGATTGCCGGTTGAAAATATTGGCACTCCACCTTCACGAACACCAAGAATATCACGAGTGGATGTATAATAGGTTTGATCTATTTCACTAAGGTTATTTATTTGAATTGAGTATTGGCGAAGCTCTCCCGGTTCCATTTTATCATTAATAACAGCTGGCCTGATTCCCACCCCAGCAGCACCCTGAGCTAATACGGTTAAACTATTAAC
>JAYTMA010000152.1:0-1698 GCA_043728975.1 bacterium
GTCGGCTCAAGAATGTCAATATAAGCATGAAATTATGCCGAAAGACTTTCGACCTCCTACACCTCCTCGTCGTGATAGTTATCCTGTTTCCTCGGCCAAAACCCAACCGGCTAATCCTGTCTATCCTCACCCAAGTTTCAAGCTAACTCAAATTCAACTTGACTCTGTGGGACCTATGTCTGGCAATGCTCATGGCAAATATGCTGGCGGATATTCTCAAAACCAAAGTAAGAAATTAAAGACCTTGGAAGAGGTACTAAATCAAGCCAATACACCCACTGAGCATCGTGTTCAAGCGTTCTCCAGTTGGGGTAATCCATCTCAGCCTGCATATACAACGCATGGTGAGAAAGCTAATACATTAATGAGAATTCGAATCGACCCGAATAATCAGCGTATATTGAAGACGCAACGGTTAGATAATTCTTGTCATAATAAAGATTATTCAAATAAGATTACAGATAATGATTTAAAAACAATCAGAGATGTTTACTTCATAAAATACTCCGCCTGCACCATCCCTCTTCGCGCCATTATTACGTCGATGCTTCTAGCCGAACAATATTACGTCTTTCACAGACATGTTCCGCACTATAATAGAACTGATCCTTCGGTATCTATTACACCATTCCACTTCTTGTGGAAACGTACACGTACTATCAAAGATAATCAGGAACGCGATAATCAATATACTGACATCTTTCAATGGCATTCGAATCCTATGGCGCGTAAACGTAAGGACATACGTGATCGTACAGTCCCATGGATGCATCTGATGTATTGTATTGCATCTACACTAATGCAATCAATAGTCATCCTTCCGTCTGCTGAAAAAGTGGCCTCATCACGGCACTTTATGACATTCAACCCCTATGCTGCCAGTAGAGAGTACTATCTCACTTCCCTTCGCATCGGACATTTCTGGTCCCAGATGACTACTGTGAGTGAATATGTTGAACTCATTCGACGACTCGAGCAGAGTGCTCATCACAATACTGTTAATCATAACATGTTGTTCGTTGACACAGTGATACATGCTGTTATCCTTGACTTCATGGCATTTGCCGGTCAACATTTGGGTTACTATCACGATCAGTCTACACCACGTAAGGAAGATTTCCTTCGTCGTTTTCTCTTAAATGATATCGAAGCTCAAACAGAACCTTCATTCTGTTATAATGGAATCAAAGCAACATTTCTTCTCATCGCCCGATTAATTAAGCCTATAAAAGATCCCATCAAACGAGCTCTCTCCTCCGCTTTAACAAAAAAGGTGGATGAATGCCTATCCGTCCAAGAACGACCGATAGATGGAACTAGCTTTCGTCCTCGTAATGAACCTTTAATTAGAGTCATTTATTCGCGAGCAGATTCTCCAAGTTTAGCAAACGAACCATCAGATCAAATGCGTCACGGGTCCAACTCAAGTCCACGTGGTTTACAACATTACGATGATGATGATAATCGTAGGCACGATGATACAAGTAGTGGTAGTGACAGCGGTCCTGAAAGTGAGCCTAGTCCTGTTCTTTCCCCTTCACAACGTGTATACATCCCTAGCCCCATTCCCCCACCATCTCGTCCCTCCCCATCTCGTCCAGTATACCGACCTGATCCAGTATATGAGTCTCCTGCTCTTATTGGCGAACGTCGTATCATCGACTATGATGCATATTGTCAAACGTTAACACGACTTCG
>JAYTMA010000153.1:0-5981 GCA_043728975.1 bacterium
GCCCCAATTTTCCATTGTACTCCTTCTCCTTCAGGATACTGAGATTGGATAAGATTGAACTCGTCCATTTTATCTTCAGTTACTAAAGACCAGACTATCTTACTGGTGGACATTTCTATTACCCCATCAGGAGTAATAGAAGTTTCATCTCCAGGACTTCCAGCACCAAACCTGCTGATGCTATAAACACTGGCTACACAGACCGTAGTCTGTGTACCAGAGGTAACATCATTAGGATTGATCCGTCCATACTGACCGGGCCGAACTTTATCGAACATCAGCTTAAGAATGTTGGTAGAGTCCGTCTTAGTATACCGACCAGTATGTCCAACTTGACCAAAGGGCTCAAGATAGGTCTGAACATTCCCATTAGTAAGTTTCCGGCCAACCTTTTCTCCCTTAGAGCCATGTCCCGTACAAGACAGGTCGTAGCCACATTTCTCTACTGTAAGGAAGAGATGTCTCAGTGCTTCTTTCTTCAGTTTACATTCCGGTACAACTGGAAATATAAACTCATTCATGTACAGAATACCCGACTCAGTATCCGGGCATTTCTGTATTCCGGAAACTAAGCTTCTAAGACTCTTTCCCAGTAGAGCAATCTGCTGTGGATTCAGGTTAGCAGCATCGAATACCTGAGACTTGATACACCATTGATGTGCTTCATATGCTAGCCATGTCTGGAAGGACATGGCATAAACATTAAGGCCACTGGTCTTGGGGTAGAGTCGGCCATTCATGTCCGTTCCATGAAGATGTTCCCAAGCTACTACTCGGGGACCATAGAACCGAACAGCCCCAGTATCTCTAGTAACTATTTCTCCAAAGAGATTGTTTTCAGGAAGGTCGGCAAACGTCTTCCCTTGACATTTCTCTATGGAAGAGAGAGCTACAAAAGACTGGCTGTCCAATTTCTCTCCAGACTGTGTAGTCAGGAAGTAATGGCCTTCCGAGTTTTTGCTTATTCCTACACAAAAGCCAAACTCTTTTTGGGAGAGATAATTAATCCCCCCCTCCATAAGTGTCACTGTGTAGTCTACTTGCCTTCCTAGAGGCACTGAGGTGCCTTCAGGAAGGGGTAGTAAATTTACCCATTCTATAGCCTCTTGAATGTCTACTCCTTTAGCTAAGTCCTGAAGAGGAAGTAATTCCCTCTCCAGTACCTTTGCCACCTTTGGAATAGTCAGACTAGTACTATAATCCAGTATGTCATTACTGAGCATTTCCTGAGTTATCTTCCAGGAGTTTTGATCCGACTGCCATTTTCTCTTCTGTACAAGAAGCTGACGAATCAAAGCATCCTGAGTGTCTGAGAATTTGCCTCTAGAGACAACAAACTTGAGAACACAAGTCTCAATGCCCGATAGCTCAAGATACTTCCAGTCGAGATTTTTACCGGAAACTACATTAGAGATTATCTCTTCAGCAGTAAGTGGATCCTCTGGAGAATCCACTACAGTACCATCAGGCATAACCCGAGGTTTTGTCTTAGAGGCATCCATAAGGGCCTCTTCAAAGCCCCAGTAGCAAGTATACAGGACTCGGATCATCAAATCCATCATTTCCCTGCTACCAAAGTTAGAATTCACATACTGAGTAAGTGAAGACTGTACAAATGTCTTCTCTACTTCAGTAATAGAACTGACTTTAGAAGCCAGAATAATATGAGCCAGGATGATTAGATCCTCTGGAGTCATTGTTGCCATCATATTAGCAATACAACCCCAGTAGAAACTGGACCGGAATAGTCCTACAGCTTCTTTGGACTCCCGGCCTAGTACGAAGGAATAAGCCGAACTTCCTTTCAGAAGTTTGCCCTCCCTATCGTATTTAGCAACTGTGTCAAAATCGGCCTTATTATAGACCAATCCAATTCCAAGTACCTTCCGGTACTCAGAATTAATGACCAGTGCTTTATCTGCAGACACAATCTGCAGATGAATTGGAACATTTGTGTTCTTCATATTAATTTCCTCCTTCCAGGATAGAAGATATTATCTCTCCATCCAAAATGTTTTCCAGTATTTTTGCTATAGCTGAAGCTTGACCAGCAGCACTCTCTTTCTCAGAGGATGTAAATCCCCCAAAGAAGAGATCGTGATCAAAATCTCCACCCATTGCCTTAGCTGTCTGCAATGTGACACCTACAATAGGAGCCAACGAGCTTACCACTCGGATAGGCATTATCACAGCACCACCAGGAGCAGACACTGGCTGTCTGACTCCATAGGTACGCACTCCATTCAGAATGCCTGGACCGAAATCCTTAAGACCCTGAAGAATAGTCTCCTTGTGGGCTTTCCCTTCTTTAGACTTAACCAATTGTTGGATAATAGAAACGGCCACAGCTTCAGCCATTCCTATTTCTCCATCAGCTATATTACTGAAATGGGTCCATGCAAACATCCAGTCTACCTTCTTCCCCCCAACCTTGACTAGGTTGTTGGTAAGAAGAGACTCGACTACCGTATGATGAGTCTTCTCAAACTGCTCAGCATACATTACCTTTCCTCTGTTGTTAGCCGAACTTTCATCGACTAGGGCAACATTGGTATTCCAGCCAATATCCATCAGCTTGCCTAACCAAGCTGATGAATTACGATAGGCCAGGTATTTTTCCTGAACTAACTCCCCGTATGAGTTTTTCATACGGAGAGTAACAGGAAGAAGTTCCCGAATAGTTGGCACCCTGTAGAAAAGGTCCACATCACTTACTGGAATTCTAGCAAACTTTCCAGCAAAGTTCTGATCCAGAACACTGCCAGTAAGTCTGGGCAAGCTGCACAGCCAAAGCTGTGTAGCTCTAGTTGTACTAGGTACCCTTTTCTCGGCCAGAAGTAGTTCTCTCTCTGTTATACTTAAGTATAACGAAGAGGAGGCCTCTGATTCTATTCTGGAAAGTTGCCATTTCTCAGAAAGTTCGGCCGTATACTTATCCTTCTCAAACTGAGAACCAAGAAGGATGAGCCCTTTGTCTGGATAGAGAGCGTGAGTTTTTCCACCTTTCGGAGAAAAGAAAGCCTCTCCACTAATTTCAGGAAAGTACCACACTATCCCTTCTTCAGTAGAAATACCCTCTCCCAAGAGAACCTCTAGAGTTCCAGGGAAATTCCAGAAGTTTTTCCTCTTCTCCCAGCCTACAAGCTGGGAGGAAGAGATACAGAGAACATAAGGAAAACCTACAGGAACATCCAGATCAAACTGAATGCCAAAAAGGTCTTTATTCTCATTAGAGAAAGACGGGATCATAGCCCCATCTTCAGGAATAATATCCAACCCCATATAGAGCTGAATGTCTACAGTTTCCCTTTTCATTATTTTCCTCCTTTCTAAAAGTAAATATAGATACAAGGTAACCCTTGCACCATTTTAGTCTGAGAATGCACCGTACTAGTGTAATTCGGTGCAAATATCTTCTCCCTATGCTCTAGAGAAGAATACACAGGATAGCAACTAGCCTGTATATCCCAATCCTTCTTAGGAGCTTTAGGCATAAAGCATAAAGACCCCTTTACAGGAGTACCGTGTTGACACAGTACTCTAATCTCCTTATTCTCCGTAGAGAGGAGACGGAGAACGGCATGATCCCGAATCCCATCAAGGAACTCGTAATAGTCCTTCTCTCCATCAAGGATTACCCCAGCAAGGTAACCCTTCCCATGTCCCTGAGAAAACAGGGAGTCATTCACCAGCTCCGAAAAGCTGGTGAAGAATGTTGACCAGAAACTCATTATTTACCTCCTTCCAAAGGTATAAAATACCCTGGCTGATTTTCCAGCTCTTTTAACAGATCTTCAAAAAGCTCTGTTGGCATAGGGTCATTATTATACCCCATAGCCTCATGATCCTTATTGACCCGGGGACGACCATTTGCATCCCTCCTTACCAAAATGGCATATTCTCGGGAAGGCTTATCTTCCTCCCAAATGCCATATATCTCAAAGTCAGACCCATGTCCCTCTGAATAGTTACCTAAACAGTGGTTGTGGTCTGATCCCCACTTTTGGATCTCTTTGTTCGACTCGGGAGTACGAGCCGACCAAGTTTTCCTCATAGAAGAAACCGAAAACTCCTTCTTTGGAAAAGTCTTTAAAGGATTTCTATACTCCTCTAAGACAACCTCGTCTTGGGCAATTACCATAGCCAACGTTGCCATTGACTGGAAGTTCTTTGCCGTAAGAGTGCTGTACGCACAGCTAGGTATTGCTGCTCTAGAAGCAATAACCGTTCTCACCCTCCCAACATACCTCCTACGTAGAGCCTTCTCTGTGCCAAGATAACCCATTAGAGCCGGTTTCCAAAACGGCTCTAGTTGGGGCTCTTCTTGTAGGAGGTAGAAAAACTCATAAGAATCCTTAAAATCTACCCCAATTCCCCAGCTAGCCGAAGCTAATACTGGGCGAAAGATTTCCGGGCAATCTCCAGAGTCCTTCCAAAGAAGTTGTTGAGCAAAATTAGAACTTGACCCAAAAACCGCCTTACAGTAAGACGCCTTCCCCCAAGAATAATATGAAGAAAGCTCTGCCTTTGCTTTCAGCTTATTAGCCCAAAGCATGGGCACTGGGAGAATCTCACTCCCTTCTTTAAGCTTCTTATATAAAGCCGTATATGGCCCGTCAGGCTGACACAGATTTGCTATCTCAGCCTGAGCGTTCAGAAGATTTTCCTCCTCCGACAACTCCTCGTCGGACATTAAAAAGAGCTCATATACTTCAAGCTCTTTTCCGAGCCACTCTTGAAAATGGCTCTCTTCTAACTCACCCAACACAAATGGATGAGTATATGTTTTATTTAACATATTAATTTCCTCCTTTCAGAACTACAGTGTAGCCCATTTCAGTTGCCATCTCCATGACGGCTGAAAAGACGACCAACAGATCGTCCGTTTTCTTATTCAGAGTCAACACTAAAGTGTTACCCCGAAAGACTAAAATACTAGTCAAAGAAATTTAATCCCATTCTTATTCACATTCAAAGAACGGGCTCCCTTCTTCAAGAGTTTCCCCACCACCTCAAGGATGGCAGAGACAATTTCCATCTCCCGAAGAATTTGGGGACGATTCCCCTCCTTCAACTGAGAAATGGATAACTGGGACTGCATCACAGCAGTTCGACTCCCAGTTTTAGGGGCAGCTACATGCCCCAAGGTTTCGAGAACTTTCCGAGCATGAGCCCGAATCATCTCTCGACGGGCTACACTAGCCCTTTTCGTCTCTGCCCTTACAGACATAGACGTTTTTGATTTCTTGGAAGTCCCTACACAGGAACCTCCAGAAATCATTTTACCGGACTCGACCTGTCCGGCTACATTTTGGGGCAATGTAGAGCCCTTTGCAGCTCGTTTGAGCTGCATAAGCCTATCCACCGTAGTGGAAGGCAAGAGACCAAAAAGGTTCATTGTTTTATCTTTCAGTTAAGACTGTTTCGACTTTAAGTTGTCTCATTCAGGCCAGAGATAACTACTTCTCTGACGACAGCTCACTACGTTCACTGTCTTGCAATAATTAGGTAAACCAAATCATTGTAATCACAGCTCATACAAATGACAAGGCCCCAGTACTGTAAGTACTGGGGCCTTTATAAAAACTAGGAGACTAACCGAGCCGAAGCTCGATTTCTGCCTCCTTTTCTGTAGTAAAGTACTGAGACCTAATGGCCTCAGTTGTCATTTCTTCAAAGGCCTCCCAGAAGGAGACATTACTCTCCTCCTGGGGAAGGAGACATAGCTCCTGCTCCTCCGAAGATAGTTCTTCGTAGGCTCCCACAGCCTCCAGTTCCATTTTTGTACGGATAATTGTATTATCCGTTTTCCTCCAGGACCTTGCTTTCGCAAGGTCACTCTTAGCCATCTCGGCCAAGATTGGAGCCATAGCAGTAGCCATAACTCCAAATACAAGACAAAAAATTCTTTCCACTATTACAGTGGACAGTACGCCTAGCCCAAAAAAAGCTATCGCCAACGTCCCTATAATCAGGGACAG
>JAYTMA010000154.1:0-6568 GCA_043728975.1 bacterium
TGACGTCGAAGAGAAAATTATTGCTATGTATGGTAAAGGAATGACCACCCGAGACATTAACAGCTATCTCTATGATATCTATGGGATAGATGTCAGTGCTTCCATGGTGTCCTCCATCACTGACTTAATTCTACCCAAGATCAAAGAGTGGCAAGAGCGCTCTCTCTCACCCCTCTATCCTTTCCTTTACCTAGATGGTATCCACTTTAAAGTCCGGGACAGTGGTCGAGTCATTACTAAGTGTGCCTATCTAGCCCTCGGTATCAATGAGTCGGGACGTAAAGAAATCCTAGGTATTTGGGTTGGTGAAGCTGAGAGTTCCACATTTTGGATGGGTATTCTAGACGAGTTAAAGTCACGTGGTGTGGCGGACATATTGATTGCTTGTACCGATGGTTTAACTGGCTTTGCGGAGGCGATTGCCGCTATCTACCCGAAGACCACTATCCAGCAGTGTATCGTGCACCAAATACGTAATACTCTGAAATTTATACCGCACAAAGACAAAGAGAAGGTGGCCAAAGCTATCCGTCTGATCTATACCGCTACCAATGAGAAGAATGGCTATGAGGCATTGGAGGAAGCCAGGAAACAATTTCCCGAATATGCTCTAGCCCTCAAGAGCTGGGAGACTAAGTGGGCATTACTTTCTACTTTCTTTGCCTACCCAGCTGAGATTCGACGCATTATCTATACCACCAATACCATTGAAGGAGTAAACCGCCAGTTCCGTAAAGTGACGAAGACCACTTCCGTCTTTCCTCATGATCAATCTCTAATGAAGTTGCTCTTCTTAGCGACGCATGACATCACCAAGAAGTGGACGATGCCAATTAAAAACTGGGGGTCAATCGTGTCACAGTTGGCCATCGTTTTTCCAGAAAAAGCCGAAGCGTTGATAAATTATTAAAGGTTATGAACAAACAAATACACAAAAGGTATTGCACTCCCAGTTCGATCAACTCTTTTGACAGAGGTTTCATTGGTCGAGCTTTAGAAATGAGTATCATTGCCAAGTCTCTGTATATGCGCCAGTCCCTTTTCTTGTTGGCTGAGGCAAGCGTGTTGCGGGCGACCTTGTCTTTGAATCCCAGATGGTACAATTTTTCTTCATGGGCATCAAGACAGGTGACAATGTCACGCAGACTTTCCCGATATGCCAGTTGACCGAAGATCATGGAGGTAAATTGTTGTCGGCAGGAAAGTCTTCTGATGCGGTATTCGCCGTTATTTATATCGCTCCACACATTTCCTGAACTCATAGTCATCGACAAACTCCATAATTTGGGAGAATACGTAAATACCGCGATTCATAATGATACTAGATTAAGCTTGATAAGCTCACTCTATTATCACGGGAAAAGTTAATTTTAGATTGAAATCGAAAAAACGTAATTACCTTAACGATCTTTGTTTATTGGGGTGATTTAGGATTTTAAAAAGTTAAACGGGACACTAGTGGGTAGACACCCTTCTCACCGTCCAGGTCACCCTGATGGACCGAATCCACCCGTATAAAGCTGGGTTTCCCATACGGAAGGGGTTTTTGTCGTTCGCCGATATTTGTTTTCACGGGATTCGTCTTGGAGTACTTGTTTGCCTCTGAAGTCAGGTACTGTTGATTGTTCTTTCGAAGGTTATAGATATGGGATACTGAAATGTTGGCGATGGTTTGATACATTGTTTTGCCAAACACAAAAAACTCTCGTTTCAATATTTCTCGTACGGCTTTTCCATTTGGTGTCTTGTGTGCAACATCAGTCTTGATCAGGAGGGTAATGTCCTCGGGTTTGTATACACGAACCGACGCACCAACGACCGTCCGTTTCTTGTACCGTAATCCACTCTTCCGCCACTGCTTGAGCAAACGTTTAAGTTGACGTTCTTCATACCTGGTGACTTTTGCCAAATATGATTTGACCACCCCTTTATCTTTTTTAGAGAGAATGGTATATCGGGTATGTACTAAGGTGCTTTGTATACAGGCGTATTTCTCTTCTCGTGATTCAATCTCAAAGTCAACAGATTGGTTTCCTTTAAGGAACGCCGTAATGTCTTTAACGGTCTTCGGTTCAAAGTTTTTCATGGTGATATTCATATGACACCAGTATGAAAAACCAATATAGTACCGCAAAATGTTTCAGGGGACATTAGCGTCAAAGTGGGGTGGGGTTTGAGGGGACATTAGGGATTGGAGAAGACTAATGGTTGACTTTATCCTGTATTTTCGGTATTGTACCGGGGTTCCAACCTCACGTGAGTAGTGTCACTCACAAAGTAGCAAAGTAGAAGAAAGTCGTAGAAAAGTGAAGTTGGGAACCTCTGATAAGGACGGCCGTTACCTTTCTTTGCAAGAGGTTCTCAGAAAAAGCGCGCAAGCGTCATTTTATAGTAGTCTTGTACTACTACTACTTATTAACTAATGAGGGTTGTGATGGTTAAGTAAAATATGTGTTCCAGGACTTTGCCCTAGGAAGGGGCAAAGTCGGAACTAAATTCTAAATAGTCGTTGCACTCCTTTTATCATTTAAATGTCACGTTCACTCTATAAAGGACCATACGTAGATGAGAAGCTGATGAAAAAGATCGCCGGCAAGAAACCCGGAGAGGGTGGTGTGATAAATACGTGGGCACGCGGTAGTGCGATAGCACCAGAAATGGTCGGCTTCACCTTCGGCGTACACAACGGAAAAGTACACACTCCAGTTCTGGTCGCTGAGGAAATGGTCG
This sequence comes from bacterium, assembly GCA_043728975.1. GTDB lineage: Bacteria > Patescibacteriota > Minisyncoccia > Phycocordibacterales > UBA918 > OLB19. The sequence continues at coordinate 2,731 of JAYTMA010000154.1, forward strand.
GACACAAACTTGGTGAATTTTCGCCAACTAAGAAGTTCCATCGCCACGGAGGTAAGATGCAGAAAGAGCTAGAGCAGAAGAAGAAGGAGGCAGAAATTACTGCAGCCAAAGCCGCTAAGACGACCGCTACTAAGAAATAGCCTTATATTATGAAAGCAATTCTAAAAAACTACCGCCAAGCACCTCGTAAGGTTCGCCTGATCGCAGCTGTGATTCGTGGTAAAAAAGTAGCCGAAGCGCTAGCGGCCTTGAAGTTCGTTGATAAGCGAGCCTCATTACCTTTTTCTAAGGTAGTAGCTTCCGCTCTAGCAAACGCCGTACAGCAAGGTAAATCGCCGGAAAGACTGTTTATCAAAGCCGTAGCGGTAAACAAAGGAACAGTCATCAAGCGATTTATGCCTCGCGCTCGCGGTTCAGCTTCACGGATTAATAAGCGTAATAGCCACATCTCGGTTGAGTTGGGCGAGAAATAATATCTACCTATGACACACGTAGCACATCCATATGTACAACGCATTGGCGTCAACCGAGACTGGAAAAGTCGATGGTTTACTACCAGTCCAAAGAAGTTCCGCGAATATCTTCGCACTGACGCAGTGATCCGCCAGTTTCTATTTAAGAAACTAAAGGGAATGTCAGTTGATGTAGTTGAAATTGAACGCAGTCAAAAAGAAATTCGCATCATCATCAAGACCGCTAGGCCAGGTTTGGTTATCGGTCGCAGTGGTGAAGGCGCTACTAAGCTCAAGAAGGAGATTGATATGCTTTTGCGTTCATCTAAAGTGACTGATAAGCCAGAAATTAAGCTAGATGTCGAAGAAATTCGCTCACCAGAATCAAGTGCCAACATCGTTGGCCAAATGATTGCTGAAGGACTAGAAAAGCGTCTGACTTTCCGTCGCGTAATGAAGCAAACGATTGAAAAAGTAATGGCTAATCGGGATGTTGAAGGAGTGCGTTTATCGCTCTCTGGACGTCTTGGTGGAGCTGACATGGCAAGGCGTGAGGAACTCAAGAAAGGACGTATTCCACTGCAAACTCTCCGCGCTGATATTGACTTTGCTCGTGTAACGGCACGACTTCCATACGGCGCTATCGGTATCAAGGTTTGGATTTATCGGGGACAAGTGTTTGCTGACCGTAAGAGTGGGCAAACAGAAACCGCCCCAAGATCAACGCGTGTAGCAAGTAAATAAATCATCTATATGTTATTCCCTAAAAAAGTAAAACACCGCAAGTGGCAAAATGGCCGCCAAAGTGAGGCCAAGCGGGCAGCTCCAGATACTCGTGGTATCACAGTCGCTTTTGGTTCATATGGACTAAAGGCTACCTCACCATCACGCGTGAAGAGTAATCAAATCGAAGCGGCTCGTCGAGTAATCTCACGAACCCTCGGTAAGACCGGAAAAATTTGGATTCGTATTTTCCCCGATAAGCCAATGACCAAGAAAGCGGCTGAACTACCGATGGGTAAGGGTAAGGGCGATCCAGATCATTTCGTTTTTGAAGTTCACCCCGGCCGAGTTCTATTTGAAGTAGAAGGAGTAAGTGAAGATATTGCTCGCGAGGCTTTCCGTAAGGCTACAGCCAAGCTCCCATTAAAAGGTAAACTCGTGCGTCGCGAAGAGACGCGTGCCTAACATTCTTGCTATATGATAAAAATGTCAGACATCAAAAAGAAGACAGACGCCGAACTAACGGACTTTATTACAAAGGCCCGCGAGAGTGTTCGTCTAGAACGTTTCAAGGATAAGTTTAGTAAGAAGGCGAGTGTGATGAAGGTAGCGAAGAAAGAAATCGCTCGCGCCTTAACTGAACTAACTACCCGCCGCGATAATCCAAACATTAAATAATTAGTATGGTAGCAGAAAATACAACTGTCAGTACCGGTCGTACACTACGCGGTACCGTGGTCTCCACTAAGATGAAGGATACAATCACGGTAGCGGTAGAGAGACTGGTCAAGCACCCAAAGTACAAAAAGTACTTAAAGCGCACCAAGAAGTTTTTAGTTCACGACGCTGGAAACACAGCTAAAGAAGGTCAAATGGTCGATATTAGAGAGACGCGCCCCATCTCAAAGCGCAAGCATTTTGAGCTGGTAGCTAACACAAAATAGTATGATTCAACCACAAACTATTGTGAAAATTACCGATAACTCGGGAGCAAAAATCGGACGGGTCTTCAAGGTCCTTGGTGGATCAAAGAAACGTTACGCAGAGCTCGGCGAGATGGTAGTACTTTCAGTTCAAACTGCTGAGCCACGAAAGATGGTGAAGAAAAAGGATGTGGTCTACGGAGTGGTGGTAAGACAAAGGAAGCCATTTCGGCGCAAGGACGGTTCTTACGTAAGCTTTGACGACAACGCCGTTGTGCTTGTTGATAAGGTAAAGAAAGAGCCTCGAGCGAACCGCGTTTTTGGTCCTATCCCACGTGAAATTTCAGAGGCAGGTTATCAGAAAATAGTTTCTCTTGCACCAGAAGTGGTATAAGGAAATGAAATAATAATTCATGCCTATGAAAATCAAAAAAGGAGACAGCATCAAAGTAATTGCTGGAAAAGACAAAGGAAAGACTGGTACAGTTTTGCTAGCAATGCCCAAGCTAGATAGAGTTGTAATCGAGGGTATCAATGTAGTCAAGCGACATAAGAAAAATAAGCAGAGTCGCTCACAGGGACAAATTATCGAAAAGAGTATGCCGATTCATGTATCAAATGTTTCTCTTCTAGAAGGAAATAAGACAGTACGAGTTGGTTATACTTTTGAAGGCGAAGGCGAGAAGCGAAAGAAAGTACGAATCGCTCGCCCTAGTGGTAAGAAAATATAAATATGGAAACTACATTAGCTCGCATCAAAAATGCCTACACTGCGCTTAAAGGAGACTTTGGGTACAAGAATGTAATGCAGTCACCAAGAGTAGAAAAGGTGGTAATCTCAGTTGGAACTGGGCGCGTCCAGGACAAGGCTAAGATTGCCCTGATTCAAGATCGTCTCGCCAGAATAACTGGTCAGAAGGCCTCAGCTCGTCCAGCCAAGCAGTCAATCGCCTCGTTCAAGCTACGTGAAGGTGATATCGTCGGCTACCAAATTACTCTACGCGGTACTCACATGATTCACTTCCTAGATAAGTTAATTCACCTTGCATTACCTCGTACTCGTGACTTTCATGGGCTCAAGGTAACAGCTATCGATGAGATGGGTAACTACACTCTCGGTATCAAGGAGCATACGATTTTCCCTGAATGTAACGACGAAGATACTAAAGATGTGTTCTCGTTTGCGATAACTATCGTCACCACGACCAATGATAAGAAGGAAGCCGAAGCTTTCTTACGACACCTCGGTCTTCCACTCAAGAAAGAGGAAGTAAAGTAGTCAGAGAAGATAAAACAAAACCAAAGCCAACAAAAAATACCCCGACAAGGGTTATTTTTTGTTGGCTTTTTCTGATTTTCAAATTAATCGCTATATAATTGCTGGGAATTTGGTTCTGAGGAAGGTCCAACCTTCCTCAGAACTTTCATAATTAATTTTTAATATTTTTAATTATTTCCAATTAGTAGTTTTGATAGGTTGTGTCAGACCGACGGGCTAGCTCTTTTATTATTATCGCTCCGGTGGGTTTGTCTTTATAAAAAATTATTCGCATACTGCTAACGCGAACGCGGTAGAGAGTTTGGTGTCCTTTGAGTTTCTTTATATCTAAAGTGGCTAGGTTATTCGTGTACAGCAATAAAATAACTTCCGAGATGGTATTAAATTCCTGTGGAGTTAAGGACTTAAGAAATTTTTCGTTTCTGTCCATACTTTTGAATTGAGTGCATCAGCTCTTCTAT
>JAYTMA010000155.1:0-1707 GCA_043728975.1 bacterium
CAATGACTAACATAACACCAGAAGAGAGAGAAGCACTCAGAAAGATTGGAAAGATGGGAGGAAAATCAACCTCAGAAGCTAAAAAGAAAGCCAGTAGAGAGAACCTAAAGAAAGCATTAGAAGCAAAAAAGCTAAATAATAAGATATGAATACAAAGATATATAAAACATACCGCGACTTCTGTAATCGAGAGGATAAATTAAAAGAACAGAACCATGAGTAATCCAACTTACTACGAAACAATCGTACACTCCCCACAGTGGCAGGCGTGGGAGAAAGTAGCCCACACACACGGCCATGACTGGCATGAAAGCGTAGAGTGTGAGTGGCTTTCACCAAATCACTTTCGGGCGTTTCTCGACTGGTTAAAAGAGGACACCCTAGACCGATTAGTATTCAAGGCACAGCCAGATTTGCGAGAAATCGTATTTCACACCAACGGTGAAGTGACAGCCAAATCAGGCAATCGTTCACCCAAGCCCATGAAACTATACACAGGGAGGCCCCTGAAAGACCAACTACCAGTGAGTAATGTACTAGCTAGACTGGCGGTACAAAAATTAATCACAGACCAACTATCCACACAACCCACTAACAGTAAAGACTTATCAGAGTAATATATAAGATATGTCAAAAAAATGGTACACAAAAACATTTGTCAGATTCCCCACAAATAGCGAAGATACTGATACACAACTAGTAAAGTTCCTAAACTCGGAATATATAAAAGAGTGGGTACTGTTGGAAAGTTCTGCACAGATTATAAAGATTGTTTACAAAAACTAATAGATAAGAAAGTATGAACACAATTAAAATCACAAAAGCGGACCTAAATGAGAAGAACGAATACAAGAAAGGAAATATTGGAACATGGAACAATTACGAAGATACTCACGTAGAGATTGAAGCAAATCTCGGTTGGGTGAAGTTTACTGGTATGTATGTTAAGGGACGAATTTTAGCACAAGCAGGTTCGGGCATTGAGGCTGGCTGGGGCATTAAGGCTGGCGAGGGCCTTGAGGCTGGCTGGGGCATTAAGGCTGGCGAGGGCATTAAGGCTGGCTGGGGCATTGAGGCTGGCTCGGGCATTAAGGCTGGCTCGGGTATTGAGGCTGGCTCGGGCATTAAGGCTGGCGAGGGCATTAAGGCTGGCTGGGGCATTGTATCGTTTTACTCCTGCGTCATAGCAAAACTCAGAATCGAAAGTAATCTCAACTGTACTATCTCTGCCGGTATTTTCAGTACAACAGGCAAAAAAGAAATCTCCGCACAAGAAGTTATCGGAAATGTTATCTACGGCGACGTAAAACTAATTCCTATTGAGAAAGAAGAAGAACTCGAAGAACTCACAATGGACGAAATATGTAAGTTACTAGGCAAGACCATTAAGATTAAGAAATAATATGAAAATCCATCAAAACGAAATCACCGGAGCATACTATGAAGAGAAGAAGACACCAGTACTCAATATCTTTCTCTACGCCCTAGCGGGTATTGTCGCAGGTCTAGTAACGGCGGATATTGCCTTCGGGGCCGAATCGATGACCGAAGTATACGCAAACGCAGTAATGTTTATCTGTTCAATCTTATAGGGTATGAAACTACCAGAGAAGCTAAAAGCAGCAAAAATTACCTATGCCGGAGCGCCTCCCGCAGAACTGTCGCTTGGTGAGGAAGCAAGAACCATCAACGCCCTCATAGACTACC
>JAYTMA010000156.1:0-8021 GCA_043728975.1 bacterium
CCCTCGCGACCTTTTGTGGATTCCTCAGGTGAACGATTGGTGGCGGTCTTGAATTGTTCATTACCAATTCCCCCACTACCGCCTTTTAATATTTTGACAATTTGTCCTTCTTCTAACAATTCAAAAGTACGTTCACGATGAATATCAGTCACGATAGAACCAACCGGAACATCGACATAGAGGTCTTCACCGTTTTTGCCAAACTTACTATCACCAAGCCCCGAGACCCCACTCTCTGCATCAAAAGACTTATCGCCGGTATAGCGAGCGAGGAGGTTTACATCCCGTACGGCACGCATAAAAACATCGCCACCGCGACCGCCATTACCGCCAGAAGGACCGGCCATAGGTCGGAATTTTTCGTGTCGCCAACGGGTTACCCCGTCTCCACCGTTTCCGGCTTTAATATTTAAAGTTAATCTGTCTACAAACATGGCTACATTGATACCATGAATAAAACTTAAAGTACAGGTAAATCCTAACCCGTTCCTAACCCGTTCTTCTGAGGAAGGTTCAACCTTCCTCAGAAGAACGGAAAACAAGAATATTTCCTGAGGGAGGCTAAGCCTCCCTCAGGAAAGGGAAATGAAAACCGCCAGTCCATAAGGTGCGATGATTTTCAGATTCATTTAGATAACATCAAGTACTCACAAAAATAAAGATTGATTGGTGTAATCTAAAAAGCTCCGCCAAGCTTTGAGCTTGGCGGAGCTTTTTTTAGATAAAGTATTGATTAGATTAGAGAAAGCGATTACCAATAGTACTCACCACGGTAACAATAAGAGAACCTAAGAAAGCTGGCCAGAGACCGGTGACGGAAAAGCCGTCGATGAATGAAGCGGCAAACCAAAACAACGCCGCGTTAATCACTAGCACAAACAGCCCTACCGTCAAAACGGTAATCGGAAAAGTTAAGATGAATAAGATCGGCTTAACAAAAATATTAAGTATCCCTAGGATTAGGGCCGCAATCAGAGCGGTGTAGAACCCCTCTACACTTATCCCGGGAACGTACTTTGCTACCAACAGCAACGTTAACGCAGTCAGTAGGAGCTTGGTGATAATTTTCATAGATTAATTATGAGGCAGAGGTACCCTTTTCTGTAACCAACGTATAGCCTCCACTTAAAAGGAGTGGTTCGGCCTTTTTGTACTTTACCGTCATGGTATTGGTACCGTTGGTAATAGTCACTAAATCATTCCGTCCAGGCATAGTTTTAGCCATTATTGGTGTCTTATCTTTCTTCCTTACTGATTCCCCACTGCCAGCAGCAGCCTGAGCGGCCTTTGATTCTTTCTTCATGACAGCTTCTTCGTGCTCGATTAAGACCGGCTGTAGCTTTGGTAGTATTTCGTTAATTCTAGTTAGAATCGCAAACTGCATTTCTTTAAAAAGACGCGTCCCCTCTTTACGATATTCAATCAGCGGATCACGTTGACCGTAGGCACGTAAGTTGACGCTATTGCGGGTGTAGCTCATCACCTCTAAGTGCTCGACCCAAAGCGTATCTATCATCTGTAATGATAGACGCCGAAAGAGGTTTCTGAAAGTTTCGGTTCCAAGTTCAGTCTCTTTGGCGCTTATCGTAGCTCCCTCATCCTGGCTATTAGCCATTACTTCAGTTAATAAGGCGTCAATTTCAGCCTCATCAATTATAAGTAATTTATGACGTCGTAAATAGACGATTTTTCGTTGCATATTTAAGACATCGTCGTAGGCCAAAATCTGCTTACGGGCATCAAAGTGGAAACCTTCGATTCTGGTCTGGGCACTTTCTAGAGTATTTGAAAGCATCTTCATTTCGATTGGCTGGTCGGCCGGAATACCAAAGGTGCCCATCAGACTTTTGACTCTCTCACCACCAAACACCCGCATGAGAGAATCTTCCATCGAGACAAAGAACTGTGTCTCCCCAGAATCGCCCTGACGACCCGCCCGGCCTCGTAGCTGGTTATCTATGCGTCTAGCCTCATGTCGCTCGGTACCGAGCACAAAGAGGCCACCAAGGGCCTTTACAGCCTCAGCTTGATCGCTCGTTGCCTCGGGGCCACCAAGCTTGATATCGACACCACGACCAGCCATGTTGGTAGCGAGTGTCACGGCTCCGATCCGTCCAGCGGCAGCAATAATCTCTCCTTCCCGTTCGTGGTTTTTGGCGTTTAGCATTTGGTGAGTCACACCGGCATTAGCTAAAGCAATCGAGAGACGTTCGTTGGATTCAATTGATGCGGTACCAATCAAAATCGGCTGACCTTTTTCGTGAATGGTTTTTACTTTACTGATGATGGCGTCAAACTTTCCTGGTTCGTTTTGATAGATGAGGTCGGTGTGATCGAGGCGAGCAATTGTGCGATTAGTCGGGATCGGAATAACCTCAAGGTTGTAGACAGTAAAAAACTCCTCCTGACTAGTGAGCGCCGTACCCGTCATCCCCGAGAGCTTATGATACATGCGGAAGTAATTTTGGTAGGTAATCGAAGCGAAGGTCTTTGATTCTTTCTGTATCTTTACACCCTCTTTAGCTTCTACGGCCTGATGAAGACCCTCAGACCAACGGCGGCCTGGCTGGAGACGGCCGGTAAATTCATCGACTATCACCACTTCTCCATCGCGCACCACATACTCCTTGTCTTTAGTAAAAAGTGCCTTAGCGCGCACGGCTGTCTCCAGGTGATGCACGTATTTGATGCCTTTCTCGGTATAGATATTATCAACCCCCAACATCTTCTCGGCGACTTCAATACCAGCATTAGTTAGCGCAATGCTCTTCAACTTCTCATCGACCGTATAATGTTCTTCAATATTCAAATTATTGGCGATAGCGACAAACAGATCATAAAGATTATCTCCGTCATGAGCGGGCGCAGAAATAATTAGCGGTGTTCGCGCTTCATCGATCAAGATCGAGTCGATTTCATCAACAATCGCGTAGTTGGGTTCACGTTGACGCAGATTTACTGCTTCATATTCGATATTATCGCGCAGGTAATCAAAACCAAACTCGCTATTGGTGCCGTAAGTAATATCGGCCGCATAGGCCTGCTTGCGAGTACAGGGACGCAAAAATTCGTAGACCACTTTGTATGAACCGACTTCATCACGAACCATATCTACCTCAGCGTGATTGGGGTCATACAGAAAAGAAGCGTCATGGTTTATCACTCCGACCGTTAGACCAAGTGCGTTGTAAATTTGCCCCATCCAGACCGCATCTCGACGCGAGAGATAATCATTCACAGTCACTACATGTACTCCTTTACCAGTTAGAGCATTGAGTGAAGCTGGTAGAGTTCCTACTAGCGTCTTACCTTCTCCGGTACGCATCTCAGTAATTTTGCCACGATGCAAAATAATGCCACCAATCAGTTGCACATCGTAGTGCCTAAGACCAAGTGTTCGCTTAGCTGCTTCACGCGTCAAAGCGAAAGAATCTGCCAACACCTCATCAAGACTAGTCCCGGCTTTAATTAGAGAACGAAGTTCGTTCATCTTCGTAATTATTTCTTCATCACTGAGAGCAGAAAAGACTTCTTCTTTGGCATTGATAACCGAAACCAAGGGCTCGGCGCCTTTTAGTTCTTTCTCGTAAGAGGGACCGAAGAATTTATCTAAGAATGACATAAAGTTTAAATAATGAATACTATGGAGATTTATCGGCAGCTCGCTACCACCAAGATAAAGGACAGTACTAAAGTCCTTTATCATGGCGTAGCGCCTGCTTAGCTATGCATACAAAAAATATATTCTTTTCAGTTATTATTTTCCGGCAAAATTCGCAATAGTCGACGCAATGCGTCTCTTTTGCTCATTTTGCATAGTGGGCCTAGTATATACGCTCTTCTGAATAAAGACAAAAAAGCAAAATCGCCGGTTTAAGGCGATTATGCTATGAGCTTAACGAGCAGACGGTATGACCCGTCCGCACGGATTACTTTTTTGCGGACTTCTTTGCAACTTTCTTTGCTACCTTCTTTACTACTTTCTTTGCTACTTTCTTTGCTACTTTCTTAACAGTCTTTTTAGCAACTTTCTTGACTGCTTTTTTTGCGGTCTTTTTTGCTACTTTCTTGACTGCCATTTTCTTTGTTACTGGCATGTTGTGATGAGAGTATTTTAGTGGATAAAATTCGACCGCAAGACCTTCTCGATTTGAAAGAACAATTCCGAGTGAGAAGATATTTGCTTACATGTATTATGACGTGGATAAAAATTTAATACAATCACTTTTGTAAAAAAAATTTGTGGATAAATAAATCACGCTAAAAAAATAAAAATATTTTTTTAGCGTGATTTATTTTTTATTTAACTTTTTTATGAGAAATATTTTTTATTTTTTTCTTTACGTAGAAATTTTTTTATAAAATTTCTACGTAAAGTGTTTAAACAAACTTCACTTCAGGTTCAATCATAATTCCGGTCGCAGAAAAAACTCGTGACTTAACTTCTTCGACAAAAGCTGTAATTTCATCTGCGGTAGCTCCACCATAATTTACTAAGACCAGAGCTTGTTCCTGATAAAGCCCCACTGCACCCACCCGAAAACCCTTGAGATTACACACTTTATCGAGAATGAATCCTAATGACACCTTCACCCTATCGGCATCTACATCATAAAGAGGCAGGTCTTTATACTGCGCCCGCAAGGCGCCGCCATGACCGCGAGAGATGATTGGATTTTTAAAAAACGAACCGGCGGTCCCAAGTACTTTCCAATCAGGAAACTTGTTCCCGCGAATTTCAAAGAGCGCCTCACGCACACCTTGGGCACTTGGTAATTCATTAGTAAATCTTTTTGCCAGATCGGTGTAAGAAATTTTTGCGGTGAATTTTTTAGACAATAAAAAATTCACCGCAAAAATAATATACTCACCGCCAACTTTTGTTTTAAAAAATGAATCACGGTAACCAAATTCACATTCAGCATTACTAAATTCACGAACTGTTTTTGTTGGCAAATGAAACACTTCAACCGAGGAAATTAAATCTTTTACTTCTACTCCATAAGCTCCGACATTTTGTACTGGTGTAGCACCCACGCTACCGGGGATAGCCGAGAGATTTTCTAAACCAAAAATATCCGCAGCGATGGTGGTTTCTATCACCCCATCTAGCCACTCCCCGGCAGCTACTTTTACCGCTACTTCACCAGTCTCGTTTTCGGCATAGGCGACCCCTTCATTCATCATTTTGATAACTACCCCAGAAAATCCCGCTTCTCCGGCAAAAATATTAGACCCGGCCCCGAGGACTAAGTACGACAAATTTTCTTTGGTGATTAAATCTGCGACTGCGCGCAAATCCTCTAAACTACGTACTTCCACCATATAACGCGCAACACCACCCGTCTTAAGGGTGGTGTGCTCGCTAAGTGGCACGTGCTCCTGTATCACGATTGCCATATAATTTTACTTAACAGCCTAGTCCTGGTTCATTACCAGCTTCCATATTGTTAATAAAGCACTGGGCTGATTTTGAGAAAGACGGGACTTTTTCCTGAGCTGTCTTTAGCACCTCAATCGCTCTAGCATTATCCTTGGCTTGATAATACAAGAATGACAGCGATGCCCAGTTTTGGGCTATCTCTGGTTTCTGTTCGACCCGCGACTCGTAGAGCTCAATCAAGTAAACTGTATCACCAGCATCGTTTACTGTCTTCACAAAGAAATCACTAAGAGCAAAGCGCTTAAAGGTTAGGTCGTCGGTAATCAAAGCCTTGGCTCCGTCTGCATCACCGGTCGCAAAGAGTGTACTAGCGTAGTATTCAAGAGCTTCGTTGTTTCGCGTATCTAATTCAAACGCTTCTTTAAATAAGTCTCGTGCTCCAGCGACATCACCCTGGCTATATTTAATAATCGCTTGTTGCATCACAATAGACGGCTTACGCGGTGAGAGTTCGCGTGCAATATCCATCTGTTCACCAGCTTTTTCTAGATTACCAAGCGAACGATAAAAAGTACTGAAGAAAACATGCACCCGAGCATCGCCCGGCTTTTCTTCTACTAAACGATTTAGCTCTCCTTCAGCTACCTGCACAAATTCTTCTTTCACTTGTGGGGTCACTTTTGGATCGCTAGCCATACCCATCGCCTGCTGAGAAATTTGCTCGGTGATTTCTTGATGCGCAAATGAGTCACGATCTATCGCCTGCTTAAAAGCTTCTAGTCTAGCCTCTGGTGCAGTTGCCCGGTAACCATCGATGATATCACCAGCCGCCTGCATCCCTGGGACATGAAGAGTATAGATAAGCGCTACTACTACCACCGCTGCGACCGGCACAAAAAATTGATTGATCAGATTTTTATCAACTTCTACTTTGGCAATCTTTGGTATTACTTCCCCGACCCTGCTATGGATGAGAGCCAGTACTACAGCAAAAAAGATGTAACTGATGAGATTATCAAACACCACTAGATTGTGAGTCATGTAACCAGCTAGCATACCAATCAGCACACCCCGTTCCAGCACGGTAAAAGTTTGCTCGTCTGGCCTACGTAATGGCGAAATAACAAGATAATAAAGGCAAGCTGCGAAGATTCCGAAGTAGGCAATAAAGCCCAATGCTCCCCCGGCAATCAACCAATCCAAGAAAATGTTATGTACTCGATCAAACCACTGCTCTTGTCCAAATAGAAAAGGATCGTAATTTTCATTGAAGACATAATTAAAGTTTCCTTGGCCCCAGCCCAGTAACGGCCGTTCTTTTACTCCTTCTAAAGCCATTCCCCAGATGGTACCGCGCACTTTGAGATCGCTCGCTAAATCAATATTAGCGATACGGGCAAAGTTGGGACTACTTTGAACCAATTCACTATCTCGCATAGCATAGAACGAACCGGCTACCAAAAATAAAGCAACGAAAGAGCCAATGGCATAACGTCTAAATATTGGGTATCTGGCTCCAAAAATTGCCACATAAGCCACCATCACAGTAGATCCAGCTAAGAGACCAAGGGCGGTACCACGAGTACCCGTCTGAATTAGGACAAAAATAAACAAGGTCGCCAAGAGAGCATAAATTACTTTAGCCACATTGGATTTACTATCGACAAAGAGCCAAAAAGCAATAAATATGTGGAAGAACATATAGATGGCCATATAGGCAGAGTTACCAAGGTAACTTTCGATACGACCACCCCCTGCCCCAGCTATTGCTCCGGAGTATTGAGCCAAACCATACATCGCCACAATCAAGGAAACGCCAAGGGTGGTATTAAGATATTTATTCCAGTGTTTTTTACTGGTCAGCATACTCCCTAATGCCACCATATAGAGGAACACATGGACCAAAGTGATATAGCCGTCCATTCTTTCAAAGTTGCTCCAGAAACTAGTCTGCGGGTCTTGTCCTAGTAAATTGGCAAAAAACATCACCAAGATGAGCGCAGCAAAACTGGCAAGTACCCAAGAAAACTTTGGCCGATACTTGGTATCAATTAAAGCCAAGAGAGCCCATGACACAAAAGCTATTTCCACTAAGATACGAAATGCAAAATTCTTCCCGGTAATAAAAGGAAAGAAGTAATCATTAACCACGAACATTGTTAGAAACGGCACCGCGAATAAACTCCCGTACACTAAAACTTTTAAAAAATCTTTCATATGAGTGCAAATATACCATACTGATAACGGGGCCGGATACTCTAGACGAAATGCTGTTTGTGCGGTCAGACGTGGTTTTAATTCTTCGAATTAAAACCACGTCTGACTACCAGAGGCAGTGCACGTATTGACTTTAGTCTGATACCATGCTAATATATAAAAGCTGAGATACCGTCTGACAGGTCAGCTTAAGATAGTCAGGTCTGCCCTAACGACCCGCGGTCGGGGTAAGATAGCAACAGTGGTGCGCACAGTCGGCCAGCGAGCTGTGCAAAACAAAGGACACTTGTCCGCTGGGTGCCTACAAACTTCGGTTTCTAGGCATTTTTTATTCCACGTAAATACCTCCGCGGCGTAAGCCCGGGGATGTAGTGAGTTACTCTATCGCTTTGCGATAGAGGTTAAGCAACGAAGTTGCTTA
>JAYTMA010000157.1:0-1486 GCA_043728975.1 bacterium
CCAACTAAAATATTTCTCTAACAAATTCTTTCATGCTACAATCGCAACGTGCCAAATCTTCACTCCACAATCAGTAGTCTAGGTAAAACCGTTACCCAGATTATTCATTTTTCAAATGGAAACAAGCGGACTTTTAGTGGCATTATCACTGAAACAATTAAACAAGGAGAATTCACTAAGATGACCCTAAAAGACGGTCGTATGTTGATGGTAAACACAGCCAACGTTGATTGTATCGAAGTCTTTGACGAAGCGATTGATAAACATATGCACGGCTAAGAATGACACCTCTAGAGTTCCACTTTATAAAAGGCCACCCCCAGGGGTGGCCTTTTATAAAGTGGAGAGAATATTACCTTACTTTGACGCTTTGGCAATCTCTGCGTCGATAATTTGCTTAAAAGCGCTATAAGGTTGGGCACCCGAGACAGCAATGCCATTGATAAAGAAGTGTGGAGTTCCTGTAGCGCCAAATTTAGCGGCTTCACTAGTTGAGGTATTGACTCGTTCACTGTGTTTACCTGAGTTAAGACACTCCAGGAAGTTATTGCTGTTTAAGCCGATTGACTTAGCGTACCCGGAATGAATATTTACGTCTAACCAGCTAGCACGGTCTTCTGCTTGTCTAGCCATCATCGCCTTGAGGTATTCCCAGTATTTGCCTTGATCACCAGCACAGTGGGCGGCCTCAGCGGCCTTGGCCCCAACTGGCCCACCGACGGTGATAAAGTCTTTGCGAACAAAACGTACCAGTCCTTTATCAACATACTCACTGATAATCTGGCCCTTGGTATCATCTACGAAACGTTTACAAAATGGACAAGTAAAATCAGAAAACTCAACCATCAACACTGGAGCGTCTTCATCCCCAAGGCTAGGAAAACCTTCAAGATCCAAGACCACCGAAGCGGGATCGATAGCTGGTGCCGCTTGTGCACCTTGCGCGGCCATTGGTTGATTGGGTGAGGGCATAGTTTGCGGGGAGAAATAGATTGATCCGGCAATGGCCAGAGCCCCGATAACGATTGCCCCCGGGATTAGGTAACTAGGCTTTGGTGCAGTGGCGATTTGAGTGACAGGGGCTGGCGTATTGATGGTTTCGATTGTTGGTTTGACTTCTTCTGGCATAAATTAAGATTTAACAATATTTCTAAATGTACTCTATTATAACACGTCAAAAAGATGGTCCAAACTAAATTATTAACCAACTCCTTTCAAAATACACTTATTAGAAGTCTAGTCAGACGGTCTTGGCTAGCGTTCCTCGATTATATATCCGGAAACGCTACTTTATACTGCCTATATTCTGATATGTTATTATTTAGCTATGAAAATCTACCTCGACATCGACGGCACCCTAATCCACGAAGACAATTGGAATGAAGGGAATGAAACCACCCCGCCCTTACGGGACGGGGTATCCACAAGACTCTACGAGTCTTGATCAAACAGCGTTGCTGTTTGTGCCGTATCTTCCGTCCCTTGT
>JAYTMA010000158.1:0-1014 GCA_043728975.1 bacterium
CCTACCATTAGACGATCCGGCAGCGATGAACACAAAATCTTTATGAAATTCACTCTTTTATTTCCGAACGAGTGAGGATTGTATAGAACATACCATTAGACGATCCAGCAAGGGATCTTTTGTGCATTGCGTTAGCTTTGCGTCCACTACCTTAACACATTTCGTTTTCTGTTTCTACCCTGCTTAAACTGATCTACAATCGAACAACGGATGCTACTATTAAATACATGCGTTTATTTTTCGTTTTCATTCTTTCTTTAGGAATTCTTGGTATTTTTGGATACATACTAATGGATTACCTAAAAAATGATCCTACCGCACCAGCGGTCATAATTACACCAGAAACATCAACCTTGGCTGGTACAGGCACCACGACGGAGACTACTAAACCCCTGCCAAACAACCTCTCGACTTTTTCAAACAGCTTCATTCGCTTTGACTACCCAAACAATCTGTTACTAAAAGAAGACCCTGGCGATGTGGCTTTTTTTAGTATCACTTCTGAAAATGCTAACGACTTTTTCATCCTGAAAGGATACAAAGAAGAAACCCCTCTAAAGACGTTCGATGAGTACCTCTACTCATTAGAGGCTGACTCATTTGGCGCAGGCGACATGCCAGAAGGTGGAAGTTTCCACTATGTAGCGGAAACTTACAATGACCTGCCTGTAATCATCTACAAACGTGATTACAATAGTATGATTGGTGAGGTAAACGAACTTTATGTCTGGCTAGGAAATGGGGCAGTTGTGAAACTGTACACCGAAACTGAACATCCAGCGCTTGAGACAATCTTTAAATCAGTCCGTCGACCTTAAATAACAAAACCGCCACAGGCGGTTTTGTTATTTATTTTCGTATGAAGCTCTGACAAAAGCCGTAAACAAAGGGTGTGGAGCTAATGGTCTAGCAATCAGTTCGGGGTGGAATTGGACACCGAGGAAGAAGGGATGTATTGCGGGTGGGAGTTCGGCGATTTCCATTAGTTGGCCGTTTGGTGATTTACCGCTGAAG
>JAYTMA010000159.1:0-1435 GCA_043728975.1 bacterium
ATCCAAACTTTTCTCATTTTGAGACAAAAAGCCCGATAGAAATTTTTGGGCTCCTAGTTTAAACACAAAATCATAACGTGCAGTTTTATCACTGTTGTCTAGATCGCTCGGGACATCATCAACCTGAACATCAAATTTTTTACACCATTCAAAAAATACGTTTTCTGACAACATTTCAGGAGAGTTTACAGATTCTGTTAGATTAGCATTACCGTTCATTGCTAAAAGTATACCAGGATAGAGTTTAAAAACTAGAACAGGTCAATTTGAGGATTTCACCAGGAATCGAACTCTACGAGTTCAGTACCCCAATTGGCTGGATTGGTGCGCTTTGCTTCCAATCCAGCTCAATCGGGCTTCGATTCCTGCCGCAATGTCTCCCAGACATTGCTGTGAGAGCACGAACAAAAAAGGCACCCGATTGAACCGACCCCCAAAAAGTGGACACCACCAGGTGTCCACTTTTTGTATTCCTTGTACTATTGTTAGATAACCAATAGACATATGAGTAAACGAAGCTTTAGCAGTGAGGAACAACAACGGTTAAGAAGCAACCAAAACGTGCAGCGGTGCAGTGAAAAATCCATCACATACACCACCGCGTTTAAGCAACAGGCCGTGAAGCAATACGAAGAAGGTCTCACCGCAACCGAGATATTTAAAGAGGCGGGGTTTGATCTCAACCTTATTGGCAAGAAACAACCAAAGTTTTGTCTCCGTCGCTGGAGAACAAAAGGGTGTGGAGACCAGCGAGGACAACATAAAAGCCAGAAGAAGAGTAATCCCAATACTGAAACAGACCGTCTTAAGTACTTAGAAGCCGAGGTGAAATACCTTAAAGCAGAAAACGCTTTTTTAGCACAACTCCGGGCCAAACGAGCGGAGTGATACTCAGGCCAAAACAGAAGTATAGACTGATTAGAGCGTGTGATATACCTATCAAGATTGGTTGTCTGATAGCGCACGTATCAAAGAGTGGGTACTATAAGTGGCTTAAGACAGCCAATGAACCTGAGCGAGATCATAACGACTATCTCATTATCAAAGCGTTATTTGAGGCAGGCAAAGCCAAACATGGTATCCGCACTATCACTATGAAACTGAAAGATAGGGCTACGCCGATGAACCACAAGAAGATAGCTCGGATCATGAAGAAGTACGGTCTTAGGACTAAGATACGCCGGCAGAATCCCTATAAAGCCCTCATGAAGACATCACTTGCTCATCGAACCTTTGGTAACACTTTGGCTCGTTCGTTTGATCAATCAGTACCATTCACCGTCTTCTGCACCGATATTACCTATCTGCCATACAATCACCGCTTTGCCTATCTCTCAGTGATTAAAGATATCGCTAGTGGTGAGATAGTGGCCTGGCACCTAGCCCAACACCTGGAGATGGAGTTGGTACTCAGCACCCTCTCTAATCTCAAACG
>JAYTMA010000160.1:0-1525 GCA_043728975.1 bacterium
CGTCTAACGAGCGTCGCGGGCTCCGCTGGGAAGTCCGCAAGCGGCCATAGAAAGATTTTTTTTGATTTTATAAGATTCAGGGAGTCTCAACCGTTTTAAGAGTGTGAAATCAACTGGGTGTGACTCATTTTGGTTGAAGGAGTTGGAGGTGGCAGTTTCAGGCATAATGTCTGTGCTACAAAAATAAGGCCAGGAGACTGCCATGACCCCCGACTCCCAAGAGATTGTACAACAAATCAAAGACAAATTTGAAGAGATCATCACCTTCGTCACACAGAATCAGAAACACTCCCCCTCTATCTATCAGGCAGAGAAATATTTACTGGCCAGCCTTCTTAGTCTGGGACGGGATCTACTGCTGGCTTTCATCATGACTCAGCAAGAGCAACTCCAACATACGGAGAGCATCTGCCTCAATGGAGAAAAATTGCCGATTCATTCCCTAAAAAGACGATCTTATCGCTCGATTTTTGGAAAATTAACCTTCAAACGAGCCTACTACTATAAAGCAGGGCAAAGCTATTTCCTGTTGGATGCGAGACTTAAAATGCCAGAAAATAGTCTCTCTGACTTGCTGCGTGAGTGGTGCTCTGAACTTGCTTGCTATCTGCCTTACCACAAGGCAGGAAAGATTTTCGAGAGTATTCTGACACAGAAATTAAGTTGTCGCCCTCTCGAAGAAGTCATTTTAGAGGATAGCGCTCTTGTGGAAGAATTCTACCAGAATAGTCCCCTTGTCCAGAATAGTCCCCTTGTATGGCCTGCCACAGAATCCACGATTTTAGTCGCTCAAGCCGATGGTAAAGGAATTCCTATGCTCCCGGAAAATTCTCAACCGACTCGTGTACGCCTGGGTAAAGGAGAAAAATTAGGACAAAAGAAAGAGGCCATTGTGACAAGTGTCTACACAATCGCTCCTTTTGTGCGTACTCCGGAAGAAGTAACCATCAGTCTATTTAAAGAAAGTAAGAATCAAGAGGATACAAAATCTAAGAAATCTAAAACGCGTGTCGGGCCGCAAAATAAACAATTATGGGCAACTCTTGAAGGTAAAAAATCAGCTCTTGAATTTACAGCAAAGCAAGTATCTCTTCGTGAGGGAGAACATATTAGCATGCGTGTCGCACTTACTGATGGCTCTGCTCCTTTACAGGAAAAAGTGCTAACTCATCTACCTCTTTTCTCTCTTGTGCTAGATATAATTCATGCGGTGGAGTACCTTTGGGAAGCGGGTAATTCTCTTCATGGGGAAAAGTCACCTCTGCGCCAAGTTTGGGTACAGAAGCGCGTTTTACTTTTACTTAAAGGGCAAAGTGCGACTGTAGTCTCTGATTTACGTGCTTTGGCAGTGGCTCCTGCGTGCAAGAAAACGGCCTCTGAAGTTCTTTTGAAAGTCGCCAACTACTACGAACGCAATGCGGCCTACATGCATTATGATGAGTACTTGGCGGCTGGTTGGCCCATCGCTACGGGGGTGATTGAAGGGGCTTGCCGTCATCTTGTCAAGGATCGTTTTGAGCTTTCC
>JAYTMA010000161.1:0-3522 GCA_043728975.1 bacterium
GTTTATTAAGCCAGCTAATGACACATCCTTGGTAAAGGGGATTAGTGTCTCTGGTGATGATTTTAGTCCAGTACCACTCCCGGCGATGACTGCCCTTGAGGTTCCTAGCTCAAGGGGAAGGGTAGCGGGAGAAGAAACAAAAGGACCTCATTTTAAAAGTAATAACTGGGTGTACCTGGCTCTGATCGGACTATTGTTTTTGGGTTTTATTGGTATATTATGGCGCCCCAATAAGTCGCTGTAAGTATAAGTACAAATTAAGGATGATCTAAAAAGATTGTCACTAAATGGCAATCTGGTTGGTTTAAGTAGAGGTATATGAAAAAGAAATCAGTGGTCATCGTCGGTGGTGGTACCGGTACTCATACCGTGCTGCGGGGATTAAAACAATATACCGATAGGATTGATTTAACGGCGATAGTTAGTATGGCCGATTCCGGTGGCTCAACCGGTAGATTGCGCGATGAATTTGGTCAGTTACCGGCGGGCGATGTTCGTAATGCCCTGACCGCTTTAGCAGCCGATAATGATATTCACGATACGTTATTGCGAGAACTTTTTATGTACCGTTTTGCTAAAGGGGAAGGGCTTTTGGGGCATAATTTTGGTAATCTATTTTTAACCGTTCTGACCGACATCTTAGGTAGTGAAATAGAAGCGATAGAAGCCGCTTCGCGAATTTTGCGCGTTGAAGGTCAAGTGGTACCAGTCACGACCGATAGTGCTCACTTAGTGGCTACCTACGCCAATGGTGTAGTGATAACCGGAGAACATGATATCGATGAACTATATGATGATTCACTGCGAACTGTACGGATTACTAAACTAGCTCTAACTCCGAGAGCCAGTCTAAATCCAAGTGTTACAAGTGTCTTGAAGGAGGCAGATCTAGTGGTACTTGGTCCCGGGGACTTGTATACTAGTGTTCTCGCAAATTGCGTAGTAGATGGTTTTAAAGAAGCTCTCCAGGCTTCTTCGGCCAAGATAGTTTATGTTTGTAACTTGATGTCTAAGCCGGGGCAGACTGTTGGTATGCATACCTCTGAGCACTTAGCCGAGGTGGCTAAATATGCCGGAGTTTGCCCTCAGCATTTACTCATAAATACTCAACCACTACCGGCTAATTTATTGGAAAAATACTCGGCTGAAGGAACTCTTCCGGTGGTTAATAATTTTGCGTCTAACCAAATCACTACGGTCCATGCCTGCCCGCTTTTGGCGGAAGAAATTATTGAGACAGTAAAAGGTGACACTTTACTGCGTAGTTTGATTCGTCATGATTCTAATCTGCTAGCGAAAGCCCTGATGAGATTTATTAAATAAGTTTTCTATCCCAAGTCGGAAGAAAATTATGACGTTCGTCGCGGTATACTAAAAGGGATATGTCAGGCCACGATCTTTTTCGTACCGACGCTTCAGATCATGAACGTTCTAGTTTGGAACGAGCTTTAGGTAAAGAGCGTCGCATAGATTCCACCAAATACCTCTCAGTAGAAGAGGCTCTTAATGCTGAGTCGGTGTACCAGGTAGTATCTAGTCGTGACGTCACGCGCGTCTTGTTTATCTCGCGCGATGAGTCGCTCCTTAGTCCGACCAAACAATCGCTTGATGGTTATACCAACGTAGCGGATTTATTTGATGAGGTGCACATCCTTATTTTGCGTCAAGGTATTCCTACCAAAACACCGGTTTTGCGGGTGAGTGATAACGTTTGGCTTTACACAGCCACACATAATATTTGGTGGAGAACGTATTTTTCCGGTCGAAAACTAGCGTTAGAACAACTAGTTTTTGCTAATGGTTTTAGGCCCGATATGATAGTAGCGCGTGACCCATATGAGTCAGCTGTTTTAGCTATATCTCTCGGGCGAGAGTACAAACGTCCAGTGCAGATTCATGTGCTAGAAAATTATCTTAGTAAAGATTTTTATGAACGGTCAAAGAAAAATTGGTGGCGAAGATTTCTGCCACGTTTTACTATCCCGCAAGTTAAGAGTGTGCGTACTACCACCAAAAACCTAGCTAATTTTTTAGCCCAACAATTTTCAATTATTGACCTTTCTACTCTGCCTCGTCTTAACAATTATGAATCGCTGATAAAAGTACAGCCCACAATAAATTTGAAAGACAAATATAAACCATTTGTATTTATCATGTTATACATTGGTAAACTTGACTACGAGTCAATGTTTTTCCGCCTCCTTGATGCTGCTCGGTTTAGTCTGCGTAACCCGCACCTTGGCCTCATTGCCTTAGGTGAAGGACCGGGATTAAGGGAATATAAAAAGCGAGCGGAAATTTTTGAAATCAGCGAGCAGGTAGTTTTTGAATCGAACATTAAAGATAAGGTACCTTATCTTAAGTCCGCCAATGTGCTCATAATGCCAGATGTTACCCCAGAGAGTGAGGAGGTGGTCTTGCAAGGAGCTGCCGCTGGTATACCACTTATTCTAGCTCGAACGCCAGCGCGGGAAGATCTGTTTGTCGACGGAAAATCAGCCTTGCTTTGCAATCCGGCCTCAGTTGAAGAGTTTAGTTCAAAGTTAAATATTTTGATGAATGACTTCGTATTGCGTCAGCAATTAGTAGAATCAGCTCAAGAGATGATAAAAACTCGCTTTCACGAAGATCCCGAGGTATACAAAATTACCTATCGAGAGTCTATCGAACAAGTGTTATTCTTAAATGATGAAAAGTTGCCGAGTTCTAACTTAGCTAAAAAGCTATAATATAGTATATGCACGCACAAAATAAATTAGTAAATTTTATTGGCCTGGGGTCACAGGCCACGGCACCACTCCTGTATACCTATTTAGCGGAACATCCCAGTATTAGTTTAGCTAGTGAAGAGACTAAGTTTTTTAGTGATGCTAAAGCCTTTGCCAAGGGTCTTTCCTGGTATGAGAGTCATTTTACTAAATTTGGTGAAGCAAACGTTTGTGGAGAATTAGCTTTTGATTATCTAGAAAGTGCGCAAGCGGCTGGCTTCATTGCCAGAACCTACCCTAGTGCTCGTCTCTTGGCGGTAGTAGATAACCCACTTATCAGTGTGCGAGTAGAATACATAATGGCCCGTCGAGCAAAGCGGATTTCTAACACCGTCTCGCTTTCTGAATATCTTAAGGATAATCCGGAGGTCATGTTACGGGCCCGGTACGGTCGGCAACTTTTACATTACTTTGGATTATATTCGCAAAATGATTTTTTAGTATTACTGGCTTCAGATTTTGATAAAAAAACCTTAACTTCATTAGCTCAAGCTTATGAACATCTAGGTTTAGATAAAAACTTTATCCCTCCTAGGCTTCAGTACTTAATTCCTGAAGAAGAGGAAGGTCCAAAAATAAAACCAGGAATTATTAAGCGCACCTACCGTCTGGTGAAGAAAAATATTAAGCTTTTTCTTAAGTACGTGAAGTACGTGGTTAAACCACCGCAGGCCGCTTTAGAGCTCGCTTCAGTGGTGGCCCTTGCGGTACCACTTTCTTCTGAGCTAGAGCAGTTTCTCAAAGACTACTACCG
>JAYTMA010000162.1:0-2410 GCA_043728975.1 bacterium
CGATAAATCAGCAGCCATTATTCTCGCTGAACGAATACGTGCTAGTGTTGAAAATATTGATGTTGAAGCTTTGGGTATAGACAGAAACCAACACAGCAAAATTACTGCGAAGATTGGTGTCGCCGAATATAAACATGTACCGGGATTTAATAATGCGGAAGCAATTAAGTTACTATTGATACAGCTGTCGCGTCTCACAACAAATTCAATAGTTAAGGGAATCAGAGTTAGTGTTGTCTAAAGACAATCTTTACCAGTTAGAACCTCCAGCGCACTTGGTATGGCGCCATCTTTTATCTCATCTACCCGAGCTTGACCAAATTTAGCCACAAAACACTGTTCTTGTTTTAAAGTTAATTGAGAAGAAAGAACAACAGGGTTAATTCCTACTAATTCTAGGGCATTTTTCTGACCTTCGGTTAGACCTTCATTATTACTGTTAGACCCATTACCAGACTCAATAACACCACCTGATGTATCGATTCCGTTTATAGGTTCAATATTCCCAGGTGTACCAGTCGATTCAGTTTTATAAGTTTCTTTATCTTCAAACTTGCTACTTGGTGAAGCATAGATAAAGGGTTTTATATTGTATGGGTCAACTATCCATAAGTAAGCTAGGGCCAAAATGATACAAAAGAAGATGACTCCCAAGGAGACGAAAAAGATAGTGAGGAATTTTTTCATGGTCAATATTTATCGACAGTTAGATTTGATAAAAGATAATCTCTTTATTATTTTACCATACCTGAAACTAGATCTTCTGCCACAGCATCCGTAGTCCATTTGCTACCACCAAAAGTGTTCCACCTTCATGTCCAATTACACCAAGTGGTAGTGGCAACTCCCAAAAGATGGTTGCCACTATCATTAAAACTAAAATACCAATGGCAAAGACAAGGTTTTGCTTGATAATCCGATTCGCCTGCATCGATAGCTTGCGGGCCCTGATTAAGGCTCCTAAGTCATCTGAGAGCAGTGCCACGTCAGCGGCCTCGAGCGCCACATCGCTCCCGACCGTTCCCATCGCTACCCCGACGTGTGAAGTGGCCAAGGCCGCTGCATCATTTACACCATCTCCGACAAAAGATACCTTTCCTTCGCTACGCAATTTATCGACAACATTCACCTTATCGGCTGGCATTAGTTCGGCATAAATATCCTCCGGGGCAATGCCGATTTCCTTTCCCATCGCCAGCGCCACCGTTTTATGGTCTCCGGTCAGCATCACGATTCGTTTAATTCCTCTTGTTCGTAATTCAGCAATAGTGGCTTTGGCTGAAGCTCTAACGGTATCGGAAATACCAATCACGCCATACACGACTTCACTACCGATAACGATTGCTGTCTTCCCTTCTGCTTCCAAGTCTTGCAGAGCTTTCTCCGTTTTATCATCAACATGAACACCTGACTCAGCCAACATCTTACGATTACCAGCAAAATAGCGACGTCCGTCTTGCGTCACGTATACTCCTTTACCGGGAACAGCTTCCGCTCTTTCTACCGTCGCTGGCGATATACCCATCTGCGCAGCATGATTGAGTATACTCTTAGCTAAAGGATGCTCTGAGTTTGCCTCGAGCGTCGCTGCGACCTGCATGAGCTGATGCTCACTCATACCAAGCGCTACTACTTTGCTAACTCTCATTTTACCCTCAGTCAGCGTGCCCGTTTTATCAAAGGCGACTATATCTATATTGGCGAAAGTCTCAAGCGCTGCCCCACCCTTAAACAACATGCCACGCTTAGCCGAAGCGGCTAACGCTGACAATATCGCGGCTGGTACACTAATGACAATCGCACAAGGACTAGCCACCACGAGGAGTGTGGCCGCCTTATAGAAAGCTTCAGCGTAAGGAAGTCCAAAGAGGATAAATCCACCGAGAGCTACAATAGTTCCTACTAGAACCAGAACTGTATATCTTTCACCAAACCAATCACTAAAACTTTCACTTGGTGAACGTTTGGCCTGGGCTTCAGTCACTAAGCGGATCATATTCGCTAGGGTAGAATGGCTGGCGGTTTTAGTTACCTCCACCCGAAGCACACCATGGCCATTAACTGTCCCGGCAAAAACATTATCCCCCGGATCCTTATCTACCGGTATTGACTCACCAGTCATAGAAGACTGATCTACCGCACTGATACCACTTAAAATAATTCCATCAGCAGGAATTTTTTCTCCCGGCTTTACTACTACAATTTGTCCAATTTGCAGAGATTCCACTGATACACGCTCAGTAGTACCAGCTGAATTCTCAAGGTTGGCCTCATCGGGTCTAAGCTTCATTAGTGCTACCACCGCTCGCTTGGTATTACCCATCGCGTACTCCTCGAGAGTTCCAGCTAGACTAAAGAGGAAAAGCAAGATTGCTCCATCACGAGCTTCACCCACCAGAGCTGCAGCCAG
>JAYTMA010000163.1:0-1559 GCA_043728975.1 bacterium
TACACTGATCCCAATCGTATCTATCTTAGCTACAATGAAGAGAGAGAAAACAATTTAAGGCACTAAAAAACAACTTCAAGACAATATCAAAACTCAGTAAATACACTGATCCCAATCGTATCTATCTTAGCTACAATGAAGAGAGAGAAAACAAAAGTCAACTCTAAGTCAACTCTAAGTCAACTCTAAAAATTTACAGGAAATAGGAAACTATCATGGCTATCGAAATGAAACCAGTAGTAATCTCATCTAATTATTATGAGAATAAAGAAGTGGCTCTCGAACGCGGGTTAATTATCTTTAGGCAAGTCATAAGCCACGAGGATATAAAGGCGAAGCTTATAGCCTATAACGAATCGTTGATCGGCGGTGCGATTACAATTTGTAACGCTGAAAATCCAGACAATGAGAAAGAACAAATCGCTCTCGCTGTTGAGCGTGAGTTAATAGAAACAAAACAGAATTTTAGTCACGAAAACAGTGACATAATAATCTATAGCGCCAAAAATAACGAGAAAGCAGAAATAGAACTTGCTCGGCAAGCGCTAATCGATCGGCAACCGATCGAAGTACTGATCCCGATCCCGATCGTAGAAACCACTGCCTTAGATGAAGCGGCGGCACTGCTCCAAGCCGTTAATCCCTCTCTCGCGGCGCAACTTAAAGCACAGTTTGAAGCAATGAGGGCATCCGCGCAAAAAGTTCCTAAAAATAAAAAAGTTACGGTAGTAAAATCAGAGAAAATAATTGCCTCGGTTGCAAAAATGAAGGGTATCTATGAGGAATATTTGATCTACCGTAGCCTCGGCAAAAAAAAGAGTCAGGCAACTCTAAACGTTGCAAGCGATCGGGAGTCGTCTCCCGGCGCTATCCACTTCTTCTGTATATCCTATTTCTTGTACAAAAATCATCCAGAAATCGCGGAAGCGGTAAATTCTGGTGATTACTTAACTACCGCTCTAGGCCGCGATGGTGTCAAGACGAATCGATCGCAGATTATATCCGAAAAATTGGGCGTAACTGTTGACGTATCAATTGACTACTAATCCCATAATCTAGCGCTATCTTTAGAGTTAGCGCTAGGCTATACCCCAACGATCGCCCATAGTCTGGCATACCCTAACGTAATCGCCCATAGTCTGGCATACCCTAGCGGGTTCATAGCCTAACGTAATCGCCCATAGTCTGGCATACCCTAGCGGGTTTATAGCCTAACGTAATCGCCCATAGTCTAGCGGGTTTATGACCCAACGATCGCCTATAGTCTGGCATCCATAAATTTTAATGACGTGCCCTCGGTATGGCCTAATAACTACCCTACGGGTCAAACATCGGCGGTTGTAAGTAGCGTCGAGCATCGATCGAGAACGCAACGATCCGCGCTAGTACATCGCGACAAGTACAAAGTTGGTTCATTCCGACGATGTTTGATGCGTATCAATTTCTAACTATCAAACATAGTCGGTCGTAAGTAGCGTCGAGCATCGATCGAGACCATAACGATCCGCGCTAGTACATCGCGACAAGTACAAAGTTGGTTCATTCCGACTATGTTTGAC
>JAYTMA010000164.1:0-1207 GCA_043728975.1 bacterium
CGAAGCGAGGCCTTGCGTAAAGGTTTGATACTACTGTTTCGGACCGACCTTAATTCTAAGGGTGTTGTAAATGGAGATTTGGGTAAAATCCAACAAGTAATTCACAACTTAATTAACAACGCTATTAAATACTCACAGAGAGGTTCAATTACGGTCTATATCAGAGACGACGTAAAGATGAAGCTAATTTATGTTGAAGTAATTGATACTGGTATCGGCATGACTAGAAGTACGCTACATAGTATCTTTCAGAAGTTTGAGCGTGGGGACGAGGCTAACAATGTAAATGTGGCCGGAACTGGGCTTGGACTTTTTGTAGCTCTAAAAATGTCCGAGGCTATGGGCGGTACCATTACTGCACATTCCAAAGGGGAGGGGGAAGGTTCGCGTTTTGTGGTAGAACTACCGCTAGTGATGTAATGGGACTTTAGATTTGAAGGCGTGGCCTTTTCTGGTACTATTAGCAAATGATAAAAAAACGCCTTTTAACGGGCCTGCAATCTTCCGGCACACTACATATCGGTAACTATTTTGGTGCCCTTAAACCATTTGCTGACAGCTATGAAGATTACGAGAGTCACCTCATGATAGCTGATTTGCACGCCCTTACCACGGTGCGAGACTCTGCTATTCTCAGGCAAAATACCATTGACGTAGTAAAGGATTATCTAGCCGTTGGAATTGACCCAGTTAACGCTATTTTGTTTCGTCAGTCCGATGTCCCAGAGCATGCCGAGCTAGCTTGGGTATTTGAATGTCTGGTAACAGTACCATTCTTGATGCAGGCCCATGCTTATAAAGACAAAGTAGCTAAAGGGATAGAAGCTACCGCTGGACTGTTTAATTACCCCATGCTCATGGCGGCTGACATCTTACTTTATGATGCCGAAGTTGTACCAGTAGGAGAGGATCAGCGTCAGCATGTTGAGTACGCACGTGAAGCAGCGGCTAAATTTAACCACGCTTATGGCGAGACCTTCACTCCACCACAAGAGATGATTATAAAGTCTGTCGGTGTAGTGCCTGGTACAGACGGCCAAAAAATGAGTAAAAGCTACAAAAACACTATCCCGGTATTTGGTAGCAGGGAAGAGATACAGAAAGCTGTCATGAGTATTGTCACCGACTCCTCTGGTGATAGCCCAGCCAATGTCTACGCCATACACAAACTACTAAAGACAGAGACAGAATTAGCTTCCTTGTACGA
>JAYTMA010000165.1:0-1811 GCA_043728975.1 bacterium
GTAGCTACTGACGCGACCGGAACGGTTGTCACTAGTGCCGTTTCATCTTTCAAGACCAACAAAGCCAGTGGAGGAGGGAAGCCGCAGCGGTAGTTGATACAACTAAAGAAAAACCACCCCTATTAAAGTGATTTTTTATTCCACGTAAATACCTCCGTGGCGTAAGCCCGGGGTTGTTTACTTGGTTAAATCCCCCTATTCCCCGCGGGCTTGCTCCGGGGTTCCCGCTTCGGAAAGTATGAAAACCTAAGGTTTTCATTTAGACTAGGAGCATGAGCATTGTTAAAAGTAACCACTGTGTCTACGATACCCACTACCATATAGTTTTTCCCGTAAAGTACCGTAAAGCTCTATTAGAACCACACATTACGAAAGCAATTCGGGAAATCTCCCTATTAATCACTGAACGCTATGAGATCTGGTTCGAACAGTTAGGTTGTGATGAAGACCATATTCACATACTCTGTTCTTTCCATCCTAAATACAGTGGCAGTGATATAGTTCGAACCTTCAAATCAATCACCGCTCGAGAACTCTTTAAGCAGTTTCCCGAATTGCGTAAAGACCTCTGGGGAGGTGAGTTCTGGAGTGATGGGTACTTTATCTCCACCGTATCTGAAAAAGGGAACTGGCAACAAGTCGAAAACTACGTACGGAACTAGGGAAAGACGAAGGAGACTACACAGCTCCGTCTCCTCTGGCTCATGCACCAGTCATACCCCATGGGCTTGCCCTGGGGTGGTTGATTTCCTTTGCGATTCTAAATCCTTGTTTTGCCATGTGTTGTTTCTAAATGATAATACTGTAGAAACGGTGTGCAAAGAAAGGGGTACCTTTCACTCCGCTCACAAGATGAGTCCAGTGCAATTTGCTGCTACTAAACGACTCTAGTATAATTAACTAACTTTAGAAAAGGAGTGCCAATTTTGGGGTACCTTCCACACTGCAACTATGAACACTCAAACTATCACCATCGAAAAAACAAAAACAGTAGCAATCGGAGACCTTTCAATTACCAACGTAGGCGGTGGACATAAAATACTCATCTCACAAGAGGGTCAAGGAGGTGGAGATGTCTCATTTACTAACCTCGCGCTTGAAACACCAAGAAAAGCGAAGGAAATCATGAGGATTATGAACTCGAGTGAAACATTAAAAACCCCCTTCGTATTCGATACTTATTTGATAACGATACAGAAAATTGGATGGGATGGAGATTCCGTCACTCTTTCTATTGCTCATCTGTCTTAGGGCACGAAGGCTCAAATCGTGCAAGATGAAACAAAGACTATCGGAGGTCTTACAATAAAAATTATTGGTGTGTATCAAAAAAATATAATAGACTTCTTTCGTAACTCACTTTTAGCATAGTGTTTAGGCTATGGAATAAACCTAAACGTACGGTTAGGAAAGAGGTCTAATAAGCAAATGGTGTAGCTCGAAAAAACTTTGAGTTTATACTAACAGATAGTGAAGGGAAGAGTTTACACGAACTAGGTACTGGGGGCAAAGTATTGTATTTAATGGGTATATTATGAAAGTGGATTCTATCATTACTGACAAAAAAAGTGTACAAGTAACTATAATAGATATGCGTAACGCCGAGACTGACACAAAAAAATAGTGTATCCCTCTCTCACATCAATAATCAGAGAGTAGTCACCCACTTTACAAAAAGAAGAACCGCTTTCTGAGTAGTTTCAAAAGGATTAATTTGTTCAGAGTGTATGTAGTTGTTTAAATATTATACAATGCTGTATACTTGATTTACATGGACCAAACAAAACAAGAAATAAATATGTTAGCAACAA
>JAYTMA010000166.1:0-13452 GCA_043728975.1 bacterium
TAAAACTTCGAATAACCACGCACGACTATATTTTACTTACGCAGGCGCTTAGTTGGATTCGACCCTAAAGGGAGAATACAACTGTAGCGAGCTGTAAAAACTTCGAATAACCATGAGATAACTATCCAACAAAACTGTAATCATAAAAAGTCCGCACATTGCGGGCTTTTTAGATTTAGGTAACAAGATTTACCCAACCGCCTTCTTCCCCGCCGCTACGATACTAGCAATCCCTAGGCCGTAGTGTTCAACTAGTTCTTCTGGCTCACCAGATTGTCCGAATTGATCATCTACTCCCACTCGTACTATCCTAATTGGCAGGGCTTCACTTAGATATTCAGCGACCGCTCCACCGAGTCCACCGGCTCTTTGGTGCTCCTCAACAGTCACGAGGGCGTCGTGCTCACTAGCTACTTTCAGTAATGCGACAGTATCAAGTGGCTTAATCGTCGGCATATGCAGTACCGTAGCGCCAATACCCTGCCCTTCT
This sequence comes from bacterium, assembly GCA_043728975.1. Classification (GTDB taxonomy): domain Bacteria; phylum Patescibacteriota; class Minisyncoccia; order Phycocordibacterales; family UBA918; genus OLB19. Next base: position 491 of record JAYTMA010000166.1, read on the forward strand.
AATTCTAGCGCTGCTTTTAAAGCGTTAAATAACAATACTCCAGTAACGACAATCGCAACCTGAGGCGAAAGATTATTGTTACACTGATACATCGTTGTGGCTTTCCCGATTTCAAATGGTGACTCTGGTGTTGTCACTACCGGTGTATTACTACGACCAACTCTGATATAGACCGGCCCTTCATACTTTGCGGCCGCCAAGACCGCCTTACGGGCCTCGTGGACATCAGCCGGCGCAATTACTACCATATTAGGCATGACCCGCATCAAAGCGATATCTTCAAGTGCTTGGTGAGTTGCTCCATCGGGACCAACTGATATACCAGCGTGGGCACCAATAATTTTTACATTGCTTTCATTATAGGCAATAGTAGTCCGTACCTGCTCCCAATTGCGACCTGGCGAAAACATGGCGTAAGAAGCAATAAAGGGTATCTTGCCCATCATGGCCATGCCAGCGGCCACTGAAGCCATGTTTTGTTCAGCGATACCCATCTGCACAAAGCGATTAGGAAAAGCTTCGGCAAACGGCAGCGTACGAGTTGATTCAGTTAAATCGGCGGCCAAAGCTACTACTCGCTCGTCTCGCTTTCCGGCTTCAACTAAACCTTCGCCATAACCATTTCGGCTTGGCAAAGACAACATCTCCGGTGTATCAAACTTTTTATCTAAGTGTGGCGCTAACATAGTAATTACGAAATATCTTCTTTAGCAATAAGACCGGCTAAGGTGCGTAGCTTTTCTAAAGCTACGGCTGCTTGTTCGCTTTTAGGAATTCTATCTTCAGGCCCCTTCCCGGGCGGATTACCATGCCAACGAAAATCTCTTTCAAAAACATCTACCCCCTTGGAAGCGATGGTGTGCGCAATAATCAGTGACGGCTGACTATAGACAGCCTGGGCCTTCCCTATGGCATCATTCAGCGCTCGAATATTGTGACCATCTACTTCTTGTACATCAAAGTTAAACGCTTCGAACTTTTCTGCTAGGGGCTCTAGTGGCATCACGTCTTTGGTGTAACCATCGATTTGGATACCATTTCTATCGACAATGACAATTAAATTATGGAGTTTTTCTTTTCCAGCTAACATCGCCGCTTCCCATATTTGCCCTTCGTTTAGTTCTCCGTCACCAGTTAAGCAGTAAACATACTTAGAGGAGTAGGGATTGTCTATTCTTTCGGCTAGAGCCATTCCTATCGCTTGCGAAAGACCAGAGCCAAGCGGTCCAGAACTTGTCTCAAGGCCAGGCAAGGCCAAGCGATGTGGATGCCCTTGTAGACGACTACCAAACTTTCGGAGCGTCAGTAATTCCTCAACCCCGAAGTAGCCGGCATGCGCTAGAGTAGCGTACAAGACTGGACAAATATGACCATGAGAAAGAACTAGTCTATCTCTTTCTTCCCAAGTAGGATTTTTGGGATCGTGTTGCAAAACCTTAAAATAAAGCAGGGCGAAAATATCCGCCATCCCTAAAGGTCCAGCCGTGTGTCCGCTACCGGCCGCAACCAGCATCTCGATGATGCTTTGGCGAATCTGGTTGGCTTTTATTTCTAAAAAAGTAACTTCTTTTGAGGTTAAATAATGCATATGAATCGAGTATAGTATAACGCATCTAGCTGCATGCCAATACGTCGAGCTGTTCATAGGCAGCGCGCGGGTCATTGGCTTTTGCAATTGCTGAGCCTGGGGCGAAACGTGTTGCCCCTGCCGCTTTAAGACGGGCAATTGTGTCAGAGTTCACAGCGCCATCAATAACAATTGGGAGCGTCGGGAAACTAGAGCGTAGGGTCGCTACTGTCTCTGGTGTTCTCTCATCAAATGGTTGTCCTTGCGCACCTACTGTTTTAATCCCCATCACCTGTATAAAATCAAAGTTTGGCAAAAGTACATACACCGCTTCAAGTGGTGTATCGTTTGTAATAGCCAGGCCTAACTGCGCCCCATGCGCATGTACCATGTCCGCGATTCCCTCGTACTCAGCGGTACTTCCCCAGTGCACAATCACACTTACAACAGCCGCCTCAAGCAACGTCTTTACATATTGTTCTGGACGATCAACCATACAATCAACTTCAATTGCCACCGTAGCACCAAGCAAACGTAAGTCCTTTAACGCCAGCACAGGATCGTTTTCCGTGAACGGCCATGAGACAGGTGGCACAAAAACACCATCGACAATATCTACTTGAAAAAGTGTAATGACGCCCTCAAGCTTACCAATCAACGTCTGGATTTCTCCAAATGAAGTGGCTGGTAGCGATGGTGAAATGATTGGCATGCAGTATAAAATTACAACGTTTCTAATTTACCAACGCGGCGCGCGTGCCACTCTTTCGACAACATCATATGAATTTCTGCTGCAAATTTTAACTTTTCTAGCGTACTCCGAAAGGCTTCCGCCGACACTGGGATAACAGCTGGTACTATTGGCTTCATAAATTACGCAATTCTCTAGTAATAATTTCTATTTTTTGAGTTCGACGAATGTGCCTCTCGTCTAGTTCTACCTCAGTTTGAAGCCAGAGGGCCACGGCTTCTAGCGCTTCCTCATTACTCAAAAAACGGGCTCCTAGCGATAATATATTGGCATCATTATGCTCTCGCGAAAGTCTTATTATATCCAGTTCATGACCATAATAAGCCGTGGCTCGTACGTTACTAAAGCGGTTGGCCAGCATCGCTTCCCCTTGCCCACTACCACCAATTATAATCGCTCTAGCAATTTTTGGATTAGTACTAACTGCCTTGGCCGCTAATTTTATGTATTCAGGAAAATCGTCTCCCGGCTCGAAGTGTTTCGCCCCACAATCAACTACCGTATATTCACCTCCCTTAAGTAACCAGTTTTTTATTACCTCTTTTAGAGAAAAACCAGCATGATCAGTCGCCAAGTAAATCGTGCGTACTGTGTCTCTGGTGGTCATATTTTCTACTTCAGTCTCTTGGCTACAGCTTGCACATGCTCAAGTAGTGTCTGGGTATAGCTTGTCTCGTTATCGTACCAGGCCAGGACCTTTACCAAGTTCCCACCAACCACCTTTGTAAAAGATAAGTCAGCGATTGACCCTACTCTAGATCCTATAATGTCAGTTGAGACTATCTGCTCATCAGTGACAGCAAACAGATTTCGCCAGCGATCTTCTTTAGCCGCCGTCATCAGTGCCCCATTAACTTCTTCGACTGTCGTATCGCGTGAAGCAATAAAAGTCACATCGACAATTGACCCAACTGGTACCGGTACCCGCATGGCGATACCATCAAATTTATTTGTCAGCTCGGTATGCACGAGGGCCGTCGCAATCGCTGCTCCGGTAGTGCTCGGTACGATATTTAAGGCAGCCGCTCTTCCCTCACGCCTGTCTTTCTTATTAGGTGCGTCTATTAGGCTCTGCGAGGCGGTATAAGCGTGCACAGTATTGAGTACTGCTTTCTCTATACCAATCGCTTCCTTTAAGATAGCAATGAGTGGGCTCGTGGCATTGGTGGTACAAGAAGCATTAGAAGATACTTGGCAATTATTCAAAGCGTCTTCATTAACACCCATTAAGACAGTCGCTCCAGTAATACCAATTGCTCCCGGATCACCCTTGATTGGAGCTGATACCACTACTCTCTTAGCACCCGCATCGAGATGTAGTTTGGCGCCCTCGTAAGTAGTGAAGAAGCCAGTTGATTCCATCACCACATCAACGTTCATGACTCGCCAAGGTAATTTGTTGGGTTCTCGCTCTTGTAAGAAAGCCACTTCCTTACCTTGGATAACTAGCTTCCCTTCCTTACGCTCCACTGAAAAAGGACTACGTCCGTAAACGGAATCATATTCCAATAAGTAGGCCAGATTTTCTAAATCACCCAAATCATTAACGGCGACTATCTCAAAATGTGGGTTACCATAAGCCAGACGAAAGAAAGTACGACCAATGCGACCAAAACCATTAATTGCTACACGAATCATAGACTATATTAAATAAACTAAATAACTCCTACTACTATAGCGAGAAAATTAAGAAACGACACTAGGCTTATCCTCAGTTTCATATTTCCGACGCCAAAGCAAAAACATAATAAAACCAATTACCAAGATCATTCCCGTTAAAATTGGCCACGTTTCCTTAGCGGTAGCAAAAATAGCATCAGGGAAAATAACCGGGGCCACGGTTACTGGCAAACTCACAAAATCGATTGGCTTCCGGTATCGCCCCACTAATTTCCGGTCAAAATCAAAAACCTCTACTTGTAGGCGTGAAGCCCCCACCACATTAAGTGGTGCAATGGTCGCCTGATAAGATTTACCTTCCTTATTTATACGCAATAAAAATGAATAACTTCGTCTTTGGTCAGTCGGATCAAGCAGTGTCACGATGATTGATTTTAAATGTTCCGGTAAAGCAGTGCGGGGGATACTAATGCTAAATTCTTGGGTGTCTATTAGATTGATGTCTTCACTAAGAAAACTAAAAGCTCTCTCTCCCTGCTTTAATATTATATTATCTAACCCCAAACCAAATAATGGTATTTTCTCAATTTCGCTCTGGCTCGGTAGAGAACTTGAGCTGGTGGTAGTAGACACACTCTCACCACTTTCTATCACCACCTCTTCATTTTGACGCACTAAAACTACTGCCCCCGAAGAAATCGTTCCGTCCGTCCCGATCACAAAGACAGAGTAGTATTGACTGGGATAAAACTTTAATGCTCCTTTATCCTTTAAAGTCGTATCGATACCCTCAAATACAATTGCTCCATCATTAATATCCGCTGGGAAGCCTAAGTGACTTCGCACCACGCGAATTGATTTGATTGGGATATTTTCTGGTAGTAGCCACTGCAAGACCACATCACTGAAAGTAGCCACACCTTCTAATCTAGCGACGTTTTGAACATCGGAGGATTGATCTTTGGCCTCTGTGGTAAATTCTCCCCGGCTCAAAACAATCGCTATTCCGTTTGGAGAATAGCCTACTAACTCATAATAATATCTTGTCCCTGGCTCCAGATTAGTTATGGTGGTTTTGTTGTCTATCCGATAAACATCATTTAACACATAACCTCCAGTATAGGACTCACTCTGCCCCCACCGGAGAGCAAAACGGGACGGGAGACTGGTTTGCCAAATAAAATCGGCGTCTGTGTTTCCGGGAACTATTTGTAGGTCCTTAAGTGCCAAGACCCTGGTAGCGGAGCCAGGATTATTTACCGTTCCTGGTGTACTGGTACCCACTACTATCGGCACCGCTAGGGTGGTAGTGGCTAGCTGATTGGAAGTAGTAGAGATATTACTAAAGGTATCAAAAGCATAAACTTCATAGGCATAAAGCGTCTGCGCTACCAAACCAGTATCATTAAAACTAGTTAGTGTCGTAGTGGCAATCACCAGCCCATCGCGGAGTAGTACATAACCACCAAGGAGAAAGTTATCAGTTGCTGTGCTCCAACTAACATCAATCTGACTAGAAGCTACTGGAACTGCCGTAAGCATAGTCGGGGTGGTTGGTGCAACAGTATCACCCCCGACTAATGCCTTTATATTAAACTCATTACTAACAGCCCAAAGCAGGTTTGGTAATAAAAAAAAGCCGAGGAAAATTAGACTAATTTTTTTCATAATGGCAAAGCGGTCAAAGTGGTGGTCGCAAAATAATCCCCGGCCGGGACGACAATGCTACCACCAACTACCAAGCGAAAATTAAGTGTCGTAGTAGCGCCATTAGGTTGATTGGCTGACCCTCTAGCGATAGCTTTATTCCCTGTGCCAATACCATCCCAACAAGCTAAATTTGTGTCTCCACTACCAGTATTGCAAAGCAAACCATTATCCCGGAAGCGACTCACAACGTCTGGCCCCTCTGGTGAAAAGCCAAAGTGGGCAGTGGTCGGGTTAGTTTGGAAAGAAAAATCAGGACTAGGGTTAGACACTGGTATGTAATCAGCAATAGTATCAATTCCTTTACGCATAGCCGGGTTATTTTCGGCTGTAATACTGAGTTCATAACCACTTCCGCTATCGGTTAACACCGAAACGCTGGTAGACCCATTGGCTGTGCCTCCCGTAATACCAAAAATATTGGGTGTCATTACGACTGAATTAGGCGCCGTCATACTAATAAATACTTCCTGCATTTGTTGATACCCAGCCCGCAACTGATAGCTGGCACTTCCACTATCTCCTGTGGCTACTTCACCAGCCGTACTCTCCGCTGAATAATTACTTGAAGTAGACAGTCCCCCAGCAAAATTTATACTATCGCTTTGTAACTGATAGCTAGGGCTACTTCTCACCTCAGCCACCACCACGTTAAGTAGCAACCAAATCAAGCTGGTTAAAAGTACAGCATTAATTCCCGCCAGGGTTAAGGTCCGATAAAACATGCTAGTTAAGCTTTACGTTTAAATTCAAATGTGCGGAAGAAAAAGCGAAGACTGAAAATAATAATGAACAAAACCACAAATATTCCACCTGCTATTTTCCAGGGCAAAACCCAGAAAACCACACTTCGCTCGTCGATGATGTCATCATAGCCACGGTTGATAAAGACAGTTGCCGTATAACGACCAAAGAGTAACTCTCTATCCCAGGTCACTTCTCGCGAACGCAGTGACTTAGGTAAGACAAACCATGGATCCAATTCTACAAAGCCAACCTCCTCACCAAAGAGGTTTTTAATACGTAGCTCTCCATAAGGATTGAGATGAACTGAACCGGTGTTTTCATAGAGTACTGAAAGTTTGATAGGTCCTTTTTCATACCACCACTTGCTATCGAGCAAAGCTATAGACTTGGTGTCACCACTGCGCTCAACCTCTCCTGGTACGGTCACAAAAAACAGCGTCCCAATGCGAGCCACAATCGGTGAGCGAGCAGTATTAGAAGATTCTCCTACCTGATCTTCTTGCACCGTAGAAATTAGTACACTACCATAAAAACCGCCAGGCTCAGCATCCGGTGGGATAGAAATAGTTATTGGTAGGCGAGCCCGATCTCCCAAATCAAGCTCAAAACGCTTACTCGGAAAACTTAGATAGTCTTTCAAACTATAGGGTCCCCTTTCCTCGCCAAGCAACTCAACTGACTTACTGCCATCGGCAGAGCCAGCCATGTCCTCAACCGTAATCTCAAATGTACGATTATCACTGATGCGGTTTGCTACGGATATTTCAAAGTTTACCGTTTGACCAGGCTTAACTTCTAACTCAACCTTACCTGGTCCTACCACCATATCTCCCACAGCCAAATTGTCTCCGGTTAGTTTCTCCACACTAAACCAAGCTGGAGCCACAGGCGTGATAGCTATAGCTTCTCCTAAGTCTTGGCTGGTAGTAGCCAAGGCCATAGCGCTCGGTGTAGCCAGTAGTGGCGCTCTCTTATCATTCTCGATCTGACCTAAAGCAGAGATAGTCCCCACCATAAATAACGCCGAGGTTAGTAAGGTAACGATAACTACGTCTCTGTAATTTATGGTAGTCATAAGCGTGACTACATTATGGCTAATTATTTGTTGCCGTCAAGGTAGCAGTGGCGGTATAGGTGTCTGATACAACACCTGGGGTTGGGTTGTTGGGTACATGAATTCGGAAATGGATGGTACTCGTAGAGCCACCGGTAGCGGAGGTTGTACGTCGAAGGAACTCGTAGGCGGAGGCGGTCGGCTCCATCCAACAGAATGTACTAGTAGCGTTCGCGGTTCCGCCAGGTTGATTGCAAGCGCTAGTGCCGTTATGGAGAAATGATTGTTCAACATCAGTTGAGTCGGTAGCACTTACAGTATAAGCAAAGACAGACGACGTACTAGCGGTCGAGAAGGTGTAGGTCGGTTGACCGGCTGAGCTCGGATAGTCTCGGATTGAGGTACTGAGACTATTATCTCCTCGCATGGCTTCACTGGTGCCATTATTGAAAAATGCGATGGTCATATTATATCCCTGACTATCATTAGTCCTTACCACCACCGTAGTTGAGCCGTTGGCTGTTCCACCAGTAATACCGTTGATACTACCCGTAGCTGTAACGTTGGCCGCTCCAACCAAAAAGGATATTTCTTCAACGATGGTAGTCCTGATAGTAAACGGTCCAGAGGTGGTAGCTTGTCCAAAACCGACTTGTGGTTCAACCACAAAGTAACTAGTGGCCATAAAAGACACAGCGACAGCGGCGAAGGCTAGTGATTCGATAACAGTGGTAAAGACTTTTTTTGTATTCATATATGAGTGAGAGTGCGAATAAATAGGTTTATTTATAATAATTAATTCATCCTTAATTTTAACAAAAATTAAGGATGAATTTGCTAGATTATATTTACACTGTGTATAACTTTACCAGCCTAGTGGGTCAGACCAGTGCGTACTTTTTACTAATTATTCTGAGTAATTTATTTTGTAATCTTAAACTCAAGCGAATTACTCTTCTTACCGGCAGAGTCTTTTACATAAAAAAGTATAATCTGATGATCAATACCTTCATTCTCAAAATAAGTTTTACCTCCTCTCGTTTCGTAGCTACCAGAATATGATGACTTCATATTAGAAAAGAAATATGGGTCTGAATATACGCCGCTTTTTCCAAAATTGCCATCACATAATTCTCCTAATTCAAACACAGCCACCCCTCTGGCATCTATGCTGGTTTTACTGTTACAAACATATTTAGCATCTTTATCATTTGGTATCACAAAAGTGAGTGCCGTAGATAAATATTTATCAAGCTTAGAAACCGAAACGATTTCAGGATTCAATTTACTTATAATGATTCCATTTTCAGACTTCTTGGCACTTTGAGTGATTTTTACTTTCTTTGGGTATTTATTTTCAATTTCCCTTAAAATTTGACCTATTTCTGGATAGAAAAAAATTCCAATATTATCAGTTGTGGCATTTTTAACTTTTAAGTTCTTTTGGAAAATTTTATTGATTTCCTTATCATACTTACTCTTAAATGGTTCTTTATTTACGTCATTGTATTGATATTTTAAATACAACTTTGTTAAATCTAGCTTAAGTTTCTTTAGCTGAGTTTTTGTAAAGGTAAGCTTATTTTCTATAGTTAGACTTCCTTTTATATCAATATTTTGACCTTCAGAGTAAGTTTGTGTTGTATCATCAAAAAATGCTTTAAAATTACTTGTTTCTTGTGATAAAGATTGGGCTTTACCAAATGAATTTACCTCTTGATCGAGAGATGCCGCCCTCGATACTACAGGCGATAATAAAGCCATCAATAAAAAGATTAAAGATAGTTTAGAATTTAACATACAAAGAAAACTTAAAATATTATAATTAATTGTATCATGCTCAGTGTGGTCCGACCCACTAACTTGAGACTCCTAATCTATCAACTGTAAGGAGTGCTAGTTGATAATTGGTTTCAAACTGCACCGGGCTCATATAGCCCAGCGATGAATGCAACCTTTTGGTATTATACCTCGATGTATTTTGCAATAGACGCTTTCGCTTCAGCGAAAGACTCGTAGGCATGGGGGTACACTTCCTCCACTTTGATGGAACGATTCAAGCTTTCGGCATAGGGATTATCGACGGACATCCCCACTGCGGCCATGGAGGGAGTGATGTCGTGCTTTTTTAGAATGTCGATGTAGTCATAGGAGCAATACTGCACGCCCCGGTCACTGTGGTGGTAGCGTGGGGCGTCATGCTCAGTGATAGCCCTGGTGAGGGCTTCGATACAGAGCGTGCGGTGCAGTGACAGACTCATGGCCACCCCACTATCTTTCGGCTCCCTTGGTCCATGATGAGGGCGAGATACGCCCAACCCGTACCGATCGACACGTAGGTGACGTCTGATACCCACACCCATGACGGCAGTACTTTCCCGAGGCATTGCCCTTTTCGTTGGTATAGACTAGGAAGTTGTGGCGACTATTGGTGGTATGCGGTGGTCGTTTGGATTTCCGTGATTGCAGAAGGTAGTACGCACCCCTGATCTTGTATATCTTCTTATGGTTGTTGGTTTCGCCCTTGGCCTGGAGGGCTTTGGTCACTCGTTTGTATCCGTAGTATGGGGATTCGATGAGCACCGTCTCGATTTTCTCTTTGATGACGTTGGTATCCTCCTTCTCTTGTCGGTGGTGGTACCAAACATTGCGTGCGACTCACAAAGCTGCAAGTGATATTAAAAAGAGCGACAATTGTCACTCTTTTTAATTATTGTTATTGTTTAAGTTTTCTTTCCAAATCGTTCCAACAATACCGGCATAAAGAATAGTGATGTAATGGTGGAAGTAACTAAACCACCCGTAATGACCACGGCAAGTGGTGCCAGAAATTCTTTACCAGGAGAATCAGCTCCAATAATAAAGGGAATTAAAGCCAATCCTGTAACTATTGAAGTCATGAGTACTGGAACAACTCTTTCTTTTGTTGCAATAATTACTGTTTGAGTGTCTATACCGGGTATTTTTTCCTCATCAAGTTTTTTCATTCTTGAAATAAGCATAATTCCGTTCCGCGAAGCTATGCCCGCCAGGGAGATAAAACCAACTAGGTGGGCCAAACTAATAGTTCCCCCCTCAATGTACACGAATAATAGTCCACCGAAGAATGCTACGGGGATATTAAAGAGAATTAATGCAGTTAATATCCAAGAAGAAAAAGCGCTATAGAGAATAAGTGCTATCAGTACTATCACAATAATGAATAAGAATAATAGTTTACTACTATTTTCTTTTTGGCTCTGGTAGGTACCTTCGTAACTGATAGTAATATTTTCTGGCTGTTCTCTTTTTTCTAGTAGTAACTTTGCAGAATCTACGGCTCCAACAACATCGCCCCCTTCATAGTTTGCACTTACCACGACCACACGTTTTCCGCCTTCGTGACTTATGGACGTTCTTCCTTCGCCAAATTCTATGCTTGAACTGTTCCCAATATTGACGCCTGTTTCGCTTACAAGAGTATCCCGTAGTCCACTAAATGAATTTCTGCTTTCATTATCAAGTTTTGTCACTACTGGTATTCGCTGCAATCCTGATACCACTTCGCCTACATGATTTCCAATAAATCCTGATTCAATTTCCTCGCCAAGAAGTCCAGGATCATTTCCTTGTGCGGAAAGCATGGCTAAGTCTGGATAGATATGTATTTCTGGAACTTTTACATCACGGGAAAGTTGAGCGTTACTTACTCCAGGCTGTGAATCAAGGGCACTTATAACTACATTTCCATAGCTTCGCAACTTATCTACATCATCACCGTACAATTTTATAACAATTGGCGCGCGTACTCCCGAAAGCAATTCTTCTACGCGATGAGTAATGGGCTTACCGAGTGAATAACTTGCTCCAGAGAATTTATTCAGTATGTTTTGAACTTCTGGAATATACTCATCTATCTTTTTTGTTGATCCTTCCTTAAATACTACCTGCATTTCACCTGAATTTGCACCACTCGCATGAGGATCGGCTCCTGCACGACCAGTTGTATTGCTCACATTTGATACAAAAGGTAATGATTTGATTTGAGCGCCAATATTTTGCACAAACAGATTTGTTGTTTCAAGACCAGTTCCATTTGGAAGCAAGACACCTATAGTTAGTGAATCTTCATTAAAAGGCGGTATACCCTCTTTGCCGGCATTGGCATACAAGACGACGGTTGCAATCATCATTATGATAAATATGCCTGTAACTACTTTCCAAGAATGAATAATCGATTTTAATATCCTTTCTGTTCCTGATTCAATCCATGTGATTATTCTTGGAGGTTTTTCGTCATGCTCATCTTTGTTTAGGAACAATGATGCAAGTGCCGGGGTGAGAGTTAACGAAACAATAAGTGATGCTATCAATGAGACAATATACGCCAGACCAAGCGAGGTAAGTAATTTTCCTTCAACACCAGGCAAAAAGAATAAAGGAATAAATACAAGCACTACTAAGATAGTTGCGTATATAATAGAACCCCTTACCTCTTGAACTGCATTAATAATGACCCTCAGCCTCTCTAGTCCTGTGATATTTTTGCCACGTAATCTTTTGATGATATTTTCTACACTTACAATTGCATCATCTACCAACTCACCAATCGCTACAGCTATACCACCAAGTGTCATGACATTTATAGATAACCCTAAGATATAGAATATGATTGCAGTAACTGCAATCGATGTCGGTATAGCTAGTAAGGTTATAAGTGTCGGTTTCCATTTCATTAAAAACAGAAAAACAATGAGCGTAACAATTATAAGTGCCTCACCGAGCGCCTTTTCCACATTTGAAAGCCCCGCAGAAATAAACCACTCTTGCCTAAAAAGATCAGTACGAAGTGTTACTCCACTTGGAGCGGTCTTTTGCAAATCCACAAAAAGCGTATCTACCTCCTTACTTACTTCTAGTGTTTCCGCATCTGGTTGTTTAAATATTCTGAGAATTATTCCCTGACTACCATCGACTGATGCACCACCGCGCACAATACTCGCTCCTTCTACAAATGAAGCGATTTCACCGAGTCGAACAACACCATTTTCTGTAGGTATTGAAATATCAGCTAATTCGGTAATTTCTTTTGGCGCTACGAAAATTCTAACGGGATATTCTTTATTTTGCTGTTGCAATATACCGGCAGATGCATTTTGCAAATTTCTTTCTAAAACAAGATTTACTTCTTCTTGGGTAATACCATGTCTCCCTAAAGCATCTGCATTAAGACGCACTTGCCATTCAAGCACGTCTCCCCCCATCACAATGACATCGGAAATACCTTTAACTTTTAGTAAGTTGGGTTTTAGCGTAAAGTCTGCATACGTTCGTAGATCAACAGGTGAAATATGTGAATCACTTTTTACACCTGCCCACATAATTTCCCCCATAACAGAGGAAACCGGACCTAGGGAAACTTTGACGTTCGAAGGTAGCGCAACGGCTGATATTCTCTCTTGGACTAATTGTCTATTTTTGTAGATATCACTACCGAACGGGAATTCGATGTTGATAATGCCAAGTGCAAACGAAGC
>JAYTMA010000167.1:0-89370 GCA_043728975.1 bacterium
AAGCCGATGCTTTAGCATATCCCAACGCTCGTACCGCTTACGAACTTCAACAATCCCCTTTAGCAAAGGCTTTAGCTTGAACACGGAACTTGGCCCAGATTTAGTTAAGCTCTTTCAGAAAGAAGAGAAGCGCTTGATTGAATTAGTTGAAGAGTATAGACAGCGTAATCGTTCTTCTGGCTACTTCAGCATTGAGTATGTCTGCGCCAATGGCTATACAATGGTATTTAGAGTACGCGAATTCGAACACTACCTTCGATACAAAGACTTATACAACTCCCCACTTTACAAGACTTTACTATGAAAAAGACACGCAAGAGCAAGAAACCCACTCCCGCCAAAGGCTTCATCCAAAGCGGCATTCTCTTCATTGGAGATCCTGTTTACATGTCCGGTAGTTTGGCAACTCCCGGTTCTGAGGCGGCTATTGACCCTTTAAATCCATTTTTAAACTGGGGCATGTTCACAGACAGCCTTAATGACCAAGACCTCTCCTTGCCCTTTCCTGGGGCCATTGAAGAGGGATCTACTGGAAGAGGCATAGCGGTTCAAACCAATCGTCTAAGCGGCAGCTATACTCTTCAGAAGAAGTTTGATGAAGCAGGCAAGCTGCTGGAGATTAAAGTGAAGTTCCATGACTAACAGAACGGACAAGTTCAAAGTTGGCGATATAGTAATGAAAGTACGAGAGGTTGAGTGCGCTTACCCTCCTGTTGGAACAGTAGCTACTATATGTGAAGTTGACGGAGATGGCCTTACTTGGTCCTTGGATGTAGATCCAGGGGGCAAAGATTGCATTGACGACAGAGAATGGGAACTTGAAGCAGTCGCTACAAGCCCACTGTACAAAGCCCTTGAATAACCAAGAGCTACTCCAACTATTAATAAGCTTCTACCTAGACCCGAAACATCAAACAGTTTATACGGGCAGATGGGATGTGTGGCTTATACAAAAAAACAACTGGGGCGCGTATCACAGTCTACTGCTCAAGACCGACGATCAGCTAAATCACATACTTAATACAGCTAGGGGCATTGCAGAAGCAATTGAAGCAAGTCCGCTGATGAAGGCATTGAAGTGACCGAAACTATTTAGAATTATTTTTAGTATATGCACTAAAATATAGCCCCTAAAACACCATTACCTTGCAGACAAACAAATCTGCGAGGCACAAATGGTATCTGCAATTCTCCAAGAACTTAAACACACACTTCCCGAACTTTTCGAATCAACCACTGAAGAAGCCCTTATGGAAGCTATCAAGGCTTCTGTTGCTCTTTACTTAGAGAAACGAGAGCTTACGGACTCCAACTGGTCCACTGCCTTGTTCAATAGGCTAATCAAGAAGCACGTTAAGCTCCCATCCAAACAGCGTGACAGATTACCGTATGTAGCCCCACCAGAAAAAAAATGCACTAAGTGTTTAGAAGTTAAGCCTATATATCAATTCAATACTTTAAAGAAGAAGCATTTACCTCATTGTAAAAAGTGCGCTTATGAGCTTTATCTTAGGCCAGCGAACCTTCGTAGACTTGAGAAGGCAGGTAAGAAACCTAGATCTGAAATGTCGAAGATGTCGGCAGAAGAGAAGGTTCTGAAGAATAGGGCCCATGCTAGTGCGTGGAAGAAAAAGAACAGAGACAAGGTAAACGCAGCCAAGAGAGCCAAGAACGCTCTTCGCAATCCTCCCAAGCCAAAGGTAGTCAAACCTCCAAAACAGCCCAAGGTGAAGCTTTCGCCAGAGCAAGTGAAAGCTAACCGTAAAGAGCAGAAACGGCGCTACAGGCTCAATAACCCCGAGAAAGCTGCTGCGGAACGTGCTAGGTATGTATCGAAGGCAAAACAGAACTCTCATTACAGAATTGCCAGAAACATCCGCAAGAGGCTCAAAGAGTTCTTAGGAAGTGGAACAAAGATAGGGAGCTTCTCTGGCATGGTAGGGTGTACAAAGGAATTCCTTCTTCAACACCTGGAAGCACAGTTTGAAGCTGGTATGAACTGGGACAACTACGGAGAGTGGCACATAGATCATGTAAAGCCCATGGCAGCGTTTGATTTAACGGACAAAGCCTCACGTAGCCAGGTTAACCATTACTCGAACCTACGCCCAATGTGGAAGGCTGAGAACGAAGAGAAGAGTAGCTTCTGGAATGGAGTGAGGTATGCGAAAGGTAAGCCTGTAGTGACAGATACTGAATAGGAGCTTTTGGGGAAAATTTAATGGTAGGAGGAGAGGGGGAAGGTGACAGATTCTAAAAGTACGTATTTACAGTTACATAGGGTAAGCGTATCCCACACCCATCACCTACACACGTACCCCCCCCACCAAGAAAACAATCGCTAAAGTTTCCCTGGCTTGGCATAACATTTGCTTAAGCAATAGTCGTACCATTCTCGTATGACTTGCATCGTATAAGGGCTATGCTCATCACCCTCTCTTACATCCATCGTATCATACACCCCAACATCATGTCAAACTTTCCCTTTGCACAACAATAAGCATGATTACCGAACATAACTACACTAATGTTCGCATATCGTTTAAGTGCTTAATAACCTTCATTTACTGGGCCAGAGCTCTACATTGCACTTAGGAGCTCTGCGAACAATACACTGCATTTACAGGAGTTTTGTTCCAGTTTACTTATATGAGTGTTTGGTTAAGGAGAGGGCTAAGGCAAGGGGGGAATTGCACAAGCAATCGTGGGCCATTTGTGAACGTAGCCGTTCAGGTTACGAGATGCTAATTTATTTAAGGCAATCGCAAGAATATTGTTGACGCTGCTTAAGCAATATTGTACAATTCATGTAGGCGCTTACTTGAAAGATTCATATAACGCTCAATCATTATCCGCTTTTCTACATATCTTCAGCTTGCCACAACTTCCGCTGAAAGGGGCGACGGATTGCCCCACACTTCCTCTCCGCTTATACAATCGCTTATCGGCCCATTTTCTTTTTAGTTAGTCACGAACTTACGTTAGCTAGTCACTGGATAAAAAAGGCAAGCAAACACACTAGAAACAATTGATGTTCCTCGTTTATATTGCTTATGGGCTTACTTAACTGGTTGGGCCAATAATCTGTGTTCCTAGTCTAATTTGAGCTTGCGCTCTCTTATTATCAACTAATAGAACTAAATAACTTCACGTTTACAAGGGGCCTTCCGCTTAGGGCATTTTAAACTCAATCGCGCCTAAGTTAAGCTTGTGTGTTGTTCCGAGTTTGACTTAGAAAACTAGCATCTCCGCTAGGCATTTTTTCACGGTCCCTCTTTGTTAAACGTTGCTTTCTTCCTCTCTTATTTGAATTGATTTTTTATGTTCTTTGATTAAGTAGTTTGCTCTTATTTCTGTAAGTTTTGCCTCAATCTCAATGCCATACTCTTTCAACATATCAATCTGCTCTTTAGTGGCCTTGCCGATAACCATTGGCTTTCTAAGCTTATTAAAGGCTTGGCCTCTAGTGTTCTTGAATTTAGACCTAAATTTCATTCCATTTTTGCTCATACTGCTAATGGTAATTTAGGCCCTGTTTTTAGGTGCTTTTGTTACAATATTTATCTCCCCGAAATTGCACAAGTTTTGCATTATTATTGCGGTGAAGTAAAATAGCGATGGAGTTTTGTTCGGAAAGGTGCAATAATGAATAAGAGAGAAACACTTTAAACAAAGAGGGGCATGATATGAATAATGAGTCTAAAGCACGAAAAATTCTTAATACCTTTATCAAAAACTGCGACAACTTAGACAATGCTTTCGAGCGAGTAGAATCTGAAGTCATTGGTGAACTTGAAGAGTTTACAGCACGAAACTTAGACGGATATATGGCCTATGGTAACGGTGAAGTGTTGGTTTACGTGGATGAAGTTGAAGAGCCATGGGTGATTTACGTGGACAATTATGGCGGTAACAAAACATTTACATGGGGCTAATCAAAAAAGGGGCAATTTTATGAATGAAGATACATTGTTAACAATTGCGGCGGCCTTGGATAATTCTCTAAATGAAATGGAAAAGTATGATGGCGAGGATAAAGAAGAAGTTATTCTAAAGCTGAAATTTGCCTTAGAAGTTGTTGAACTACAAATTGAAGTTATGAGAGGCCAGAAGTACAAACTTAAAACGGCATAAAGCATTGAATTAACACTTGTTTTGCATTATTATTTGCACAATGCAGAAAGCACTTGAGTTTTGTTCGGAGCTATGCAATAATGATTAAGAGAGCAAAACAAACAAAGAGAGAGCAAATGATTAAGCTTTTCAAACTTGAGAACGAAATTACTGGCGCAAGTGAACTTAAAGAGGCCAATGATATTAGCGAAATTTCTCTCATTGGTTGGACAAAGATAACTTTCCTCAGAACTTTAAGCGCGTAAAGAAGGGGCATAAATGCAGACGATAAACTTCCTTTATAAAGTTAAGAAACTGAAGAACAACAAAGAAGAACTCAAAACAATTGTAGAAGTCTTTGATTGTTTACAGGCTCGAGTAGTTCGACGAGTCTTTGAGAATGTCCCCGACGATGTTGAAATAAAATACTGGCTGCAAACTTGTAAAGACTTTCAATATAAGCATTTTCAAGTGTATTTCGTTAACAAAGAGGCAGTACTTTTTTAAAGGGGCTTAATATGTTTTCACCACAACAAGAAAAGGCAATTTTGCAAGGCTTTGCTGATTATAAAGCAAAAAATGGCGCAAAAAGCATTATGAGAGAAGTTTCTCCTCGAAAAGGTTATCTAATTGATGGTGCTTTTTATTCAGACGAGGAAATTCTTAAGCCTTTTCTGAATAGGTATAACGAAATTAAAGCAGAAAAAAAGAGAGCATAATATGAATAAACTTAACTTAACCGATACGCAAATATCATTGCTCATTGAAACAATTTACTACTCTGAGGCCAGTGCAGAATTGCAAGCTATTTTATCAGTCTTGAGAGAGGCATTAAACAGAGAAGAGGTGGAATAGTATAAGATTTACAAGTTTTTTGCATTATACTAATTTAGGCATTGCATCATACTAAAATATACTGTAAGATGTATGAGAGAGACAAAAACAAAGGGATGAAAATGAGAAAGCCAACAAAAAACGAAGTTCAGCAGTATATCGAAATTGCATTGAGAATATCCCCGCAAATGACTTTCAATGGCTTAATTCGAGTAACTGCAAAGTACTTTCATTGTAAGCAAAACGAAATTAAAGAGATCTTAAAATAATAAAGGCCGAAAGGCAAAAAAGGAATATCATGAAAAACTCAATCAAGTCTCTATTGGCCCTTAGCGTTCCAGTTTTTATCCTAGTGGCCCTTTTCAACGTAACTGTACTAAGAGCATACGCTAACGCTGAAAAGATGAGCATCGCCAAACTGGTACGTCAAGCGCATGAGCAAGTTATCAATCGTTCCCCGGCTGTAGTAAAAAACTAAAAAAGGCTTAAGATATGCAATCTGAAAAAGAATGACACTTCTCAAATGAGAGCTTAATTATCGGATATTTAATGCGCATAAATCGAATTAAACAAGACCCTGATTTAAGCGAGCGAATGAAAAACGCTCTTATAAAAGAACTTGAGAATCAAATTAACAGTATTAAAAACAGAGAGGAAACAAAATGAAAACAATTACAGTAAACGCTATTTTTCTCCCGGCACTTTTAAGAAACTGTTTTGATGCTCTTGCAGAAAAGGGAGACGCTAGGCAAATTGGCCTAGTAAGAAGTCTCTTAAGCGAAATTGGAGAGCGTAGCGTTTCAATCTTAGAAGAGAGCGAAGTCACTTTTGAGCAATGCGAACTTAGCGGATCATGGGCCGGATGTGTTGAGATTGCAATAACCGAAGCTGCTTAAGCTAAAAATGGAACGATAAACAAAGGCTAATGATTACGAATTCACTAGCGAAGGAAAGAGAGCATGAAACAATTAGAGACCTTAAGACAATCCTGGGAAAACATTCAAAGACTTCAACAAAGTTTTTCCCACCCTAAAAAAGTTCATTTACCAAACAAACAAGAGCGGCAAAAAGATTTAGAGCAAATGCGATTGCTCCAGTTTGAAATGGCCCTTAAGCAATTGCTTAAGCTTTAAGCAAAGGCAAAAAAATGAAAAGCATAGGTATTGGTACAATTTTAGCAGTGGTGATCAGCTATAGCATAAACAAGTCGATTCTTTGGGCATTTGTTCACGGCTTTTTTGGCCTCTTCTACGTCGCTTACTGGGGGATATTTCTATGAAACTTAGCGCCAGTAAATTCATTTCGCTTAAAGAAGAAAACAAGCTCTTCTCGACAATCGCAAAGAGCAAAGAGAAGAGCGCTATAGTAGACTTAATGCTTTTTCAGCTCTTAAGCTTAACCGGCCTGCGAATTTCAGAGGCCCTTAACCTGAAGTGGGCCAACATTGGCGAGGACTACTTAACGATTGTTGAGCAGAAGAATGGCACAAAAAATGGCACTGTAATCATCGGCAACAAGCTTTTGCAACTTCTGGCCCAGTTTAAAGAGCTTAATCCTTACTCTTACTCAAGTTACTTGTTTAATTCTCGACGAGGCCAATATTCTCGAACAAATGCGCATGAGAACTTGAAAGAATGGCTTAGAATTTCTGGATTGCGCTCAGATATATCATGCCACAATTTTAGGCATACTTATGCAACTAGATGCTTAGATTCTGGATTACCGTTAACAATTGTAAGAGATCAGCTAAGGCATTCGAGCATTTCGGTTACAAGCGTTTACTTACACTTCTCTAAAGAGAGCAAAGACAAGCTCAAAGAAAACTTTTAATTCAATACTGGGCCGATTTCCCCCGGCCTTTGTTTCTCTCCTCTCAAGAAGGCCTCGAAAGGGGCCTTTTTTATTTCCCTGAATTATTTGCATAGGTGCAAAAATAAGTATTGCACTGAGCAATGATGCACTGTATAATGAAAGAGAGAGAAGAGATGAAAAACAAAAACGAGGAGAAATTATGAGCGCTGTTTTAAAAATGCCCCCGATGAAAGCTCATGCAATTAAAATCGAAGACTTGGAAATGGGCCGCTCTTATGCCGATGCAATTGTAGAAGAGCTTACTGATTTTGCCCTTGAACTTGGCTACTCGAAAGATCGTCTGGATGAGCTTGATTGTCGCTCTAGAGATGGATTTTCCCCTTACTCTCATAATAAGGGGGGCATTGGTGCAATTGCTTATGTAGATCAATACAATGCCGAATGCGAAGGCACTGGCTTTGATAATTGCGATGCTACTCTGAAAAAGTATGCCGATTATGATCTTGAGAGCTTTCTTGAAAAAGAAGGCGTTACTGAAATGGATTATGACAACGACGATATGAGAGAGCGTTTTGATGAATATAGAAGAAGTGACGATGATGCTACGGTCCTCTTTGGCCTGGATATGATGCTCTTAAGTGATACTGAGCTTAACCTACGCTTTACAGTTTGCGCTAAAGATTCGCCTTATCACCGCAAGTTTGATGATTTGATCAGCATTGATATTAGCTTTAAGAGCATTGCGGGCCTTAAGCAGAAACTCGCAAGAGTACTTAAGAGACAAGACGTAAAGACTTTTTCATCTAACTTAAACGAAGCTTACTAAGGAAAATAATATGAAAGTATTAAAATTTGAAGGTGCTGGATGGTCTAAGGCTGAAAGTAACGGAGTTGGTAACTGTAGAATCCGTACTACGTTTATAAATGATAGAGGGGTAACTATTTATCTAGAGCTAACCGGACATGCTAGTCATGCTCATTCGGTCACTTCTATGAAACGTTTTGATTTTCCTTGGCATATTTCGCACCTTCATAAGGTAGACACTACTACAGGAAAACGTGACGAGTCTGAATTTGCTCCTACCTTTGGAGACACTTGGAAAATTACTAAAGAGTATACCCAAAAAAATATCTTAGAGCTCGTAAATAGAAACTTAGATAGCTCTTTCGATTCTATGGAAGTTATCAATGAAGGATGGAACGGTTTTGATGTTAACGGAAAGGGTAATTAATATGAAAATTATAAAGCACGTTAACCGCTGGACTATCGAACTAGACAACGGCAAACACTTAGGCCGCTTTAAAACTAAGCGCGAAGCTTTGGCCCAGTTAAATATTGAACTTGTCGAGTCTCTCTTAACTCCCGAGCAAAAAGAGATTCGAGACTTGAAAGAAGAACTTGCAGAGGCCCTTAAGAGCATTTCAAAACTGGAACAAGACTTAGAAGAGAGCGAAATTGAAGTAAGAGCTTTGGAGGATAAAGTTAGCGACCTAGAAGGCGAGCGCAATATTACAGACGAGGAAGAAGAGGTGATTTACTTAGTTGATGCTCTGAAAATTGCACAAGAGCGTTTTAACCTGGGCGTAGTTTCCGAAGCTGATACGATTCGAGAACTTCACGAAAAACTCGTTGAGCTAAAAGTGTCTTAAGAGCGAATTGGAACTTAAACAAAGGTAATGAAATGAATCTAAAAATCTTTTTAAATGGCGACGGCATGACTAATGTTCACCCTAGAAGAGATACCGTTAACAATGGAAAATATTACACTTGCGAAATGTCTCAAGATGATTTTGAAGCGTACTTAATCGAAAACGATCTAGAGGTAGTATCATTCGATGTAATAGCAGATAAAGAAGACGGCTATGTGTACGGCTACTTAAAAAACTCTCAAGAGGTAGCGTAATGAAATTCATACAAGAAACATTCACATTCCAGGGTATGCGCAAGCCTCAAAGCTTTGTGATTTACCCTTGCAAAGCTACTGACAACGAAGTGAAGCTCCAATCTGACAACCGCATAATGCGCGTAGATTTAAGCCTTGGAAAAGCTCTCTTAAGCGCAAATAAGAGCGGAGGAGCTTACTTTCATGATCTAAGCCTACATAGAGGGGCCAAGCTTATCGACATACCTGGCCCAGATTTAGAGCGTATTAAAAGCATGAGAGATCGAATGGCAGGAGTAGCTCCGAACAAAGATGGGACAATTACCATCCTGGACAAGACTGAAGAAGAAGCTACTGACGATTACAACGTGGGGGAATAGGAAAATGAATACATCTAAAGAAATTGATTACTCTAAAGACGACGATTTAGTTTTTAAAATGGCCGACGAAGTTCAGAGTATTTTAGATAATCACAAGTACCATATTGAGCTAATGATTAACGAGGTACTTAAAGGGCTTAATATAGATAAAGACACAGAATTAAGAAGAGACTGGGACGGAGTATCCTCTGCCGAGTACATGGTTCAGAAAATGATTGGCGAAGTTTTAGCCAATGGAAAACCAAAACGCTAATAGGCCCTTAAGGCCAAAACCGAAATAAACACTTTGCTATGATGGCAATTTCAAAACAAGGAAGTTCTTATTTAAGAATTTCGTTGTACTATGTACAAAGAAGCAATTTAAAGGACTAAGTTAATGCAAGAGTTTCCGAACCTGATTTACATAAACTCATATCAAACCGTGGCCAACGCCATTGAACAAGTTGAGAACTGCAAAACGCTGCTTAAGCTTAAAACGATAAGCTTAGGCATAAGTGAAGATAAAAAAGAAATGGGCCAAGCTGTAGTAGCTCATGCAAAGAGACTCGGATACAAGGTTTCTTTAGATATAAACAGAGCTGGAGCAAGATTTGTTAAGCTAGAGTTAACTTTAAAAAGAGGCCCTTAAGAGAATATTGAAATGCAATTCAAAGACTAATGAGGGGAGAATTATATGAGCAACACTGGAACACTTCACGGCTATACAATTTTCGAAGTTCTTAAGCTTGGCGGGCTAATTGTAGCTCACCACGAAGACTCTGGAATGATAGTTACTATCAATGAAGTGGTATTCAGCTATTGGATAAGCTTAGGTAATGGTCGATTTGTAGGAGGCAACTCTTGCATACCATCAACAGTAGAGAAAGCAGGGGATTGTACGGATATTCGATTAGTAGTAGAAGTTGGGCAAGAATGGATTGGCGAGTTGTTAGAAGAAGATGGTAGAGATGAGCCTACAAATGCTTAAGTTAGAAGCTATTGATTTGTATAAGAAATTTTACAATCTATAACGAATAACATTTGTTTAACCTAAAGCTATTCATAAGGTGTTGAATTGTCTTTATTTGTGCATCGAGTTAATGTATACTATAATAGACCTCTACGAAATATCAAGATTACTTTAGACATAACAAAGGGAAAAAGATAATGGCTAATGCAAAACGAGGAAAAAAAGGTTCAGTTGAAATTGACAGACTTATCGCTGAAGTTGATAAGCTTAATGCTGGGGGATTATCAATAAACAAGGCTTGTGCGAAGATTGGACTCCAACCCACAGTGTACTACTTCAGAAAGCGCAAAGACGAAGCTCTAGCTAATGCTAAAGAGGTACTGCCTAGCAATTACAGTAGTAATAACGCCAAGAGCCTTAGCACTACTGAGCTGCACGATCACAAGGATTTTGACGCTCTTAAAAAAGAAGCTAGAGAGCTGGAAATGCGTTTGAACTCAATCAAACTAGCACTCGCTAACAAAATGCTATCTAAAGAACTATAGTTTTTAACGCAAGACATAAAGAAGGCTCCTAGAAAGGGGCTTTTTTTATGCCCAAAAAGGAACAACATGATCATCTTTATAGTTATGAACATAGATATTCCAGTGCGAGCTTTCACTCGTAAAGCTAATGCAGATGCTTTTTTAGCAGAGCTAAATGCTGATGATTCAATGAAAATGCACAAATATTCAATTCAAGAAGTAGATTTGCAGTTTTAGGACTTGTATTAATACTACTGCAATGGTACACTAAGTCTAAGAACAGAAGGTCAATGAAGATCTTCTCCTCGAAGGCTTTAAGATGAAGCTCCTCAATTTCCCTGAAGTAACCCCTTTATCTACAAACGACATTCTCCTAGGCCAAGCTCGAGCCTTTCTAATCCTTTCAAACTCCTTTGAGGCTCAAGGCAACTCTAGACTTGCTTACTACTACCTTTGCCAAGCCAAAGATGTTTTAAACCTCGCTGGGAGCTTTGTAAATGAACAAGCCGCTTAATGTCCAGGAAGCTCTTGAAAAGCTTACTCCAGTTATAAACGGACGGGGAGTAGATGTTGCGGACCCATACGGAAGTTATAAAGCTAATAGAGTGATTGATTGCAGCTTGCCCAAGGAACTAGAAGCTTTTCTCTACGGATGGCTTGATAAAAACATGGGCAATCAGCTTGTTGTTAACTACATGTGCGATAGGGAATTTACAGACGAACAAAAAAAGAAATGGGCCGAGCTGGTAGAGCTATACTATTCGCCCTTAATGGAAGCACTAGGTTAGCTATGCAAACTGAGTTGTGCAGAGTTATACACTTTAATATTGCGCTGCGCTACGGTTAGTGTTAAGATTGGAATAAGGAAGCAGCTTCAGGAAGAAGCAGCAACAAAAGGAACTTACGGATGAGATTTGCACTACTTGGCGCTGAATTGCTCAAACAGGACGTTTACAGCAACTACAGTCGCACTTGTAACTTAAGGAACGACTTAATCAAGGAAGGATTTGGGTTCGTTGGGGTGCAAAACGTAGCAGGGGCTAGAATTTCACAGATGTTCCTAGTGACTGGAATCACTGATGAAAACGAAGCCAAAGTCATTGCCATTGCCAAGAATTATGGGCAGAAGGCACTTTTGATCTCGAATATAGTGGGCAACATGGAAGTTGTGCTAACCGATGAAAATAAGTCCAAGGGACGGACTTTACTAGGAAAGCTAAAATCAGTCGATAAAGCCTCTGCATCTTTGGCCCAGTTTTACATCATATTCGATGAGAATGGTCAACGTTACTACTACACAACGTCTTCTACTACTAACAGAAAGGAACAACGTGGAAAAGCAAACAGCTCTAATGCAAGAATTCAAAGATCTGATCAAACTGGCACTCTCTGAAGCCCAAGAAGCGTTTGCGAAGAACGACATGGAAACTGCACAGTTCTTCCATGAAGAAGCTCTTGAGCTAATCTCCCTGTTCGAAGAGCAGGGGGGAATTTTCCTGCAATGAGTCCCTTAAAAAACTTACTACTAGCTGCAATCATGACGATTGCACTGTTAACGCTTAAACATGGATGTTTTATTTATGGCTACACTTATTGATAAAATCAACACCTTCGAGAATCTTCCCCAGCAAACTGTAGAGAACTTCAATTCTATTTTCCCCCAAACTCCTATCCTCTTCGGCAAAAACTCCGATGAAGTGGAGATTGGGAAAATCCTTGGCCCAGTTAATATGCGTGAGCTTCGAGTCGGGGAAGAAATTACCAAGCATTTGTTTAGTATTGTAACAACCACAACAGTCACAAGCGCCAATAAATCCGGCGAGTATGATGTTAACGGCACTCTAAGAAACAATGTAATGGAAGAAAAAGAAATGGAGCTGGACCCTTTTGAGTACAAGCTGTTGCAGTACTTTCGAGGAAGTCCTTCAACGTTCCACACTCAAAAAGAGATAGCCGAGAAGCTTAAGATCTCTCTGCGAAATGTCCAAAGCATTATTAAGCGCATGAAAGAGCGTGGATTAGTTTCTGCCGAACACTTAGTTAGCATTCACAAAATGGAAATCGTGGTTAACGAGGAATGGCTTTAATGAGCGAGCAAGAAATGAAACTGGGCCGAACACTAGGCTCTTCAGCGCTCTTCATTTACCAAGCGCTTAAATTTGCCCCAGAATCTACTCTGAGCGAGCTTGAGCTTGAGACTCGAATCAACATGAAAACAGTTCGTAAGCACCTAAAGAGCTTAATGGAATGTAACGTGGTTATAAAGCGCGAAGTTCTTGGCACTTACAACGAGAGCTTTGCTTTTAGAAGTAACGATGATCATAATTCTTGGAAGCTGCATTAATTAATGCAAAAAGTTGTTGCACTGTATTAATATAGGTGCTAATATGATCCAAGGGCAGAAAGATTCTTCCCGCAAAATTACAAGAGGTAATAAAAATGGAACAAATCATCAAATACAAGAACCGCAAGTTCTACTCACGTTCACTCAATGCCACTGTTACCCTCACCGACATTCGCGATCTTATCAAAGAGGGCAAGTCTGTTCAAGTAACTGAACATGCAACTGGAACAGACATCACGGCTGAAACACTTGCGCTTGTACTTACGATCTCGGGGAATGTACCAGTTTCTACATTGCAATCGCTAATTTTAAACGCATAAACAATTTTACCCTTGAGCAAGATGCTCGAAAAGGAAGTTCAGGATGAACATTAAGCAAACTTATCTCGCTCTCGACGCTTGTTTCGCAGCTAACCTCACTCCGCACTTGATTGGCCTTCACGGCATTGGTAAATCAGCAATCATTTATCAATATGCCGCTACTCGAGGTGCTGAAGTAATTGAGGTGCGCGTTGGTCAAATGGCCGACGCTGGAGACTTGGTAGGACTTCAAGAGTTCGTTAAGTGTGAACTTACTGGCAAACCACATTCTACTCGCCACATTCTACCTGATTGGATCATGAAACTCGTTGATGCGATCAAGCTCGGCAAGAAATTCATCCTCTTCTTTGATGAGCTTAACCGTGGACATAAGGATTTGCTCCAGGCTATTTTCGAAATCGTTTACGACATGTCTCTTAAAGGTGTGAAGTTCGCTAAAGACTTCGTAAACGTTGTAGCAGCTTCAAATCCTCCAACAGATGATTACGCTGTTCTTGACTTCAGCGATAGCGCTTTTTCTGACCGCTTTGTTCATATCAAAATTGAGCCTTCAGTTCAAGAATGGCTTGACTACGGAAGAGCTGGGAACATTGAAAACAGTGTTACAGACTTCATCTCTGAATACGTGCCAATGCTTGAAAACTCTTCGCTCCAGTCTTTTGATCTTAAGTTTGTTAAACCTTCACGCCGCTCTTGGGACCGAGTATCTAAGATTCTCAGAGTTAAAGCAGACAAGGAAATTGAGCTTGAGCTTATCATGGGAATAGTAGGACTTGAACCAGCAATGGCATTTCAAAAGTTCCGCGACACTTATTTCAAGTCTCTTAAAGCTGATGAAGTTCTTAACAGCTATAAGAAAGTGAAGAAAGACATTATTAGCGCTGTCGAGAAAGGCCGCACAGATATGCTCGGGACTTTGAATGAAGAACTGGGCCAGATGTTCAAAGGCATGACCGGCTTAACCGCTGCTCAAGCTGATAACCTCGCTGACTTAGTTCACGACTTGCCGATTGAACATGCTTATGCGCTTGCAATCATCATCAAGGAAAACCCGAACTGCACAATGTCTGTAACAGGACTTACGAAAGCTAAGCTCGTTGAAGGCACTGACGGCAAACTCGGAATGTTCCAGCATAAGAAGTTCGTTGACAGAGTTCTCTCAGCCCAGATTAAGCGAGAAGAAATGAAGAAAGAAAATAATATTGAAGCTAAAGCATCTCCAACATCTGTTCCATTTTAATAGCACGTTAGGCTCAGAGGCTCTTCATCCTCTCTGAGCTTAGCTTTTCAAGTCGCTGACAGGCCGATTGCTCAAGTCTGTCTCATTAAACACTCAAGGAAGCTTTTCATGAACGATAACGCTATTGCTTTGCCCGAAATCATCGAAGAAAAGAAAAATGGGCCACTTGCTCTTTGCCCGATTGCACTGAGAGAAGCTAAGGAAAGTTACGGAATTGTTCTGACAATGCTCCTTTCAACAGGCGGCGGAAATAAATCTGCAAAGACTTTCTATGCGCATTTTCTCATGAACATGAATTTGCAATGGACGAACTGGCTCGGTGGAAGGCCAATGGAAACTGCGGGCGTATCAATCACTGATAAGCTTAACTTGTACATCAACCCTACATTCTGGAACAAGCAAACAGGAAAAGCTAAACAAGAGCTTCTTGAGCATGAAATTGAGCACATCGTTTTCAAACACATTAGCAGATCAAAAGACTACATCGACTTGGGCAAGAACTCTGCCGGTCGATTAAAGTGCGCAAACATTTCAATGGACGCTGGGATTAACGAGAACAAGCCGAACATCACTGCTGATGGCTTTGGCGTAACTTACGAGCGCTTAAATAAGCAGCTTGAAGAGATTAAGAGCAGATACAGAGTTGGCCCAGATGAGCCTTGGGAGACGACTTACGAGAAGCTTATGCAAGCTGCGAAGGAAAATCCTAACAAGGGCGAAGGAGGAGAAGGCTTTGGCGATCCGATTGATGATCACTCAACCTGGGCCGAATCAACCGAGAACAAAGAAGTTGCTGAAGGACTTGTTAGAGATGCTTCGAACAAAGCACAGAACGCTACTGGGATCGCAAATATGCCCCAGCACATGTTGAAAGAGATTGCTGATATGAATAAAGCTTCTGTGAATTGGCAGCGAGAAATGCGCCAGTTTGCTACAAGTGCTCTTCGATATGATTTCACAAGAACTCGTAACAGGAGAAATCGCAGAGACATTTACGGCGAGGGCTTAAGACTTTCGGGAAGAAAGAAGAAGCCGCAGTTGAAGATAGCTGTATGCCTCGATAGTTCAGGATCTGTTGGGGATGATGCTTTTGCTCAATTCTTCGCCGAGGTAGCTGAGATTCATAAAATGGGAATTGAGATTGTGTGTATTGATGCTGATACAGGAGTTGCAGCAGTATACGACTTCGATCCGAAAAAACCACATAAGCGTTACGGCAACGGCGGTACAAGTTATCAGGCCGCAATTACAAAGGCAGTAGAGCTGAAGGTAGATGCCATAGCGTATATGGGCGATATGGATTCGTCAGATAGACCTAACAACCCTGGCATTCCTTTCATGTGGGTTGTCGTTGGGAATCAAAATCCTCCTGGAGATTTTGGCAGAATAGTTCGAATCACGGAGAGAAAGAAATAATGGAACAGTGGAAAAAAGTTGATGGTTATGAAGGCTACTTAGAAGTTTCAAACTTTGGAAATGTTCGCACAGTCGCTAGAGAAGTTCCTCTGAATGGGGGAATAAGAAAATACGAAAGCGTAGTTTGTAGTTTAACTCTCAAACGAAACGGCTATTACCAAGCTTCAGTAAGACTCGGCGGAAAGGATAAGCGTAAGTGGTTTTTAGTTCACAGGCTTGTAGCTAAAGCATTCTTGGCAAATGATCTAAACCTTCCACAGGTTAATCACAAGGACGGCAACAAGGTTAATAACCATGCTGATAACTTAGAGTGGTGCGATAGTTCACATAATCAAAATCATGCAGTTAAAATGGGACTTTGCTCAAACGAAGAAGCTCATTACAAAGCAAAACTCACTGTTGAGCAAGTGAAAGAGATAAGAGCTTCTAATGATTTTCATAGAGTAATAGCAGAGAGGTATGGAGTAGGAAAAAGTACGATCACAAATATAAAACTATTCAAAACTTGGAAATATGTATGAACTGGGACAAGCCATTACCACTGCAGCAGATAACCCCATTAGGGCTTAACGCTCATCATGGAGGCTCTTTCACATTTGAGCAGTGGAAAGGGTTGATTAAGAGAAGTAGCGTTACAGAGTCTTATGAAACGTACCTAACCTACTGCAAACTCATGTCTTCCTACCTTGGTCAAGCACTGTTGTAATAAGCTATTGCACTATATTAATACTTGTGCTAATATGATTCAAGTCCCCGCTAAGCAAGAAGCTTGGCCCAGCTCAGGAGGAGCGCATGAATTCGATCTTATCCTGCATTTACTTCTACTCAGCCCTTAACGGCATTAACCCTCAAATCACTCAAGCCGTGATTAAAGTCGAGAGCAACGGCAATGCAAGAGCTGTTGGCCAAGTTGGCGAGCTAGGACTTATGCAAGTTCGCCCAGAGCATGTCCCAGTTTCACGGCTAATGCTCTTCGACCCTTGCACAAACATAAAATATGGAACAGCTATTCTAAAGCGAGCAATGAACAAGTGCAAACATCAGCTCGATAACACTTGGATAAATTGCTTTAATTTAGGTGTCCGAGGCGGTTCTCGTCTGAAGCACCCAAAGAAATTTCTATACTACAAAAAGATTGTCGCCAATCTATAACAGAGCATGATGCTCTAAAGGAAACAAATGTTTAAGTTTATCAACCTCGTAGTACTAACGACAGTACTATCACTCGCAGCAAGTTGTGGAGGCTCATCGAAAGGTAAGTCGTCTTCATCATCAAACAATGGTCCAGGTAATGGCCCAAACAACTTCAGAAATCCCGGACAACTTCTCGGTCCAAACGCAATTAACCTCAGAAGCTCTGGGGATTATGTAATTCTTGCCAAAACAGCTATTACAACTGTTCCAAACTCTGCAATCACTGGCAACTTGGGAATTAGTCCTGCCGCTCTTTCAGACTTAGAAGGCTTTGACGACGGCGGAGCTGATGCTTCTAACCAGTTCATCACTTCTCCTCAAGTTACAGGTAGAATTTACGGCGCAAATAGCGAAGTTCCTACTCCTAATAACTTAACAATAGCTGTCTTAGACATGCAAGCTGCTTATGAAGATGGAGCTGGTCGTGCAAATCCTGACGAACTGAACTTGATGGGAGGCGATATTAGCGGCTTAACTCTTGTCCCAGGTTTATACAAATGGACTAATACTGTTCTCATTAACGACACAGTTTATCTAAATGGTGGACCAAACGATGTATTCATTTTCCAAATTGCTGGCGGTCTCACAATGGCAGCAAACAAAAGCATCATTCTTCAAGGCGGAGTAAATCCTAAAAACATCTTCTTTGTTGTAGCTGAGGCTGTAGAAATCGGAACAGGCTCTCATTTTGAAGGCATTATCCTTGGTCAAACAGCAGCAGCACTTCAAACTGGCGCAAGTATGAACGGAAGACTTCTTATGCAAACAGCAGTAACTCTCGATCAAGCTACTGTAACTAAACCAGCTAACTAAATACACTACTTAAGGAGCGCTATGATGCGCTCCTTTTTAGGACGCACATTATGAATCTCTTAGTACAAATTATCACAGCTATTTTCTTCATCCTAACAGGCGTATTTCTTATATTCCTCGCCTTTTCTCTGTTCCAGCTTTATCGAATCGAGAAGCTTGACGACGAAGAGCTTGATGCGGGCTTTGAGGAGATCACCGAAGAAGAAAATGGACCAGAAGCTCCTGAAATCTTCAAGCACTCATACGATCTTCAGCTCTTGTATTTAGCGAGAGAAAGGGCATTGGGACAGTTTGTTGAGAATTGTAAGAAGCCTTTGCTTACTACTAAATCTCACGACTTGGAACATGCTTTCCTTTGGGTAGGTTCGAACGAGGGTTTTGAATACTGGAACGATCTATACGGCAGGTATTATGATTTTCTAGAAGGCAAAGAATGAAAAAGCTATTCAAGCATAGAGAGGAAGAATAATGAAGCTTTACTATTACGAAGTTATTACCAAAGCATCTTCAGCCGGATTCTTTAGCGGCTATATGCTCGAAACGAACTACGGATTTTTCGACTACTGGAACGAAGACAGTAGCGCTCTCATTTACAAAAGTAAAAACGAATTCCTGAAAGACATGGAAGCGAAAGAAGGGGCAGAGAACTTCAAAATGGTGCAAGTATGAGCGCTCCTTCAACTGTCGGAAGCTCTTGCATAAAGCTCGAGCTTGTTAACGATGATACCTACAAATGCGCGTGTCAGTTATGCGTGAAGGAAGAGAAATGAATATTACAATGAAGTTCCCTAAACGAAAACTAAATCTAAAAAGAGTAGATAAAACTTCTGCCGAGTTAAAGCGACTGATTGAAACTCATGTCAAGGATACATTGAAGCATTTTAAAGATCCTGAAGGCGGCTGGAACTTGGATAAGGAGTTTTTAGTCTCAGAAATACTATATGAAGTTTTTGGATTTCATATAGGCGAAGAGATCAACCAGGCTTTCATGAACGCTGGGTTAAAAATTGTCTATACAGATAACAAATCTTTTGTAGCTTTAGAAGAAGACTATAAGCCGATTTATATGAATAAAAAAACTGGGACAATTCATCTAGTGGAGAATACCTACGATAATACCTATGTTTCAAAGTTTTCTGAGGCCAAAGGATATGTCCAAATCGGGAGACTCTAATGAACTACTGGGACAAATACTCGCGACTTCACGATAAGCCTGTAACAGAAGCTAATCCAATTCCTTGTAACAATAGCTGGATTTACACTGCCTATTACGTTCGCATTTACGGCCCAGTTGTGCCAATTATGCAAGAGGTATGCTTTGATCTTTGCAGTATGAACGGAAAGCTTATTAGAAGCCCAGGAAAAGCACTGCCGCCGATTTCGCACGACGAGATTCTTGGTATGGTAGCTTTAGGCTTACTCGAACCAGAGCACTTGAAAGGCTGGTCATTTAGTCCTTATGCAATTCCTAAATTCTCCCCCCTCAAGCTTGCTCAGCAGCTTTGGGATTTGCGCCCCAGCTTGAATAGGCATCGTAACTATTTCTGGGAGAATTCACTTGATCAAATTTATAGGTTTGCATTTAGCGTTCGATTAGTTGATCGCCACTTCCTTCTAAAAACCTGGGGGAAGTTCCAGTGGTTTAATCCTGCGCACTTGTTTTATGCATCAATTGCTAAGCTAGATTCAAAACTGGGACAAGCTTCTGGAATACGCTTTTTGAAGTATGGCGGAAAGAAGAATGAAGTGACTATGAGAACGGAATTCCCTGAAGGACATCCACTAGCTGCAAAGTGAGAGAGTATAAGGTAGATGATAGAGTTATTGCCGCCGAAACAAAATGCTTTATCGTTTCATTGCCGGACTTCGAAGGAGATTGTTATGTTCTTTGCCCTGAAAACTCTACCGCACTAGGCGCTTTTATGGAAGATGAGTTCATATTAGATGAGATTTATCATTCCCCCCTTGGCCAAGCACTTAAGTAAAAAAACACGACAGGAGGTTGTGAATGACTCTCGAAGAAATTTGGATGAGCGGTGATTTCACTGCCGAAACTGCGAACAAGCTTCGCCAAGATATTCTCAAACATGCAGAAGTTGGGGCAGATGTCCCAGTTGTTATCTACATTAACTCTTACGGAGGCTCTGTAGATGCTTTAAACAAGATCCTAGACACTCTCGATAGCTTGCCTAACGAAATCATTACAGTGTGCGCTGGAACTGCTATGAGCGCTGGAGCAGTGCTTTTGAGCTATGGCGATCAGCGATACATTGGCGCAAATTCAAGAGTGATGATTCATCAAGTAAGCTCAGGAACTTTCGGCACAATTGCAGATATGGAAACGAGCGTGAAAGAAACTAAGAAGCTCAATAATCAGCTTTTGAAAGTGCTTGCGAAAAGATGCAAGAAAACTCCAACGCAGATGAAGGCAATCTTCGATAAGAACGTGGACAAGTTCTTAAATCCTTCAGAAGCTAAGAAATTTGGGCTTGTCGATAAGATTGGAACGCCAAGATTGAAACAGGTGATTAGCTATGAGCTTGAATAAAACAGGAGAAAGTATGCTTATTAGATTAATAGACCTCGAAGATGGAAGTTGTGTTCTAGTCAATACCTCAATCATCACAAGTGTTTATGATTGCATAAGTAGATCCAAAATATCTTTCACAGATTCAAGTTTTATCATCGTTCAAGAAACTGTGAATCAGATTTACCGGCTATCGAAAGGCTACTCTAAAGATCCTGAGCCATTGGAGAGAGTTCCCCCGAGTCAACAGAGATGTCGTAAATGAGCAAGTTCAAAGTTGGCGATGTGGTTGTTGTTATATGCGATAAAAACACGCCTTCAATGAGAAAAGTGGGACAAAAATTCACAGTTGGATCAGTGCTTAACTACTTCAGAGGTCAAGACGATGTTATTTTTCCCGACAACCTCGAGCCTGACGGTCACGGCTTTCAAGAGTCTCAAGTTATTTTAGAAGCTATCTACGAGTCTCCGCTTTATAAGGCACTTCGATAAACATTTAGCAAACGAACAGGATGTTCAACATGCGAATCAGCCACTCCGGCAAGAACACTCATAAAGAGTGCTCGGAAAAGTACCGCCTTCATTACATTGAGAAGCTTAGGGGGCAGAAAATATTCTCCGCCCTTTTCTTCGGCTCAGCACTTGATGAAGCGTTTTCTAGACTACTACTTGATAAAAAGCCAATAAAAACGCCAGAAGAATTGCTCCAGTTAGATGAAACTGCCGAGGGTATTTTCTATAAGCACATGAGCAACGTTCGGAGAGATGATGGAACGATTGTCGAAGCATCAAAAAGCCCTTTTGCTGATTATTATGCCTCTGATTTTACCCCAGAGCTTCTTTCTGATCAAGCTGTTGCGCTCCTACAAGAATATGCGCCAGATGTTGCAGTTGGCGAATCTGTTGAAGAGGCGAAAGAAAGTGTTCTCGGTTTTATGGAGAGTTGCAAAGCTCATACTAAGGCGAAAAAGAAGCTCTCTCAGGACGATGTTCCAGTTTTTAACTACATTACATGGCTTACGTTGGTCGAGAAAGGCTACCTCATGGTTGAAGCTTATCGTAATCAAATCATGCCCCAGATTTTCGAAGTGTATAGCATTCAAGAGAAAATTTCAGTCAAGAATGAAGCTGGTGATGAAATTACGGGGCTAATCGACTTCACAGCGAGTTTTGTTCAAGAACCTGGGACAATGTACGTTTGCGACAACAAGACTTCATCAAAGCCTTACAAGCTCTCAGACACTGCTGAATCGGCCCAGTTAGCTACTTACTGCGAGTATAAGCAAACGAACAAAGCAGCTTATGTAGTTATCGAGAAGAAGGTTTATGCAAAAGCTCCTGTAATTCATACGCAAATTCTGAAGGACGTTATACCCGAAGCAATATTTGCTCAGACCTTCACAGAATTTGAAGAAGTAGTGTATAGTATTAATACTGGTGCATTTGAAAAGAACTTCAAGTCTTGCTTCAGTTTCGGGCGAATGTGCCAATTTTACGCAATTTGCAAACACAACAACTATGAAGGCTTGATCAAAAAGAAAGAGGACTAAATCCATGGCACTCGAAGACAGAACCAAAAAAGAACTGGCACAAATCATTCGCGACTTGCAAGAGAAGCTGAAAGAAATGAAGCCTGTTGAAGCTACGTTAACGGCCCAGTTAGAAGATCTCCATTCAGACGCTGTTGGCCTAATCAAGAATGAGAAAGGTCAATATCGCCTTGTGAAAATCAAGTACGACATTGGTAAAAATGCAGCAGCAATTGAAAGCTTAGATACGTTGAACGACACGATTGATACGGCAATAGCCCTTTATAAATTAAACCAATTTACGCATGAAACGATCATGCGCAAAGCAAGAGGAAGTAAGTATGACCAAAAGTAGTGCAATTAAGAACTTGAACGCTAAACATGACCGTTACGATTTAGGAGTGGAGCAAGTTTCTGCCCCAACTGGAACGTTCGTTGCAAAAGCGGTTTTGCAAATCCTCGAAGCTACTGAGAAAGGTCCAGTTGTTGTTCGTAGAAGCTCAGCTTATGGCTTCGGAGATTCTTTGAAGAGTGCTCAAGACGATGCGATTGTATCAACGATCTCAAACCTGGGGTTATAAAATGTCCCAGTTAATTTACAAAAAAATGTCCGAAGTGATGAAGGAAATAGGTCACATCGGCAAAGATCAAAAAAACCAAGCACAAGGCTTTAAGTTTCGTGGAGTGGATCAGTTCGTAAATGCTCTTTATCCAGCTCTCACAAAGCATGGGGTTTTCATGGCCCCACGTTGTACAAGCAAGAACGTGGAAATCAAAGAAGTGGAACGTTCAAGCGGCAAGAAAGGGATTGATAAGCACGTTGAGCTAAACATGGAGTACGATTTCTTCGCCGAAGATGGCTCTAAAGTTACGATTGGCCCAATTCCCTCTGAAGGATTAGACAGCGGAGATAAAGCTACCAACAAAGCTCTTTCAGCAGCTTTAAAGTATGCGCTTATTCAAACTTTCTCAATTCCTACTGAAGATATGGCTGAAGCTGACTTAGAAACTCCTTCAATCAGATCTCAGGGAAGTACCTCAGTTGTTACTAAAGACACTCCGACAAATGGCGGACCACTCCTCTCTAAGCAAGTAGAAGCAGCTCCAAAACCTTCTGGAGATAAGTCTTTCCGCAAATCTAAACCAGCACCAAGCGAGGATCTTTAAATGGACGCACCTAAAATTGTCCCACAAGCAGAAGTGAAGCACAGGCTTCAAGAAGACATCGACGTAGCTTTAAATTCAATCGAAGAGCAGTTACCTTTGATTGGCCACTCAGAAGCTAAGCGCTTGTTTGTAGCAGCTACAAAGTACCCTCTTGAAACAGCAGACTTCAGCAAAGAGTCTGAAGCTATGATCAAAGCTTTCTCAGCTTCTAAGAACGTGAAAGATGCTCTTGTAGCTCTTGGAGTTGAGGTTGTGATTGAGCAAATGCTCAGACAACAGCAGAACGAGAATAACAATGGAACAGAAACAGAAGAAACAAAGGAATAAACAATGGCTAAAAAATTCAACGCTATCGGTTCAATGAAAACTAAGAAAGAGAAAGATGCTAACGGCAATCCACAGTACTACATCGAGATTGACAAGAACTTTATTGATCGTCTCAAGCTTGATGGCAAGCCAATCGGCAAGTACATCAACGTTGAACGTCCCACTTCTAAATACGACCGCATGTTAAAGAGCGGGAAGATCGACGAAGCTGAGTACGATGAGAAGACGGCCCAGTTTGCTGCTGACGGAAAGCTTGCTTTCGTTAAGTTTGATTTGCAAATTGTGCAAGAAGATTAAGTGGTATTTAAAGTATCCGACTACAGACATGGAAAAGAAGACCTAATTCGTCACATCAGGCGCTTTAATAACGACGTTACAAAGCTTAGTTATTATTGCGCCAGTTTTTCATTTCCTGTTGCAGCGGCAATTGTATTTTGCATCGAAGAATTTCCCGAACATCGAGAAGCACTGGAGATGAATCTTGAAAGCATCAAAACATTTTACGGCTATAAATCAATCGAAGAGTGATGGTTTCATTCCAAACTTGCTGAAGTATGAAGAATGGGAAAGGCTCTCAAATGAGTGATGTTCCAGTTTTGCTTCAGCGAGGAGATATTGAGTACATGCTTATATCTCAAATCGCTAAACACCACAACATTAAAGTGCTCGACTTCTGCAGTATCTGGATTGAGGGCGGCAAGAAGATGACTTATGAGAACTACTTGAACTGGTACTTGCAAACTTACACACCACTGGGGAAAGCGCTTAAATGAAAACATTCAAAGTAGGCGATAGGGTAGTTGTAACTGGCCACATAAGACAAGATGACCATAGCTTCTATTTAAAAAATGGGACAGTTGATAACATTACTGATTTACGCTTATACCCCGTTGAAGTTAATTTTGGCAATAGAACTTTTATATTCATGGAACATGAGCTGGAACTAGAAAGCATCTACTATTCGCCCCTTTACCAAGCACTTATATAAAAAATGGGACAAAAAATGAAATTTGATAAAACTCGCAAAGAGCAAACGGGTATTGCCTCGATTGCCGACTTAAAACGAAGCGGAAAAGTAACTGGAGCAATGAACCCAGCGCTTTTCGTAAATGGCCCAGATGAGTTTGATTGTTTAATCAACAAATGGAGCAGACAAGAACTCGGCGGCTTGATTGGAGACTCTGGCGTAGGTAAATCCGAGGTCGTGCTCCAGTTTTTTAAATCCATACTCATGAACAATCCCAAAAGCTCAGCAGTTTACGTTTCTCTTGAAATGACTGACGAGAAGATTGCACAGAGATGGTACAAAATCACTGAAGGACATCCAGAACTTGCCGAGCGCTTGTTCATCCTCTCTCGTTACGACTCAAACGGAAAGTCTCGAGAAGTGAGTGTTCAGTGGATTAAGCGCGAACTTATGCGATATCGAGAAGTTGTTGGAGACATTGTTACATTTGCAATTGACCACGTTCACTGTCTTGGCGAAAACGACGCTTCTACATTGAACTCGCTCTTCATTGTCTTGAAAGAGATGTGCGTGGAGCTTAATGCTTATGGAATAGCTATGGCCCAGGTTAACAAGAGCAGCGGACAAAAGGGCGAAGTGCCTTTAGATGCTGATTCAGTTCTCGGTTGTAGCCAAATGAAATATATTTGCTCTGACATCATTCAAATACACCGGCCCATTTTTAGATTAGAGGAAGATGCGAAAATGTCCGTTCTTTCCTGGGGCTATGTGAAAACTCGTGAAGCTCATAAAGACGACAAGGTGAAGAAGGGGCAAAACAAGCTTCTCTTCTACGATAACGAAACAAGAACGTTCAGAAAAATGAACAGCGCTGAATTGAGCGTGTTCAAGATGTATTATAATTCTCTCCTAGAAATGAAATCGGCAGAAGAGAAGCAGAAAGCTTTTACTTACGACATTACGAAAGAGATTCAAACCAAAGACGGGAAGTTTGTAACAATCACTGAAAAGTTCTGCGGGAGTGTAGGTGATGACCTTTAAAATTGGAGATAGGGTTGTCAATCTACGCTATTGGAGTAATCCAATTTTTGTAGTCACAGGCTTCGATGGAGTTCAGTACTCTGTTACAAATGGAGTTGAGACTAGTTGGAGTCTTCCTAAAGAGCTTGTTCATGAGGTTATTTACAATTCCCCCCTTTACAAGGCTCTCAAATGAGCCGCTTTAAAGTTGGCGATAAGGTCGTTCCAATCTGGAACAGCCATTACAACGACAAGCCTCAAACAGTCGTAGAAGTTTTTCCCAAGGGCGTGTGCTTAGAATCTGCATACGCTCAAACAGGATTGTATCCGCCAAGCTTAGCGGTGTTCTACGACGAGGAAATTGAATACTGGGACATTTGGAAATCCCCGCTATGGGAGGCGCTTAAATAGCTATTGCATTATATTAATACATGTGCTAGTATGGTCTAAGCCACAGGATGCGGCGACAAAAGCAGGGAGTTGCTTGTGATCTTAGTAGAAGAGATTGAAGTACTTATAAATCCAAGAAGGAAAAAGCATTTTGAAAGCCTTGGGTATGAAATTCCTAAGTACATAAATAGAAACGGATTACCTACTGTGCTTACTGGAACTGCAATCACGGTTCAAGTTAAAGATCTATCACCTTATAGCGATGTAAAAGTACCTGTATGTTGTGAAGTTTGTAACCAAGCTCGTAAAATCCCTTATAAGCATTTAGCAAAACCTAATTCAAATAAATCTGGGTGGTTAGTAGATGGTACAACATTATGCAAAAAATGTAGCGCTATAAAATCTGGCATACATAGAAAAGGTATCAAGGTTCCTAAATTATCAGGAAAGCTCAATCCATTTTATAAACACGGCTCGACAGGGTACTCAAATTACTTAAGCCGAGCAAGTAAGCGTGGAATACCCTTTGATTTGACCGTCGAGCAGTTTAAGGAATTGACTAGTATGAAATGCCATTATTGCAATGGGACTCATCCATCAATATCCGACAAGGAAATGCTATGTGGGATTGATAAGAAAGATCCTGTCAAAGGATATGTATACAGTAACTGTCTACCTTGCTGCATTTTATGTAATCAAGCGAAGAATAGCATGAGTTACAAAGAATTCAAGTCATGGCTCATTCGAATTAGCGAAAACTTTCTTAAACCAACTTCCAAGGTCTTAAATGAGACTTAGTATTTGGCCAAAGGCCAATCCCCGCCCAAAGAACAAGGACGAGAAGATCATCGTCGGCTATCAAGTAAGCGGCGATAAAAACCTCCCTACAACTGTCGAGTTCAACGACGACGAAGAGCTGCTCCATTTCGTTACAAACAACGCTTGGAGCCCTTTCACATTCTCCGGTAAGCGAGATGCTGCGAACTTCATAAGCTGTGACTTGCTCGTTTATGACATCGACGATGGCCTAACCATTGACGAGGCAAAAGTGCTTGTTAAAAAACATAACTTAGCTTGTCTCTGTTTACCTTCCCCCTCTCACTCTGAAGAGCTTCACAAGTTCCGCATTATCTTGCCCTTGGCTTATCCGATCACTGTCCCAGATGTTTATATTGCCACTTGGCTTAGCGGGGCAGAAATATTCGGAGTAGTGGATGAGCAATGTAAAGACTTAGCTCGCTTCTACAATTCGAGTACAGACGAAGATGGCTTTTGGACTGAAGGAAAGCTGTTTGAGCCGAGGCGACCAGAAGAAAAGAAAATGGAACAAAACCAGGGGCCTAAGCAAGTTATGCTTCCGCTATCTGGGGACATTGCAGAAACTGTTCTAGCAATTTACGGCGAAAAGCGCTCGGTTGTTCCAGAAGCTGTTGATTTCTTTATTCGAAATGCACACTCAGGTTTGCAAGGCGAATGGACCAACGCTTTGAACAGGTTTTGCTTCAGTTTAGCATTGTCAGGAGTTGAAGATGATGCTATATTAATAGTATGCAAACAGCTTGCTCCTCAAGAGCTTGATAAGCGAGATTTGTATCAGATTAAACGAGCTATCCAGGATGGAAAAAATGCAGTTTAACGTTGGTGATATTGTAGTTACAACTTCCAAAGACCCTTTTGCCGGGGT
This sequence comes from bacterium, assembly GCA_043728975.1. Classification (GTDB taxonomy): domain Bacteria; phylum Patescibacteriota; class Minisyncoccia; order Phycocordibacterales; family UBA918; genus OLB19. Next base: position 27,434 of record JAYTMA010000167.1, read on the forward strand.
TCCTATTGGAACTCAAGCTGTTATAACTGGAATTCGTGAAAAGACTTGGAATAATCTCCACGTTTATGAACTAGACATAAAGCAAGTCTGCACATCAGACAGTATTGCCCCTCATGGACTTACTCTTTCCCCCCTCTGGCAAGCTCTCAAATAATAATTCCCTCACGAACAGGATGTTCCAGTGAATAAAGAAGCTCTTCACCAACAGCACTTAAACCTCGTCATTTACGAGCTTGAGACAATCAAGAACTCGATTAAAGGCTTAAGCGACGCTGATTTGTACGACTACTGCATAATGGACATCGACGCTTACAAACGCCACGACTTAGACGCTTTGTACGAGAATCTCGCTGCTGGGGGGAAATTGTCCCAGTCTGAGAGAGTATCTCTTGAGGCTTTTTACATTCTCACGAGCATGGACTTGGTTGTTAATGAATAAGAACTACATAATCGTGACAGATAACGAAAAATTAGAACTCCTCCGAAATCACATTTCAGAGTTTGAGTACTTCGCTTTCGATACTGAAACAACCGGCCTCAACGTTCGCAAGAACAAAGTAATCGGCCTCTCAGTGAGTGGGCAGATCGGAACTGCTTTCTATTTGCCGCTTTTAACCTGGGACAAATTAGCGCAACAGCTTGTTCCAGTTTGGGGTAGAGATAAGTTCGAGCATATCCTGAAAGCACTTTGTAAAAAAGACCTCATAACCTGGAACGGCTCATTCGATGCTCGCATTGTGAAGAACGATTTCGGCATAGATATTGTCCCAGCTATTCTTGCTGATGGAATGCTCATGAAGCACACCGTACAAGAAGATGGGACATTCGGACTTAAAGAGACAGCTATTGAGCTTGCTCATGAGATTGGTCTTGGAGATATAGAAGTTGCTGCTAATGAGGAGCAAATAACCCTTAAAGCGAACGTAATTGCTAATGGTGGGACATGGCTTAAGTCCAATAAAGAGATGTTTAAAGCAGACCTCGAGGTAATGGGCCCGTATGCTTGCGCAGATGCTGACTTAACTCTTCGATTGGCCCAGTACTATAACGAAAAGCTCGCTGAAGAAGGCTTGGAAGAGTTCTTCTACGACACTGAAGTAATGCCCTTGTATAAGGAAGTTACAATTCCCATGGAAGATCATGGGGTGAAGCTTGATTTGCCCCTTATTGAGCAAGCTAAGATCGACATAGCTATTGATATGGCTGCTCTTGAAAAAGACATCCTCGCTGATTTAAACGCTATTCCGGAAGTTTTAGATTGGCAGAAGCAAAAGGCCGAGGAACTTTACCCCCCAAGCAACAAGGGCGCGTTTGCCCAAGAAGTTTGCGCATTGTTTGATTTACCATTGCCAAAGACGACGGCAGGAAAATACTCCCTAACTGCTAAAGGAATATCTTCTTTGCCAGAAAGTGCTGCAAAACATTTTTTACAGGGCGAAGCTACTTTAAATCCTGGAATGAACTTCAATATATCTTGGAAACTGTTCATCAAAAACGACGAGCACTTGATAAACATTAACTCAAAACCACAAATGGGACATATTGCGTTTGAGTGCTTGGGCATAAAGCCTCTTGGAACAACACCTGGAGGAAAGCCCCAGTTTGATGATGACATGATTCAAGCTCTTGCGGACAAGCACAAACTAAACTGGGCTGAGAAGCTCTCGAACTACAATAAGCTACTTAAACTCAGCTCCACTTACATTGACCGCTTTCTCGACGCTCATGAAGATGGCTATTATTACTTCACGTATAAGCAGCATGGGACTGTTTCAGGAAGATACTCTGGCGATGCTCAGCAAATGCCAAGACCTAAAGAAGAAGAGGAGCTTGCTCCAGTTGTTTTAAAGTACGTGAACATTATTCGAAGCTTCTTCATTGCTGAAGAGGGTCGAGTGTTTATTGATTGCGATTACGAGTCTCTTGAGCCACATGTATTTAGTCATGTTTCAAACGATGAAAGGCTTAGAGATATTTTCCGCAAAGGTCACGACTTTTATTCAACTATCGCTATAGCGACTGAAAAGCTAGAGGGCGTAAGCGCTGACAAGAAAGCTCCTAACTACTTAGGCAAAGTGAACAAACAAGTTAGACAGAAGAGTAAGGCTTATTCATTGGGAATTCCTTACGGCCTCGGTGATTACGCTTTAGGGATGTCGTTGAATGTTTCAAAGAAAGAGGCTGCAACTCTCATCGAAGGTTATTTAAGTGGATTCCCTGATTTGGCTTGCTGGATGGAGGAGTCTGAGGAGTTCGTCAAACATCATGGCTTCATCAGAGTACAAACAGGACGAGTAAGACATTTGCCGAGGGTAAAAGAGATTTACAAAAAACATGGTGATCGTATTCTCGACTGGAGATACAAGAAGGACTTAACTTCCAAGCTATCGAGAACGATGTCATACGATGAAGCTAAGGCTGAAGTTCAAACGCTCTATAGAGATTATAAGAATGGACTTAACAACGGAAAAAACGTCCAGATCCAGGGATTATCTGCAAGTATCATCAACGTTGCAATGATTGAAATCAATAAACAATTCAAGGCTCAAAGAATCGACGGCTACGTTTGTGCAACTATCCATGATCAGGCTATTATGAATGTTCCAGAAAAAGACGTAGAGCTTGCAACGAAAATCATTGAGAAAGCGATGACTACAACAACTAAATTAAGTGTTGATTTGAAAGCCCCTCCAGCAGTGTCCCACAATTGGAAAGATGGCCACTAGACCTTAAGCACTATTTGCTCAAGTCTATACCAGTATTAGTATAAGTGCTAATATGGTATAGGAGCAATGATGAAAACCTGTACTAGATGTAACGAAACTAAGCCTCTTATAAAATTTAGACACTATGTAACTAAATCTGGTCAAGATAGGTATGTTAGGAATTGCTTAAATTGCGCAAGCCTTGATTTGAAAATGGAGCAAAAAAGAAAGCGTCAGGAAAACCCTACCTGTATTCATTGTAGTTGTGTTCTTGTTCTGGGAACTAACTGGAACGCTTCAATGCAAAGAGAGTGTTGCTACACTTGTAAGAATTGTCATAAAAGTCACGCAAGCCAAACTCCAGAAGCTAATAAAAACCATAAGCTCATGAGAGCATTCAACATATCACTTGATGATTACCAGAAAATGTTTACAGCTCAAAATGGAGTTTGTGAAATCTGCAAAGAACCTGAAAAGTTCTCAAGTAAGGGCAATGAAAAAGCTATGTCTCTTGCTGTGGATCATGATCACGACACTGGAAAGATCAGATCCTTGTTGTGCCTCAAATGTAACAGAGGCTTGGGCCTCTTCGAGGAAGATGCAAATAAGTTATCCGCTGCTATAAACTATATCAAAAAGCATAAGGCTCGCCATGACTAAAATCAAAAACACCCTCCTCGCCCTAACCGGCATCTCCGCTCTCATTTACTTCTACCGCCTCTTCACTCTACCAAGCTCTGAAATGTTCAAGCACGAGTTCCCCGAGAAAGCTGAAAAAGCTGCTGCTGTAAAAGAAGTGGCTCATCTTAAAGAAGAGATTAAAGAAGTAGCGGCAAAAGAATACAGCGATGAAGAGATCGAGAAAAAGTTCAACCACTAATGAGCAAGTTTAAAGTAGGCGATAGAGTAGTTGATAGCGGCTTTAGAGCTACTGGCGTAGTAGTCATATCCCCGTTATACGAAACAGATCACATTGTTGCCGTTAGATTCGATAATCACGATTACGATGATGAAGATGGCTGGCACTCAATGTTCATTGCTAACTTAGAGCCGGACCTTACTTATGGATCACCACTTAGAGAGGCTCTTAAATGAGCTTTTACGAGAACATGAAAGTGTTCGTGATCAACAGAAAGTACGACCACTCTCTGAAGTTGTGGAATGAAGAAAAAACTGGGCCATTTCCTGTGCTCATGGTTTCTGGCTATGGCACTCGAGATGATTACGGTCATGTGTTTCTCTTACAAGACGGCGTGAAAATGCTTTCGGTAGACGAGAGTAGGATTGAAATAGTTACGCCGCTAACTGAAGCGCTTAAATGATCACTGACGTTGTTTCATTTCTTGCGGGCCTGTTCATTGGCGTTGGAGTAACGCTGCTTTTTCTAATATGGGAGCTTTATGAGTAAGCTTAAGCGTGGAGATGTTGTAGTGCTTGTTCATATTGTCCCACATTGGACATACGAAATCAGTGTAGTAGACTTCACGCGATACTTTGCAGATTGTGACCGCTATTACCTCAAGCAGCTTGAGATGTGGGTGGATGCTTCTGAAGTAGAACTGGAGCAAGTCTTTCATTCCCCTCTTTATCAAGCTCTCAAGTAAACAAATTCCCGCCAACGTTAAATTTGCTTAAGCATTTTCTAAAATCTGCTCCAGTGTTAATATAGGCTCTCACGACAACCACAAGGAGTGTGTTAATGTCCAATGACTCTGCTGCTAAAATTCCTGCTACACCATGGGGCCCACTCGGCTACGTTACTTTCAAAAGAACATACTCACGGCGAATAAAAGAAGACGATGCTAATTCGGCTACTGAAGAATTCCTACAATCTATCGAGCGTGTACTTAAGGCTTGCGATAAACAGCTTAAGTGCGGATTCACTCCAGAAGAAGAAATTGAAGTTCGTGACATGATGCTTGGGCTTGAAGGTATTGTTGCAGGGAGATTTCTTTGGCAACTCGGAACTAAGACTGTTGATAGACTTGGATTACCTTCGCTTCAGAATTGTGCTGTAACGCTTGTAAACGAGCCTGTACGCCCTTTTACATGGGCTATGGACATGTTGATGCTTGGCTGTGGCGTAGGGTTTAACATCCAAAGAGAGCACGTTTATGAGTTACCTAAACCTAAGCGAGTTAAGGTTACAAGACTTGACACAAAAGACGCTGATTATATTGTTCCAGATTCAAGATCCGGTTGGGTTGAACTTCTTCAGAAAACTCTTGAGGCAATTTTCATTACTGGTAAAGGCTTCACTTACTCAACGATTTGCATTCGCAATAAAGGCACTCTCATTAAAGGCTTTGGTGGAGTAGCTGCTGGGCCAGAGGAACTATGCTGGGGCATTAACGAAATTCATAAAGTGCTTACTGCTAGATCGGGGAAGAAAGTTCGTCCCATTGATTGTTTAGATGTCATGAACATCATTGGCTTCATAGTAGTTTCTGGCAACGTTCGTAGAAGTGCGCAACTTGCAATTGGAGACTCTGATGATCTTCAGTTTCTAAATGCTAAGCGCTGGGATTTGGGGAACATTCCAAACTGGCGAGCAATGTCCAATAACTCAGTTGTATGCAATGACTTCTCTTTGCTACCAGAACAATTCTGGCAAGGCTACATGGGGAATGGAGAAGCTTACGGCTTAATCAATCTCAAACTGGCCCAGTCTATTGGTAGGGCTGGCGAAACTCAGTATCCTGACAAAGGTGTAATCGGTTTCAATCCTTGCGCCGAACAATCTCTTGAAGATAAGGAGACTTGCTGTTTGGCAGAATATTATTTGCCTAACATCAAAACTGAAGCGCGTCTTCATCAAGTACTCAAGTACATTTACAGAATTGCTAAGCATAGTTTGGCTCTTGACTGTCACCATCCTGAAACAGAAGCTATCGTTCATAAGAACATGAGAATGGGGATTGGAGTTACAGGCTATCTTCAAGCCTCTGATGAGCAGAGAAGTTGGTTAAGCGCTGCTTATAAAATGCTTAGAGAGTTTGACGTTGAGTACTCAGATAAGCATGGTTTCCCGCCTTCAATCAAACTAACAACAGTGAAGCCATCTGGGACATTGAGTTTGTTGGCTGGTGTCACACCTGGAGCACATCCTGGATTTGCTCAATACCACATTCGCAGAATTCGAATTGCTTCGAATAATCCTTTAGTAGAAACCTGTCGCAAGAATGGCTACGACATTGAGTATCAGCGTAACTTTGATGGAACAGATGATCGCAATACAGTAGTTGTATCTTTCCCTTGCAGCTTTCCTGAAGGCACTAAGCTCGCTAAAGACATGACCGCAATTGACCAACTTGAAACAGTCGTTAGATTGCAGAAAGAATGGTCCGACAATGCAGTGTCTGTAACTATTTACTATCGGCCAGAAGAGCTAGTGCTGATTAAAGAATGGCTTTTTAAAAACTACAACGAGAATTTGAAGACTGTATCATTCTTGCTCCACTCTGAACATGGCTTTCAACAAGCCCCGTTAGAAGAGATTACTAAAGAGCAGTTTGAAGCGTACTCGGCTAGAGTTACTCCGATTTCTAATCTTGCGATTATTGATGGAGTTGAGGATTCTGCTGCTGAGTGTGCGAGTGGTGTATGTCCCATCAAATAATTAAATGCTCTAAAGGCGTAGACATAATCATCGACGAGGAGGACATGGAGAAAGTGTCCTCCTTTAGCTGGAACACTCATTCAGGGTATGCTCGAACTTTTAGTCGTAGGCTTGTTGATGGTGGAAAACTAAAGAGTCAATCAATGCACAGGTTGGTTTTAGACGTTACTGATCCTGATGTAATTGTGGATCACATCAACGGCAATAGGCTTGATAATAGAAAGTCCAATTTAAGATTTGCAACAGTTGCTCAGAATGCACAGAACAGAAAGAAGGTTTCTGGCGGCTCAAGTATTTATCTTGGAGTTACTTATCATAAGCGTGATGAGCGCTGGCAAGCTTCTGTAAGACACGATGGTAAACGCTATCATGCAGGAATTCACAAGACTGAAGAAGAAGCCGCTAGAGCCTATGATGTAAAAGCAAAAGAACTTCACGGCGAATTCGCACGACTAAATTTCCCAAAGGATTAACATTGAACTCCTTCATCCTGCTCATCGCAGCTCTCTGCTCACAAACTGGGCCAGGCCACGGCGATGATGCTGTGTCCACTGGCTACGTTCGCAAAGTGTCCCAGCTTATACGAGAAGATGCTTTCACAGCTCAGAGCGCTTGTACAAAGCGACTATTCAAGGCTTGCACTACTAAGCACTTGGTTACAGGTGCTCCAGTTATTAAAGGCGCTGAGTGCCTCGTGGAAAATCTGTAACTTACAGTAGCTTGTGCAAATCTTGCATATACTGCTTGTGTTAATATAGTGCAAATGTTATACTAAATTCAGAAACGGGAACAGGAAGTTCCTTGTACAAGCCACGGAGGGCTTTTATGTCTGATCTTGGAGCATTCTTCGTTACGATCATTATCTTAGCGATTGTAGCAGTATTGGCACAGACCTTTATCGCTCCATTTTCTCCTGCTCTGAGCTTAATCGTGTGCTTCTTTACAGGCTTGTTCGTTGGCCCAGTTATCTTCAGCGCTCTTTTGAAGAAGCGCTAATGGAACTGCTACACGCTCTTTGGATTGTTGGCGCAATCATTCTGGCAATGACTTTTGTTTTTGATAGAAGTTCGCTCCAGTTTGATATGAAGGCTTTCAAATGGTTTTTTAAAGTTATTGTTATAGGTTCGGGCATTTCTTTAGCTCTGAATTTACTGTTGCAGAGGTTTCCCCCACTTCTCCCAGTAGATGCAACTTCGCTCTTGTTCGTATGGTGGGAGGATCTCGTATTCTCCTACCTTCTAATTTACTGCTCAGAAAAGATTCTGCCACGATGGGCGTTCTATATAGTAGCTGTCATTTCATCTGCTGTTTTTGGACTGGGCCATTTGTATCAAGGTTGGCTTGTTGTAGCTCTGCTGAGTTTCTACCCTTACTTCGTTAGTTATAAATGGGGCAAGAGAGTAGGGTTTGGGACAATCATGGCTTCTCACGTTTGCTATGACTTCATTGTATTTGGAAATCAAAAGCTCATTCATTACTTTGGTAACTTAATAAACTAATCGACGATAAGCAGCTTTATCATCATTCAGGTAACGGAGTAAGTATGACAGACAAAGAACTTGAGAAACTTTTAGATGATGCCATTCAAAACATTGAAGCAGAGTGGATTGAGTATAGCAACGGTAGCAAGTCATAAAAAGACTGTCAGGATATGCAGCGATTCATACTAAGAGAGCTTTTAGAAAAAGCACAATAAAGAAAATTATCATCGAATAACGGAGAGAATATGGAAAAAACAATTGCGGTTGAAATTTATTGTGACGAAGTTGATTCATGGAATTGTGAGGAGAGAATTTATTGTAACAATTTAGCAGAGGCAAAAGCTTTTATTGAGGGATTTGATAAAGCCAAAGAATACCTCTCGCGCCCTGCTCACAATGTTTCATACAACGCAGAGTTGGTTAGATCACGATAAGAAAACATTATCATTCAGATAACGGAGTAGATATGAATGTCTTAGGATTATTCACAGCATTTACTTTAGCAGTTTTAATCGCTGCAATATTCACAAACACTGGAACATCATCCTCAGAAGCTTTCGCTAAAGGCGATAGCGTAACTGCGTTTGGAAACAAGGGCATTGTTAAGAGCATCTCAAGCAACGGCATGTTCCTCGAAGTAGCATTCGATGGAGCTTCTACAACAGTTGTATTTAACAGCGACGGCAAAATACATAACTGGAACAAGCGGCCCAGTTTAGAGAAGTGCTAGTGAGGTTACGAACAATCTGGTGCAGGGCCAGCGTTTGGATTGTGTTTGAGTTTATGAACTACAGGAAGGTCGTGATTATAAACAACCTTCATGTCTACAGCATAAGGAAATAAATGAACAACTTTAAACCTGGCGACATACTCGTTCGCATCAACTACGACTGGAACGATCACAAAGTTGGAGGCATTTTCGAGCTTGAGTCTCTGGTCGAAGCTCCAAGCTCAACTCGCAAGTTACCCCCAACGCTCATATTCAAAAACGATACAACAGGCTACGACTCTAGACACTACGAGCTTCATCCAATCTCCGGCTCTCCGCTTTTCGAAGCACTGAAGTAATTAACAAGTTCTCAATTCAGCCAGGACGGCTGCAATTCAAATACAGGAAGTATATTCATGTCACGTTCCGGAAATCTCAAAATCACAAACGACCACCTTATCTACGAAATGCTCAAAGATCCTGACATCGACGTTAGAGAAGATGGGACAGTTTGGACCCTGACCACTAGAACAGGAAGGAGGAGCGCAAGTAATCAATGGAGATTAGCTGGGACTATTAACAGCCAGGGATACGTGATCATCAAGTACAAACGTAAAAATATAACTTCTCATAGATTAACATTCGCTAAATATGGAAATACTCCATTGGCCCCAGATTTAGTTATTAACCACATTGATTCGAATAAATCAAACAACTCAATATCTAACCTAGAACTAGTAACCCAATCTCATAACAACTATCACGCATTCCAGACTGGCAAAAAACCAAATTACGGAGCCGCTAAAATCACAAAAGCTATAGCAGATCAAATAAGAATGCTTCGACTTGAAGGGGCTAAATATGAATACCTGTGTAAAGAGTTCAACGTATCAAAGGCACAGTTTCGGACATCGTTCATAACCGCACTTGGAAATGATTAGAGTATGTTGTAATTTTTACCACGTTCCGATTCCGCGAGCGGGCACCACTTTTAAACGTAAGTGGTTGTAATTAAAGAGGAAAGTGACTAGAAACATGGCAATTATTTCCACGGTTTCCACGGTGTTACTTTCCTCTCTAGTTCACAATTCACTAACACTCAATCCAAATTTCTGTTAATAATCTCTACATGAGCTTTAAATTCAACATCAAAAAGCATGGCGAAGTTTATTATGTACGAATGCGATCTTATGCTGAGGCTGATAAATTAGCTCTTGGTAAGCCAGATGCGGAATATGTCGAAAGAATGCTGCCTAAAAAAGAATGGGCCATTCATGGGTTTGACGAGGACATGTCTATTGACCAGGCTAGAAAACATGCCAAAAGTTTAAACTCTCAGACAAAGCTTAAAGACGGCAAAGAAAATCGAGCCAAGATTACTCATGCGAAAGCCTTAGAGCATAATGACTTGGTTAAGTGTGCTTACTTACCGGAACATATAGTTACAGAGTTTGAGAAGAAACTCGAGAACGACTCTTATTCTGAAGATTTCAGGACATCAAAAGTTTACTACCACTGGCGAACAGCGATGAGAAAAATTGCAGAGCTGGGAATTGCCCCCGATCAATGGGCAGAGAATAATCGACTAGTGCTTAAAAAACTTGAAGGTTTAGCGCCTTCAACAATTACAAGAGTTATTCATAATATGAATGCTTATGGAGTGTTCTATTCTAAGCGCATGGGCAAGTTCTTTGAAAAGGTAGCTAAGCCTAAAGGTAATGAGATTGGTAGAATCAGTGACAAGTACTTAGATAGAACTGGCGGCAACACTAAAGAGGCCACTGACATAACGCTTAAGCTTATGACAAAGCTAGCCAACTCTGATGAGCTTACTCAAGAAGAAAAAGACTGGTGCGTAGTATGCTTGGGATTTGGACTTAGGCCTAGCGAAGTGAAGATGATTAACAACCGCGATGTAAAAACTCTCATCATTGGCAAAAACTCAGTTAAGATTTTCCAAGCTAAGTTAGTGTCACTTCCTCGACCTAAAAGATTTAAAGAAGTGGCAATCACACACCCGTTTCAAAAAGCTGCTTACACAATAATTAAGTCAGATGTTAATTTGTCTGCTCCATCTGTGTATAAGCTCAAAAAGATATTGGGCGAAGGATACAAGCAGTACTCTTTCAGAAAGGGCTATGTTGAGATTATGATAAACTTAGGTGAGCCAATTGAGCGAATTTCATTAGACTTGGGCCACAGCTCGATTGAGAGAACTTGGAAGAGTTATAGGAAAAGAATCACGCAAGGGAGTTAATAGTGGATATTGTAAATATTTCTGTAGAACTGGGCCAATTAAAAGCTCGCATCGAGCTTATGAAAGCAGCTCTTGAACAATTGCTCCAGCATGAAGATCCCAAAGTGCGTAAGATTGCAAAAGCAGCTTTGTTTCAAGCGGGATTTAGCGAAGACGTTACTTAAGAGCCTTGTAGAGGGGGGAGTTGTAAACTGTCCAGCAGCCATTGGCTTTGTGAACGTGAATGTATTGGCCCAGTTCATTTCAGCTTCCCGAAAATAAATATACGCTCACGATTCTGGGCAAGTCCGAAGTGCTTTGAGTTTACAAGTTCGAAGTCTACTTCATATCCAAGCTGGGACAGGCCTTTAAGAATCTCAACTATGGTTTTACCTCCATCATGATTCAACAGGCCCTTTACGTTCTCAGCGAGGAAGTACTTCGGCTTATGCTTCTGGAGAATATCGAAGCAGTGGTAAATCATTTGACCCCGGCCCTTCTCGTCTTCGAACCCCTGTCTAAGTCCAGCAATACTAAAAGACTGGCACGGGAATCCGAAAGTCAGGAGATCGAAATCTGGGACGTCAGTACGTTCAATGAACTTAGTTACGTCATTAAAGTTGGGAGTGTTCGGATGGTTGAAGCGAATTACATCTGAAGCGTACTTATCAAATTCGCATGTCCCAGTTAACTTGAAACGCTCTGGAAGATTTAGCTCAGTTCCGAGTATTCCCGAGAACAAAGACTGAACTCTAACCTGTTCATCGCCAGGAATTAGTGACGTAAGTATTGTCGCGGCTACAGGAGAGCTGACTCCGTTACCACATTGTTTGTATCTTTGGGTGTTAGACATGTTGTAGATTGTCCCATCTTCTTTTCTTCCATACGCTGTATGATTGTCTGGGTAGCCTTGAAGTCTTTCACATTCTACTGGAGTGAGCTTACGAATTCTAATCGTACCAGCTTCATCTAGAACCATGCGCTGACCATTACCTGGGGCGGGATTACCTACATTAGTGGTGAGAGTACAGGCAATTTCATCAGTCTTAACATTGTCATTATAAGCATCGTACACCGCTACGAAATTTTGAGAACTCATGTTTGCTCCTCCATCACCTGTACTTATTGTATTTGCTTCTCCATCCACTTTTCCCCTAACATCAATATGATTCTCACGAGTGCTTTTAGAATATGCTACTGTAGTTTTCAATTCCCCCCCCCTTCTAATACGAGCTGACGTCGAGACTTCAGAGTAGTGTTAGTGCCTTTGGCGTAATTACTATCTAAACAATAGCTAACGTCTTTTCCTAATTTCATTAATCATCCTCATTAATATGGGCGTTCTTATCTGCTTCAGTTGTTAAAGCAGGAGAAATCCCATTGCTGTCGTAGACTCTGCCTTTTTGCTTGTAGAGACTTTGTCGCCCCCCCCCATACGCTGGTTCGCCGTAGAGGAGTTTTATATCTTTCCCAGCTTCATGCTCACTAGGCGTTCTTGAAAATTCGCTTCTTTAACAATCCTCTCAACAACCTCATTTCTAAGGTAATACTTCTCATCAACCTCTTCTTCGAGGATGTCCTTTAGCTTAGGAGTAGGAAGTTCGTTCGTAAGGGGGATGTTGAATTGGCCTAGTTGTATTTCTGGTAGTTCTTTCTTGATCAGGGCTTTAAGTCGAGTAATAGCTTTTGATTGTGTTATGCTCATTGCACAACATTAACACTTGTACCAATTTCCCAAAAGACCTGTGCAAACCTTGCGTAGGCTAGTAACTTCCCACAATGCGTAATTGCTTCCAGCAGATTGTAGTGTGACCGTGAACTGTATAACCAGCTTCTCCGTATTCTCTCCAGCAAGTACTTCGATAGTCGTACTGAATGCTTATGTAATCTTTGATCTCTTTCATGAGCTGTGCTCTAGTTGTCCCAATCTTATACTTAACCTCTTTAACCTGGGACAGACCAGAGGGAATTGAAACAGTAACTGCACAATAGTCTTCTGTCCGCCACTCTACTTCTAAAACTGGAACAGCGTTTTCGTACTCCCGGCTTATGAGAGCTTCAGCTTTGCGGAAGGCTTGATGGCAGGATTGCCCAAGCTGTCGGTAGAGAATGCGAGAGCCATTGTACACTCGAACGGATTGTTCGCCAGACAAGAGCCCTTGCACCCAAGATGGGCCAGGAGAAGCACAGGATGAAATGAACAGTAATAATGGTAGTATGGTTAATCTTTTCATAAGAGCTATTACGGCAGTGCGTTATTTAAAGTTTAATGGTAGAATGCCGAAGAGAGTAAAAAAGGAGCTTTATGAAATTCTTGTTACTTTTGGTTCTTGTAAGCTGTGCTTCTGTTCCTAGACAGGATAAGAGCTTGGTTAAAGTAGGAATTACCTCAATAAAGGTTGTTGATAGTACCTCTAGAAATGTCTTTGTAAGCACTGGCATGAACGAGGTAGAGAACGATAACCAGCTCTTCAAAATCTACGCCAGCGTCGTTTATGAAGCTCTCAAGGGGCGAGGATATGTCCCAGTTAGTTCTAAGGATAAAGCTAATTTAATCGTATATTTAAGCTATGAGGTTTCAGATCCTGAAAACTACACACATACTCAGAGTGTTCCAGTTTACGGCGGTAATTCCACCTCAACAGTTACAAACCAATTTGGGCAACAGATCGGAACGATAAGAACTCAAAACTATGGGCCAACAGGTTATAGGGAAGTTAAAAGCTCTTATTCAATATACTCAAAGAAAATCACTCTCCACGCCTATGAAGGTGAGCAAATGGTGTGGGCAACTAGCTTAGCTCATCATAGCAGCTCAAGCACTGACTTGTTCAAGCTCTTCCCTTACATGGTGCAAGCTGGAGCGCCTTATTTTGATAAGCACTTAGACGATGCTCCAATTGTAGAGGTTGTTAAAATGAGAGCCCCAGCTTCAGTTCCATAGCTTAAGCAATCTTTGCTCAAGCCTATCTGACCAGTTGCACTTGTGTTAATATAGCTCCAAGAGGGGCTATAAACACTTGCATAAGCTTTCAACACATCTATATTTAGGCTTTTTCACAGGGTTCGTTTTAACGAGCATCTTCTTCACTTACCTCCTCGTCGAGCACTACACATCTAATCAATTCCTCAAACAAAACAACATATACTTAGACGGCGCTTATTACAAGCTCTGTAAAAGGTCATGCAAATGAAATGCCCCACTTTGGTTTACTATATTCCTAATATCGACAGAATCATGTCAGTTAAAGTTGGCTTGAAATTTACCACGATTACTGGAATTGCTAAAGCAGTTCGAATTCCTACTAATGAATTAGTTGGTTCGCTGGAATTCTTTCAAGCTGTTTTTATAGGAGTTGTATAAGTGAAACGATCTGAAGCTATTGCTTTAATCAATAAAGTGATTGAAGAAAAGTACTCGAACTACGGCGGAGAAATCCTGTTCCAATTAGAGAAAGCTGGAATGTTTCCGCCCCATTTTGATGATCCTTTAGTTCGCGATGCTTACGGTAGATATGAAACAAACTTTGCATGGGAGCAAGAATGAAATACGAAACTGCGCAATTACTCGGAGCTTTGCTGAAAGAACAGCGCTTTGAAGTGGAAATGAAAGACAAGAACTTGGAGTTTAGCCACGATTTCACTGACGAAGAAATTGGTGCAATTGTAGAAGCTGAATACAGTTCAACAATTACTCAGCCGGTTGATGAGCTTTTCAAAGTGATTATTAAAGATATGTTAAAGATGGGCGTTGATTACGCCAAGAAAGAAGCAGAAGGGCAGAAATGAAAACCCTCTTCGCCCTTCTTCTCATCTATCCCATTTATGCTCAAGCCTGTCCGAAGAACGTACAGACGATCAAAACTGGAGCAACTTCCATTTGCGATGGCTGGCTTGTTTCAGAGCCTAAAATGCAAGAGCTTGCAAAACAAGCTGACGAGCTAGAGCTTTCAAAGAAGCTTATCCTGGCGCAAGAGCATTTACGAACTCTCGATGTTAAAGAGATCGAGTTCTTTAAGAAGCGCTCTGAAGCGGGGGAGAAAGCATTGGCCCAGTCTAATGCTCAGAAGGTGCTGATTGGAATCGGTGCATTCGCTCTCGGTGTTGTTGTAACAGGTATTGCGGCCAAAGCTGCGATTGAGGCTACTCGATGAGATTCAGTCTCGGAGATGAGCTTATTGTAACTGAGACTGACTTGAGCTTTTGCGAAAAGGGTCAAGTGTTTATAGTAGAGCGCATGGATAAGTATCATTACGAAGACAGAGATGGAACTATCATCGCATCAGACTATGAAGTTGAGCTTCTTTCAGGAAAGCAGTTTATTCTTAGTTGAAATTTGAAACATGACCTCACTTGATATTTAATGCTGGTTCCGACCAAGGAATCAAAACTAAAAACAAGGAGGCCACATGGCGAAGTTAGTAAACAAGGGGAAAAGAGTCAACAAGAAGGTAAATAGGAAAGGAGAGGATGGCCAAACGGTGAAATTTGTTCGACACTCCGCTGGCAGTAAGTTCATCTACGTCGAGAATCAAATTAAACACATCGACAAAAGAGAGCTTGAAATAGTACAAGAACTTACAGATGTGCTTACGGAAGAAAAAATAAAAGAGCTAAAAAATGCGTCTTAAAAATGAAGAAGCCTGTATTTCAATCAACCCAAGCCTTTCTGGCCACATGTTAAAGGTGAAACAAGTTTTCGAAATTAGTAAACTCTATCCTCATCTTGACTTGCTCGACATTAGAGATGCCGTTTTCAACTTTCCTACTGATGCCCAATCAAACATTGAATCAATCTTTAGAAAGACAGGAAAATTTAAATCAAATAGCTCGTCACTTCAATAATACGATAGCCAATCAAATTTCATCATTAAAAAACTTTCTTACCAAAATATGATCCATTAGCAACTGATTACAATCCTTGTCGTGCATCTCTGTTGTCATGCTCAACAGCTCTGCATGTTGCACTATTGTCTCGGCCAATCGCATTTTTTTAAATTTATCAACCTCGGCATCAGTAAGCCCCTTACACGTAGAAATAATTTTAAGAGTCAGAAAGTCCTCCTGTAGACCTTTTAGACCTCCAAAAATTATATCGTTATTATCAGGATCAAATCCGTAGCCTAAAATGATGAGCCTCTCTGCATTCTGCAAAATTGATCTCAGGACTTTATACTCATCCTTATGCTTCCTATCGATAAAATTAATTCCCTCAGAAGCTAAAATTAAATCATCAAATCCAGGAACTGTATCATCTCGAAGAGCATTTAAAACGGCATTTACCCGTTCTAGATTTCCGTACACATGAAAGATAGGAAGATCATTTCTGACAATATGTTTTGCCCTGCTCGCTAAGTCTCGGTCAATTTCTTGATGTGAATAGTAATTAGTAAAACAATCTTCGAGATGAAGGTCGTAATTAAAGGTTATAAAGCAATCCGGTTCTTCTAAGTATCCTGAATAATCAAGCCCAATTCGTTTATTTAAATAGTTTAAGATCCATGGCTTACAATCCACGGAAGGTTCAAAAATTCCGTCGACAGTATTCCCTGCCGTTCTGGCGCAATTAATTAAAACATAACTGACCAAGAATTTTGCGATATTTAGATAGCGTGGATTTTTTGCGACAAAAGAGTCGATTGACTGGGCACCTGATTTCTTTAGCTTCTCAACGAACGATTTTAATTCAATTGAAAACTCACCTAGATGATGTTGCAAATCATCGTCTTTGCATTCATCAATATTTTTCCGGAGCTGATTGAAGATGTTATCAGTACCATTTTCTAAATTGATCAGATTAATTTTAAGCTGACTACCCGTCGGATAGCCATACGCAAGACTTGAGCCAGCTCCGAGGAGATAAACATCTTTAAACTTATGATTCTTCCATTTTTCAAGTTTCTCAATCATTATATAGTTCCTAAGTACGTATTACTTTCAATTCCATCTCTCTACTGTTGTTAGTGGTAAAGAGAACTTTCTGGCCCCTTTATCAGGCGCTTCTATGAAAGTTGGAGATCGCGTGATTGCATTGAGAGCTTTGTGGAGTGGAGACATCGGCCCTAAGGGCATTGTTCCATTTTCTAGAGGTATAATTGTTGAGCGTCTAAAGTTAGGTGTTTTTAAAGATGTTCAATTCGACGATGGAAAAAAAGCTAATGGCTGTACACCTGGAGCGCACATTGAACTAGAAGCTGTTTACGATTCCCCACTTTACCAAGCCTTACTCTAGCAGCCCCCGCAGAATTTGCACAAGCATATACTAAAGTTCGTTTGCACTATACAATGACATTGATGTGACGCTGGTTAAGCAAGAAGCTTAGCTCCACAAACAAGGAAGTTCATGAAACCAAAAATCAATTCTAAGCCTCGAGGTAAAATCCTCATTCTAGATATTGAAACAGCACCTATGGAAGTCTACGCTTGGGGCTTGTTTGATCAAAACATCCCTTTGAACATGATCATAAAAGACTGGAGCGTTCTCTCGTGGTCTGCAAAGTGGCTTGGTGAGAAGAAGATTATGTACGCCGACACTCGCATGGAGAAAGACGTTCGTAACGACAAGCGTATCGTTAAAGAGATGTGGGAGCTTGTGAATCAAGCGGATATAATAGTCACTCAAAATGGCCGCCGATTTGATATGAAGAAGCTCAACTCTAGATTCCTATTCTATAAATTACCCCCGCCTTCTAGCTATCGCCAATTCGATACTCTCACAGTTGCTAAGAAGCATTTTGCGCATACGTCTAATAAATTGGAATACATGACGAAGACTTTCTGTTCAGTGTTTGAAAAGTCTACGCATTCTGAGTTCCCTGGCTTTGAAATGTGGAAAGCTTGTTTGGCTAGAAATCAAAAAGCATTTAAAGCAATGGAAGCTTACAACAAGCTTGATGTGCTCTCACTTGAAGAGCTTTATTTAGAAGTCCGTGGCTGGGACAATACAATCAATCACAACGTATTCAGTGAATCTTCTCACGGCGAAGAGTGTAATGCTTGCGGAAGCTCAAACCTCCAGAAGAACGGCTTTCGTTTTTCAAATACAGGTAAATTTCAAAGGTTCACTTGCAATAATTGTGGAGCTGAACATCGCGGTAATGTGAATCTCCTTACAAAAGAAAAGCGTAAAAGCTTAAAGGCGTAAAACGTGAAACGTAAACCATTCACCGCAAATGTAAAAGGCATTACTTGGGATTTTCATCTCCAGTCTGCTGCTGCTTACAGACGCTCTCACGGTAAAGACTCTGGAGCAATCTCCTACCTTGGCGATAAAGCTGTTTATTTCGACATGTCCCAGTTGTCTCCTGGAGTTGTTCGTCATGAAATGCTTCACGTATTTGTAGCAAGCTCTGGAACAAACTCTGCAAGCTTGAACGTAGATCAAATGGAAGAGCTTTGCGCAGAGATATATGAAACACATGGGCCAGAAATGGACCTTCTCGTTGATAAAATACTTGAACACTTTCTGAGGTAACTATGGAAGACAAATGCTCTTGCGGCAATTCACAAATGTTCGGTAGCTGGATGTGCAAAACTTGCCACGCTTCTTACATGAAAACAGGCGTTGACCCTTCTGAGCTTCCTAAGTTTGAATCAGTTTTCAATAAGTCCACAACTGAGCATCTGAATGAGTTGCTCGGACTAGAAGTTGAAGAGCTTGAAACAACTGCTAAACCAAAACGTTATAACAACGGAAGTATCGAGGTTTGGGATGCTATCCATCAACTACAGTTCGATTACTTTCAAGGAGCAGTTACTAAGTACATAGCACGTTACCATGACAAAAATGGGCCAGAAGATCTCGTGAAAGCAATCAACTACTGCATCAAGATGATCTCAATCGAAACAGGCATTGACTATTACGAATTACATAAACTTACCCCCGAACAACTGGGACAAAGGATAAAAAAATGATCGCAATGATTTTAATCGCTATCTTCACCGCAGCAGCTTTTACAGATGCTCCAGTTTGTACAAGAGACTCTGCTCAGACAATTCAGAAAGAAGGCATCGGTGGCCGCTAATGAAACCCGTTAAACTGAACTTCAAGAAGCTTTCCCCCGAAGCTGTCACTCCTAAATACTCTAAGAGCGGCGATTGTGGAGCAGACTTAACAGCAACTTCAATGCTCGAAACAGGAATGTACATTGAGTATGGAACTTCATTAGCTGTTGAAATTCCCCCTGGCTACGTTGGCCTGATTTATCCTCGCTCCAGTTGTTCAAATTATGCCCTAATTCTTAGTAATTGCGTAGGTGTAGTTGACCCTGGATACACAGGAGAAATACGTTTTCGCTTTAAGAAATCCAATCCATACCCATTTGCAGATCATCGCGTATATGCAATTGGCGACCGCATAGGACAGCTTATCGTACAGCAAGTTCCGAGAATGCTCTTTAATGAAGTTGAAGAACTGGAGCAATCGGAAAGAGGCTCGCTTGGTTTCGGTAGTTCTGGCGTATGACTTGTCCCTTCTGTGGAGACAAGCCTTGTTATCACCCTCACTGCCCTTACACAAAGGTAAAATAATGGAACACGCTCTTGTCCTTCTCCTTGCCTTTGCCCTTCTCGTCTTCTTCAAACTCAGGAACTAAATCATGCTCCAGTTTTTTGTCATCCTTATTCTTGCCGCCCTATACTTCGCTTATCAAGCCATGCAAAAGTACTGCACTAAGCACGATGAAGTGCCTCTTAAACTGGAGCAAGCTAACCAGGAAATCGGGCAACTCAAAGGAACACTTAAGCAAGAGCTTACATATTTAGAGAACGCTCGGAGAGATCTTTCAGAGCTTAAAGAGCAGTTCGAGAAGCTTCGTTTCAATAAGATCTCGGGGGATGTAAAACTGGGCCAGAAGTTCGAAGTCATCGCCCCTTTCCTCGATTCTTTCCCTTATCCTGACGACGAAATCAAAGCAATGTATCAGCCAATAGACTTGATCATCTTTAGAGAAGACGAAGTAGTCTTTCTTGAAATAAAGACAGGAGTGTCCCAGTTGTCGGACAAGCAGAGAAGAATTAAAAAGAACATTAAGGAAGGTCGAGTTCGCTTTGAAGAAATTAGAATGACTGAGAAAGGTGTGACGATCAAATGAGCACTAAAACACTTAACTCAATACTTCAGAAAGCTGCTGCATATTCCGTCACGAAGGACATTACGTTTGATGTAATTATGGAAGAGTTGTATGGCAGCTATCAAATCAGAGCTTATCGCAGAAGCGACGATACGATTATGCGCACTAGAATTTCGCACTATCAACTAATGGATAAAGAGAAGCTCATTGAAAAAGTCTGCAAGTTCGTTGCTGATGTTGATGAGAAGTTCGAATTATTCGATTCCCCCCTCATGAAGGCGCTAAGATGAATGTTCCAGTTTCCAAAGAAGAGCTTGCGACTCTTACTTACATAGGCTCTTTCAATGATGTTCACGGCACGAACCTAACCTGGACCAAGTACTTCGAAGAGATTGGCATGACTTGCGAACAAGCTAGAGATGATAGAGTTCTCGAATACGAATCGTACCTACGTTGGGTTGCACTCAGAAATTCCCCCCTCATGAAGGCCCTTAAATGAAACGCTATGATAAGGTTGTCGTTATAAAATCACGAGACGAATGGGATTACCCTGTTGGAACAGAGCTTATTATTAAAAGCTTCTATACTTCAGCCA
The DNA here is from genome assembly GCA_043728975.1 of bacterium. Classification (GTDB taxonomy): domain Bacteria; phylum Patescibacteriota; class Minisyncoccia; order Phycocordibacterales; family UBA918; genus OLB19. The sequence continues at coordinate 47,850 of JAYTMA010000167.1, forward strand.
ACGGTTACAAATGCTTTATGAGTTTAGGCGAAACCATGGGCTGTGTTTTGGATTACGTTATACCAAAAGAACTATACGATTCCCCTCTATACCAGGCACTTAAATAACTACCGGAGGCTCATTGTCCAAGAAGTTTGTAGCTAATGATAAAGATCAACACCGCCTCAAAGCTCAACGGGAGACAATTTTAAAACTGGAACGTGAAATCAAGCTACTCAAACAGCAAATTCGCACTCTCGAGAAAGCACTTAATCGCCCCCCTAAAGAAGACATGCCCGAGAAGCTCGTAGAAGAAAAGCCTAAGAAGCAAACTCCAGCAGAGCTTAAAGAAGCTACTCGAAAGAAGTTTGCTGAATGGCGGGCAAAGAACATTTCACCCCCTGAAGACTCGTAGCCTAAGCGTTTTTTGCTTAAGCATTGGCTTAGTTCTTGCATAGTGTTAATATAGTGCTAATGATGACTGGTAAAATCCGCAACATGATTAAAGGCTACGCAAGACGACTCTCTCAGAGTTGGCCTCCTAAAGTTGCGGCTAAAGATGCTGCTAAAGTTGCTCCAGCTCTTCACAAATGCGCTAAGTGCGGCTCTCTAAACTACGAAGGCGATTCTCAAAAGAACTTCGACAAGTACGTTCAGCAATTCCCAAATGACACTGTTAACTTCACAGGTATTGAAATGGATCATATTTCTCCCGTGATTGAACTATCAGGCTGGACAAACTGGGACAACTACTTCGACAGCTTATTCTGCCCACAAGAAAACTTCAGAGCACTTTGCAATAAATGCCATGCTCATAAATCTTCGACCGAGAACACAATTAGATTCTCAAACAAAAGGAAAAAATGAAAACCACTATCTTCTTATTCATCATGGGAATACTCTTGTGCTCGCCACTTGCAGTTTCAACCAACAATGAAACAATCACACTCACTCCAGATAATCACATTCTATTCAGCGGCGTTGTAACAGATGCTTCTGTAACTGTTAACCAACTAAAACTGGGCCAGCTCTCAGCAAGACTTCCACGTAATGCTACAATATACCTCGTTCTTGATACTCCGGGCGGATCTGTTCCAGCCGGTAACTTATTCATTGACTTCGCAAAGTCATTGCCCCAGAAGATCAAGCCTATTTCAATCTTTGCAGCTTCTATGGGCTATCACATGTTCCAGTCTTTTGACGAAAGAATCATGCAAAGCTCTTCAACGATCATGTCTCACAGAGTTTCATTGAGCGGCTTGAGCGGACAAGTTCCTGGTGAGCTAGTTACGCGCTTGAATTCAATCATCTCAATTTCAAATCAAATGGACGATGTAGCTTCTAAGAGAGTTGGACTCTCACGTAAGGATTATCAAGATCTTATTCATGACGAGCTTTGGTTAAGTGGTTCAGACGCTGTTGCAACTGGACACGCTGATAAACTTGCTAAGATTAGCTGCTCTGAAGAACTTATTAATGGAACTCGCATTGAGCAAGTCGATACTTTGTTTGGCCCACTTGATGTTAAGTTCTCTGCTTGCCCTTTAATTAGCGGATACATTTCATTCGAGATTTCAAAAGTAGCTAATACGTCAGGAGTTGTTTATCAAACTCCGAAAGACAATGGCGAAGTTGCCAAGGCGATTAAGTTTGCTAAACGCAAAGTTGTAATGGGAGTGGTTTGGTAATGGAAACAAAACCTTCAATTGAGGAGCTACTCGCAAGGGTAGCTGATTCTTCCAAAAAGCGACGACGAATTGAGAACAATACAAACACTCTCAGATTCATCGAGGAAACAAAACTCGAACCTGGGACAGTAGCTTATCCGACATACGTTATCTTCTGGCACTATCGCAACAACTGGCCAGGAGATCGTCACCACAAGGCGAATAAGACAGTGTTCTTCCGCACATTCAATAGGAAGTTCCCCCAGTATCGAGTAGGCAAGCAACGCTACTACTTACTGAAAGAGGGAGTGATTGAATTGAACGATGAGATTAAGAAAGAGGCAAAGAGTTATGACAAACAACATTGGGCCAAAAAAGCGCCGAAAAAAGTACAATCCTTTGAATAAGTACGGCGCTCCTGCAACTCGCAAAGACTTTATTGAAACAGACTATGTTAATGGCGTAGAGAATGATCGGGGCGAGCAAGTGATTCGCCCCCTCAATCAATACGAAGTTGAATGGTTGGCCCAGTTTTACTCTGAAACAGAGCACGAGAGCTTCGTTAAGACTGAAGAAATGGAATTGGTTGAGGATTTATATAACGTGATTTGCCGCGAACTAAGACAGGCAAAAAAAACTGGAGCAACTACGGAAACTATTCTCGAGCTTAAAGAGAAATCAGAAGCTCAATACAAAAAACTAGTACAGCTTAGAACTGAAACGAATACTTTCTACCCTGAAGATTCAGATAGAAGAGAAATCTATAAGAAGGGGAATCATAGAAGAGACGACATCTTTAACGTTGCCAAAGCTTCGGGCAAGTTAGTTTCTTACGATGTTACAGAGTTTGATAAGTTTACAACTAAGGCCGAGAAGTCTGTGAATGCTGAACATTTAGTGCTTGATTATCTTACGAAGAAGCCAGTGAAGAGAAAAATGGTACGGAAAAAGAAGGGCTAGAACAGAAACTCTAGAACTTTAACAATTCCTGCCACTACTGTAACAATTCCTGCCACAGCGCCGAACATTCCTAGAATTCCTTTGAACTTTGTGTGGAACTCTGTAAGAGGCTTAACATCTGCTCTGAGCATTTCAATATTTTCCTCATTAAGATCGGACCTATATATATGGTGCTTTAACTGAACAGCTTGTTCACCGAGAGTTTTATCCACACTTTGAAGCTTATCGTCCATCGCTTCAAGCTTTACGTATATCCTGTCTAATTCTTTCATTACATTCCCTTCTTACCTTTCTGCATAGCTTGGCGAAATGCCGGTTGTTGGTATAATCCGAAGAGCACTGCTGATCGAGTTCTGTCATCTGCTTGAGCTGCTTTTTCAAGTGGAGCTACAAACGATGCAGTTTTTTCATCACCGCTAAATAACTGGGCCAATTCTTGTATTTGTTCAGGACGCTGTTCAACGAAGCTCTTGAACTCTTCATGAGGCTTTTCCGCTTTAGGAGCGCGAGCATTCATGTTCTGTTCCATTCTAGCACGAGCATCATTAGAACGCTCTGTACCGAACTTATCAAGGCTTTCAACTGCTGGGGCAGTGTAACCCTTGGCTCCTGCTGCAACAGCGGCTAGAGCTGGTTTAACGCTGTTTATATCACCCGGAGCGTCCCAGTATTCTTGAGAGAGCTTAATCTCATCAGTAACATCGTCATAGGCTTTATTAGCTTCTACAGCGCCTTGTACAGCGTCTGTGAGTGGAAGAGGGTTCAGAGTCTCAGCTCCTCCAGCGAGGATGGCTTGAGAAGGGCTAAGCTCGCCAGAGTCGGCAGCGTTTGCAGCAGCCATACCGCCAGCTAATCCGCCAACGAGAGGAAGTCCATATTTGCCAAGCGCTTTAATCCCATTTCCAAGCTTTGAGCTTTTATAAAGAGCTAGAGCTTCTTGCATCTTAGTTCCGCCCATTTTCCCGATAATACCAGGAGCGCGTGACATTTCACCTTTAGCGATTGAGTTAACGTCAAAAGCATTCAGGGCTTTGCCTTCTTTTAAGCGCCCCACTTCGCCTTTAAGAGCTGATACATCTGCTTTCTTGAGCAAGTCGTCTACAGTTGAACCTTGGGGCAAATGACCTTGTTTCATTGCATTTTGTAGAGCTTCTTCTAAATAGGCTCTGCTTGCAACGTTCTTGTCAGGGTTGAGAAGAGTGGCGTTGATTTTGCTTCTGCCAGAATCATCGAGAGTAACTCTAGCAAGCTCTTTATTGTGGCGAATGCCAAGCTTATCGAATAGCTCTTCGGATTTGAAAGACTCCGCAGCTTTGTCCATTCCAGTAGCATATTCTGGAGAAACATCGCGAAGCTTTGAACGAAGCTCTTTAGCTATTTCAGCATTGAACTTACCAACAGTGTTTGCTTTACCGTCTGGGACGTTATCTCTGATTTCCTGGAGTTTTTGGTCCAGTCTTATAGGAGATACTTCAGCAGAGTGCTCAACATCGCTTATAGCGTCTTGTAAGGAGTTAGCATAGTCTTGCCCGAGAACTCGGTTGTTGAGTTCTGGAGCAACGTCTCTGATTTTCTTTGGAGTGTTCTTAATCGAATCAAACTCTTCAGCAGCGGCAGTTTTAACAGTTTCAACGCGCTTCTTCATCTTCTCTTCAAGCTTCTGCTTTTGGGCAAGTAAACTTTCCATTTTCTCTTTCTGCTTCAGATTCTTCATCTGGGCCGATTTTTCATCAGAGAGTATTTTGTTAAAGATGAGCTGATCTTTGCGAACATCAAGCTTAGCTTTAGCGTTTGAGCTGTTCACGTTCTCGAGGGCAAGAGATTTCTCTTTGCTATTAGCTAAGCTTTCTTGAAACTTGAGCTTCTTCTCTTCAATCTTCTGAATTTCTGTTTGAATTTTCTCTTGAGCTTCAGCAGCTTTCTCGTCCAAACGTTCCAGTTTTTTGTTATCGCGCTTAATGTCGTGATCATTTATAATAGCTTGTCTTTCATAATCAGGCTGTTGACCGCGAACTTCTGATAGTTCATTGAGCTTGTTGTTCTTATCAGCTCTATTATCAATGTTGAATGTAAGATCTTCTTTAGTGTTAAGTACTGGCTGGTTAGTTTTGCCCGAAGCTTGAGCAAGTTTAGCTTCAAGTTCCTGAAGCTTTTGCGCTTGTTGTTTAGCTGCAAAGTCGGCAACAATTGGCTTCTTTAAATCTGGAGCAGCGGGGGTATTTAATTGGCCCAGTTTGTTTTTATACTGAGCGTCTTTAATGCTTTGGTTAATTGCTAAACGCTCGTCCTGGAACGGCTGGTTCATTTGTTCGTCAATGCTCATCATCTGCTTAGCATCTTCTGCTTGAGCAGGGGCAATCTCGTCGAGCTTAGAGCCGAAGATTTGAGCTTGTTTAGAAGGGTCGATTGGGGAGCTTAGTTTAGGGTCAAGTGCAGGCTTAGAAATGGTTTGATAGTATCCTTCGATTGGCATGTTTGGAAGCTTCTCGAGGGATTTTCTCGCAGAAGCAGCAGCGTCCATTCCACCTTGACGGTTCTTTTCCCCGAGAGTTCTGAATTGCTCCAGTATGTTCTCAAGAGGGGAAACAGTTTTATAAACATCGCGGTTTTGGTCTATCATCTTGATTTGAGTAGCGTCCAAATCTCCGAGGTTATTGTGAACTAAGTTACCAACTTTCTCGAGGCCCTTGTTCAAAAGCACACCAGTACCAGCACCAGCAGTGCCTCCAATTACTCCACGAGTAGCATCTCCAATAGCATCTTCCTCAACTGGAGCATGATCAGGATGCGGGACATCCTCAAACAGCGAGTCGTCAGCTTCTGGAGCTGCTTGGTATGGGACATCTTCGAATAGAGAGTCGTCGAGTTCTTTAGACATTATTGCGCCAATTGGTATTTACCGACTGAAGGATTCCATTTATATGTTTTGCCGTTTCTTTCAACCACTTCTTGTCCATTCGGGGCAGAAGAAGTTTCTCCCTTGAGCTGTTCGATAGTTGCTCTGTTTTCATAGTTCTTAACATTTCTACCAGAACGCTTAATTGAGTCTAGAACTCGAACTCGAGAGTTTCTAAGCTCGTCTTGGAAGTTTGCAAGTTTAGCGGCAAACATTTCATCAGAATCTGTTTCTTTAGGAAGCTGAGCTTTAATTCGTTCCATCTCTGCATCAGCAATTGTAGCACCTGAAATTGCTTGTCCATACTTGGAAGTGAGCATTTCTAACTGGGCCGTCATAGCAGTTCTATTTCCAGAAGATTGCCCCAAGTATCTCTTAACCTTTTCAACTCGTCCTGAGATTGGCCCAGTTGAAAAATCTTTCATTCCATCAAGTTTGCTTAAGCTATCGAGCGTAGATTCAATGCCCTCAATTTGCGACTGTTGTTTAGTTGTAATCTCGTCTTGCTCTTCGGCTTTGTTTATCAAAGTTGCACCACGAGCAACAGCGCCTTTGTTTGTTCTATCAACGGAATCGTTAGTGCGTTTTTCGCCCATTTTTGCGTATAAGTTAACTTTGTCAATTTCGAGTAAGTCTCTTTGAGAAAGCTGACCGTCTTGAAGGTCTTTGTATTGCTTAAGGAGGTTTGAGTAATTGTCTTTGAAGTTCCTGTCAACGCCGCCTACCATGTCCTTAACATCAATTTTATGAAACTGGGCCGGAGTAACAGAAGCTTTTGTGTTCATAGCTTGAGCACCTGCTACCACTGTGCCAATGTTATTTCCAAGAGCAGCCATCATTTCAGCTTTCATTTGGCGAGAACGGGCATCTTCTTGAGCTGCTTTATAATCATCTCTTAGCGCTTGTAGACTAGACTTGAATTCACCTTCTCGTACTTCATTAGACTCGTCGTTAGTATATTTCGAAGGATCGAGTTGAGGAGCTGTCCAGTTGGTGTCTCTCTGTTCCATGGTAGGAGTAATCGCAGACTGTACATCATAGCCCTCATAAATTGGAGGAGCTTCAGGAACTGGAGCAGGGGTAGTAGCAGTGGCAGGAGGAGGCGTAAGTATAACTGGAGCAGCTTCTTTAACTTGCTCTTCTTCGAGGGGGGAGAATTTTTTGAATATGTCCATGAAGCTCATATTATGTCCTTCTTGGTCCAGTATATAGATCATTAGATGCGTTTGTATTAGCGTACTTCTTATTCACTTGATCCTCGGCTGTCATTTTAGCCGCACCTTGAGCAGCATTGCTCATTCCCGCAGTTGCCATTCCCATACCAGCATTCAAAATAGCTCCATTCATTGCAGCTTGTCCTTGAGCAGCAGCTTGTCCTTGTTGAGCATGGTTATTAGCTAAATTAGTTGTAGCTCCCGACACTCCGCCAGCTTTTGCAAACTCGTTCTGGAACTTCTGTTGAACTAAACCTTTGTTGTACATTTCTTCTTGATTTCTATTTGCTGTTCCAGCGTTTGCAATTGTCTGTCTACTCGCTAAGTTCTGAGCATTAACGTCTTGTCTGTTTTGAGCGTTGAATCTGTTAATAGCATCTCCAGCATTTGCAACTTGAGCTTTCTGAGCAAAGTCATTTTGTCCCATTGTTGTTGCAAGGTTTGCTTTTTGTGAAAGCGCTTCTCTACGAGCGGCAGAAGCTTGAGCTGCAATTTGCATAGCTTGCTCTTGTCCGCGATTAGCTTGATTCTGACCAGCGTTTAACGAAGCTATGAGCGCATTACCACTGTTGAGTGTACCACGAGCTGCTGCATCTTGTAAGACTGAAGCATTCTGTGCTTGGGCTGCTCCAGAGTTTTGTCTCATCAGAGAGTTCATTGCTGCTTTATCTTCAGCTCCAAGGCCTTGCTCAGAAAGTCCTGTGATTTCTTCCAGAGCTTTCACTTGCGCTTGCTTCATGCGCGGATCAACGCTCACTCCAGCAAGTTGAGATTCTTGTAACTGCTCAGCTTGTAACAGGCCTTGAAGTTCTGGATCTTGAAGAGCTATTCTTTGAGCTTCAACAGTAGGGACTCCAACAGCTTCGAGCCTTGCAACAGCATCTTTCATTAGCTGGTTAGATTTCTTCATGTCCGCTTTACCAGCGTTTCCGCCGAGGAGATCTGAAAGAGCCATTATGTTTTTCCTTGATTAGACTTGTCTAAATTTTCGAGTAGATTTTGAAGTGCTGACATTCTCGATGTCGTTTGGGCATTGTCTTGGACTTGAAAGCGATTGTTGAAACCTGACTGGTCGAGTGCTCCAGTAATTTTATCTTCGAGGTCTTTGTAAGCTTGTTTCTTAGCTACATCTTTTGACTGGGCGGAGTTAGCGCCTCCGCCAAACCACTTACTTGTGTCAGCAAAATCAGTGTTGATACCAAGAGCTCTCATACCTGGGAGAACTCCTCCAGAAGAGTAATCAAGCAATGCTTGAGATCCTGTTTGAGCAGCATTACGATTATCAGAATACGGAGCCATGTAGCCGTTATCTAGGCCAGTGAACTTATCTTCGTCTCCAGTTCTCTGAGTGGCAGATGCTAAGTTTTTCAAAATGTCTTGATTGCCAATGCTGTTTGCAGCAGCCGATTTATCGAAGTTATAGCCAGCGTTTTTAAGAACATCAGCTACGTTTGCATTTGCATCAGCGTAGTATCTCTTGCCGCTTGTCTTATTCTTCTTAGATCCTGATCCGGTTAGATCAGCGCTTTTTGCGTAATCCTGGAAGCCTTGCTCGGCTTGATTTAACCCAGCTCTAGTGCCAGCTAAGTCCAAAGCATCAAGAGATGTTTGTGTTCCAGCTTTAGAAGCGTCGTTGTATTTGAGGTTTGTATCAAGCATTTTAGAGTCATCTAATCCAGCCAACTGGGCCAAAGCAGACTGACGAGCTTGTTCGTCACGAGTGATGAGTTTTTGCTTATCAGCAACTCCAGACTTAATTACGTCTGCTCCAGTGTTATATAGGCCTTCACCATTTTGAATGCCTAGAATTCCTGCTTCAGCAGAGTTTAAGCCAACTCCGCCTTTAGATTGTTCGCGGAGAACATTTCTAAAGTATTCTGGGAGCTTGTCCCAGTCTTTTACTTGAGTTGCTAATCTGTCGTCGGTAGCCTTTTCTTCTTGTTGTTTATTTTGGCTAAATACATCTCGAGCTTGATTACGAATTCCTTGGATTTCTTGTCCACGGTTTTGCGCCATTGCGCCTGATGCAAGTTGAGCTTTATCCAAATTGCCTTGTAAGTTGCCTTGAGCTTTAGCAGTATCCTGAAGATTCTGAACTCCAGACTGGGATGAATTGAGAACGGCAGAATCTAGCTTATTTAAGCCGCGAGTATAATCTCCACGCTTAACATACATATCCTGGAGCATTTGCTCTCTGCCTGAAGCTGTTTTAGTTTGATTGAGAGTTGTTTGAGCTGCATTAGCTTTTGCAGCAGCGTCTTGATAGAGGCCTGATTGGCGAAGTGATTCTGGACCTTGATATTTAGCGTTGATGACTTCTTTGAAGCGATCAGCACCGGCTACGTTCTTAGTGTAGTCAGGAGCTGGAGCTGCTGTAGGAGCTATGGGAGCAGGAGAAGCAGCATTAGCAGTAGAAACTGGAGCAGCAGCTTGTGGGGCAGGAGCTGAAAGAGTTCTTGCGCTGTTGAGAGTGTTTGAAACATCCTGAAGAGCTTGGTAGCGATTTGCCAAAGAGCCAGCGTCTACTTTCTTTCCAAACTGGTCTGTAGCCTGATTAATGCCTGTTTGAGCAGCTTGTCCTTGAGCAGCTACGTTTCTATTAGCAGCATCTGCCAAACGATTTGTAGCGGTTCCTTGATTGGCTTTCTGATAGCTTTGAAAGCCTCCAGACATACCAGAAGCATTAGCTTTAGGAGCAGCGTTTTGAGCTATAGGAGCGCCAGTGTACGGACCTTGGGCAGCATTCGCACCATTAGCAGAAGCTGTTGTAAGGGCTACAGGCGCAGCCGAGACTGGAGCTGTTCCTAGAGCTGCTTGATCCTCTTCCTTCTTTTGGTTCATACCAAGAGAGGAGTTTTGAGGAGCGCCTGAATTTGAGTTGTAATAAGCCATGATTTTTAGGAACCTCTAAAGAGTAATGGTGTTTTTAGGCTATAAATTCGATACTAATTCGCACTTTTTTATTCACGGGAAGGCCAAATATACGGTTTATTTTAACCACTCCGTTACCTACGTAACTACAATCTAGGTAAGGGGCTGAAACTACGTTATCCCCACCTGAGAGTGACTGAACGTTGATGATGGTTTTGCCTGAGTAACTGGATAGGCCGGTGTTGATTTGCCCCACTCCTTTAGGAATTCCGGCAGCATCTACGGTTAAATCAAGGACGATCAGAGAGCGGGCCAGGTTATCGTAATTGATCTTTTTGCGGCTTAGTTCGATGATTTCGTCAGCGAATGAGTTGAAGACAGTGGCAATTTTACCAACTGTTTCCCGATCTTCTTCTGGAAAGTCTTCTACAATAATTCTGCGAGCGTTAGAGAGTTGCATGGTTTTTTTATCCTTACGAATAGCTTTTTAAAAATAAGCTTATCTGTACCCACGTTTAGATACTTCTCTAGGCTCTAATGAAATTCCCAAAAGCTTGTACTGTTCTCGGGCATTAATATGCTTGAAGCGAACGATTAAGAATCTGCAACGAGACTTGTCTCTGGGAATTAAAGTAATAACTGGAACAGAGTTTCCTCCGCCTCCAAAGACTGAATCAAGCCATGGAAAGCTTGCCCAAAAACCTGGGCCAGATAATGTGAAAGCTATTTCTTCGAAGTTTGCACTTCTGTCAGAAGAGTAGGCCACAGTTCCGCCGTAGATTGTCCCATGATCGAAAATGAGAGTGCCCTTATCAACTTGCTTAGTTGTTTCAGGAGCGCCGAAATGTTGTGGGGCCCATTCTACTTCTGTGGGAATGCCTTTGTAGATCTCAATGTCGCCTTGGTTTAACCATGGAACAAAGTTAACTGTTACAAGGTTTGAAGTGCTAGATACTTCTTTCACAAGTACTTCGTAAGTTAAAAGGCTTGTAACCTTCTTATAAGTTTTGAGATTTGTCCCAGATGTTAATCCGTTAAGCTCGTCAATGAGTAGGTTGTAATCTGTTTTAAGACTTTCGATGTCGTTAGAACCAGAAGGAGTTGTGAAAGTTCCTAAGTTCGCATCGGCATTTAGCTTAGCTACTAGGTTCAAAATAGCATTTGCGAAGATTGTCCCAACTCCCACTTCAAGTGAAGCGCGGTAATTTGAATCTGCTGGGCCAGAGTCCTTATCGAGTTTAGATAAGAGCCTGTTGAATTTAGGAACTGTTACGTATTGAGTTTGTACAATTACATCCCCAACTTCAACATCTAGGACAGAGCTTATTCTGAAGCTATTACCTTCAAAAGAGCCATCTTCAATTGTGCGAGTGAAGTTTCTATCAGCGTAGTCTTGTCTCTCTCCGTCTTTTCTTTCTTGTTCAACGTAAAGACGGTTTGTCCCACTTCCTAAATACAGTCTATCATCGCCTTGGTTTACAATTCCACAAGTGTTGGTTTTTAGCCATCTTGTCCAGGTGTTTGTAATAGTGTTGTATCGAAAGCATTGAGTGGCAGAGGTTGTGTCTGATTTTAATGTTGGAAGCCAAAGAAGGTAAGATCTATCAGACTCGTAAGCAACTCCGAAAGCGAGGGTAGAGAAAGCATATGAGAACGTACTAACTTTCTTAATCTGGTCTTCGATGTTACGAGATACAATAGATACGCCAGTCTCAGAGATTGAAACAACTCCTTGAGTGGTTAAACAGTATATGAGGTTGTTTAAAACAACCGCTGAGTCAGGAGCTGTGAGAGTTGCGGAGTTATCAAGAAGCCTTACAGAGAAATCTGGAGCAGTTGCCCCAGTTACAATATATACCCCGTCTTGCTTGAGAACGAATAAGTTATCGCGAAGTGGGAGTATTCTCAGAATTTGCTTATCTTTTGAGCCAACATCAATGTAGTTAACTGAGGGAACAGCTTCTGGTTGAGAAACCTTTGAGAAATAGATTCTATTAGGAGCCTCGTTGTTATCTGAAGCATTTGTAATTGGAAAAACACCAGTTCCGTTCCAATATGGAACTTCTGGCGTGAACTCAGCAACAAGAGATAAATCAGAAATAGCAACGTAGAAATCAACGTCTTGTAAGCTCTTTGCTTCGAGTACAATTTTTCCCGGCAAGTCATCAGTACCTGAAATATATTGAGCAAAAACCGGGGAAGAAGAGTCTTTGTTGATAACTCTTACAAGTGATCGAACTGTTAAATCAATACTTGTTGCAAGTGAAGAGCTTACTGAAAGTAGTGCTTTTCTAGTAGCAGCGTCTTCTCCAGAACCTTCTGCAAAAACTGATACTGCCCAAGCTCCTCCTGGCGAAACTCCAAAAGAAGGGTTTGTTACATTTCCAGAATCTGTGCAAGTTATGCGAACTTTGTTTGTAGATTGGTTTACAGCTATGAAGTCTGTATTTAGTGCAAGAGCTTCTGTAATCGCAAGTCTTGTACCGTCAATAGTATTAGGGTATAGATGGAGCGGGACTTTTATCCCATATTTACCGGCCATAACAGGGTCTGCATTTGTCCCAGTTTTATCAAACCATAAATAATAAGCTCTTTCATTATTGGCCGAGTTTAAGTAAATGGTGGAGCTTGCTACAGTATTAGTTGTTGTATCGACTGTAATATCGGTGATCTCTACATCTCCTACAAAAGTATAGGTATGGCTTGTTGAGCCTTGTTTGACGTAGAACTTTGTTGAGCCTGAAACGAAGTTATCAACCGAAAGCACTGAAAGGCTTAGTCGATGTACTTCTTTAGTATTTGAGTAGAATGTGGAGTTTCTGAAAAGGGCAATGTCTGTGCAAATTGGCGGAGTTTCATTTGCCTGAGAAATACCTTGGCCCGAGAATTGGTTAGTGCTTAAGTATGCTCCAGATTGTCTGAAAGTTTCTGGAGTATTGTCTTCTACTGTAATCTCTTTAGCGAGTATATCAGCAGCAGTGATAGGAGCTTCATAAACAAATTGCTGCTCGTCTCCTGGATCAATGTCTGATAGAGTTTGCCCAATATCTTCTACTGTAATTGTCCCAGTTCTATAAATTTGGTAGAAGTAGTCTGTTGTAAGCGATGCTGGTAATGTGAATATAAGCTTAGCGAGAGAAGGTGTTCCAGTTGTTTTTGAGCCGTCGATAACTTTGGTTATGCGAACTTTAGTTGAGGCCAGAGAACCTTGAGAAGCATCTACGCATTCCCCAGTTACTGTGATTGTAACTTCGACTTCTGTAGTAGAGAGCTTAGTTGTAACTTCAGTAGGCAGTGCATTTTGAAGAGCATTTGCAAATAGTATTGCCGCCGTATCGTTGCTGGTAGCTGTTTTAATGTTAACTTCAATAGCAGTTCTATCGAGAGTGTTGGCATTAATTGGAACGGTTCCTGTGCCAGATTTGTTAAACCAAGCAAAGTAGCCTTCAGTAGGAGTGTCGAAAAGGAAGTAATCTCCGTCAACGATTGTGCTGTAGGTGAGAAAGTTAACCGTGAATATTTCAGACTGGACCGAGTCAGAAGCGGAGTTAGTGAGAACAGTGCGAGGAGAAGGGTAGCCGAGGATAAGATTTGAGTTAGCGTCTTTAGTGCCGTAAACAATTCTATAAGCTACCTTAGACTGGGCCGGAAGAAATCCAGCAGCGTCTGGTAAAAGCTTACCTTGTAAATCGAAAGCTTTAATACCGCCAGCGTTTGTAATAAGAGCGGTAGCTAGAGAAGCTGCATCTTTAACCGAGATCTTCTTCACGCCGTCAGTAGTTGTGAAGTAGAAATTACCGTTAGCTTCAACAGCTTTAATTCTTAACCCAGCTTTTAACTCGTAATAACTTCCAGCAAAAGGTGTAAACACGCCAGCGCCATTGGAATCAAAAGCCATAGTCGAAGCATAATGTTCCAGTATTCTGTTTTTGTACGTGAATAGTTGTTTTGCCGCTGAAGTTGAAGCTGCTGTAGAGTACTCTTTAAAGCCTCTGCGAGATTGAATTAAGTTATCAAAGTCTATTATACAGTTGTCAGCAACAGTTAATGCACCGTCAGGGCGATTAATCTCTGATGAGCTTGTGACTAGACCTTTACTTACGTTAAGAGTGGCCATGTATTATTACCAAATCTTTTTGCCAGAGTTTAATGTTCCGAATCTGTTCTTTATCTTCTTTGGAGAGCCTTCAATGCGGTTTGAAATGATACTAATTGCACTTTTTTCCATTTGTGCCAGTTTTCTTTCTGCGCTTTGTTTGTTCTGCTCATCGCCCATTGCCTCAAGGCAAGCAATTGCAACTTTTTGGGCAATAATTGGATGAAGTTCTGTGGGAATGTTTGGGACAATTGATTCTTCAGCTTTGGTTATGTAATCGCCAACTTTAAGATTTTTAGCTAAAGCTTTCGGGAATGAAATGGTTTTAAGAGTGGTGTTGGTTATGTTTGGTGTAAGGTTAAAATGACTTAGCTTATTAGGAGATTCTGATAGAATTGAATCATACATAATCGCCGAGCTAAAATGGGCCGGCATTGTTGAAACAGTTGCTACAACTACTTCGATTGTTTCACCAAGAGAATTTAGCTCTGTATTAGTTGAAATTTGAGTAACAACGCCAGCTCTTGCGTTTTGGACCAGTTTGTTTGGACGCATGTAAAACCACATACGAAGTGAGTATTCTGGCTTGATAATGTCTTCATGGAGAACAATGCAATCGTTTTCCATGTAGAAGTTCGTTCGTTTTTGATAAGAAGAGTAGTTATTAAGCTCAATTCTCTCTTCAAGTGATATTTGAGATAGTTCATAAATAGATTGCCCATCTTTATCTACAATATGAGCATCTCTAAGTTTATTGCCGTGAGCGCGGCTAGGAATTGAATATAAGAGAGTATCTTCAACTAATGGGACATCCTGGAAATACACAAGGTAATCTCCACGAGCATTAATGAGCTTTTCCATTATGCCAAGGTTAATCTCCTCAGTAGCCATTTCTAGAAAGTCATCATTCGAGAACGTCTCTTGGGAGCGAGGTATAAATCCTCTTCTCTTGATCGAAGCTATAAGTTTGTCCGAAGTTAGTATGCTGCTCATTTAGGATTGCCCTTTTTATTCTTCGTCAGACTCTTCTTCACAAGCTTCACAGCCCTCGTCTTCACAAGCGGGGCAAGAATACTCTTCATCTTCTTCTTCGCCCTCTTCTTCCTCTTCAGCGTCTAAGCCGAACTTTTCGCCTAGCTTGAGCTTTAGAAGTTCTTGAGCTTTAGAAAGCTTCTTTGGAGCTTCTTCTTCTTTAGAGGGGAGTTTCGAGAGCTTCTTTTTCTTTAATGCTTCCCCTATAGTCGGTTCGTGCATTTCAGAGCTTTTACCTTTCGATAATTTCTTGAGCATCTCTAGTCTTGCTTCTTTCATTTTTGAGTTCATGTGATTGTTTCTCCTGATACTAATGGTGATTTGAGGGGGTAAAACAGGTGCTGAAAGGGTAAAATACTTGTATTAATCTAAGTGCTTGATTTAAGGCTTGAACACTCTATTGCCTGAAGCTGGCTTAGCATATTGCAAATGGGCCCAGCCCTTCGTATAAGCAGGGTCTTCCATGTATAGACCATGTTGCTCGAGTAAATCCAAATGGGCCAAACACCATTCAGCGAACTTCCCGTCAGTGTCCTTGAAATCAACAGCTAAGCACATGAGGTGATTGGACTTCTTAGCGCCTCTGGCTGCGGCGTTATCCGCAGGACTTCTATACCCGCTAGTGATGATCAAGCCTTTACCATAAGCCTCTCTAATAGGGTTTATGGCCTTCAGGAGCTTGATTAAGTTAGCCTCCATCTCTTCTGTAAGGGGGTAGTAAACTTCCCTGCCTTTTAAGTACTCAGCTCGGGAGAAATATCGGTGAATGTCGTTATTATTCATAAGCTTTGGCCCAGTATTATATCAATGTCTTTGGGAGTGAGATTGTTTAAGTCTTTGTCTATTTTGTAGCCATTTCTAACAAGAATTTTCCCAATCAGCTCAGAGCAGTTAACACCTGTATTAAAAGGGTTAGTTTTAAGCTTGAGTACGTCTGCTATAAGAACTCCCGCGTTCTGCCAAAAGCCGTAAGAGTCGGAAGCGTTATCCACACAAAACTGGAGCATTTCTATGTAGCTCGCTTCGCTTATTTGAATTGTATAGGCCTTGATTTCCCGAGCATGACTTTGCCATCGTTTTTCGCCAATGAACCTCACACCGCTTCCAACAGATTCGTATTTGATATTTCGATCAATTGTAGCTGAGCGGAAGCCGAGATAAGTGTGGCTATAAGGAGTTTTCATATAGGCTCTTAATAGCCAGCTACCTATTGCAAACTTCTTTTTGGATTTTGAAAAGCCTATGGTGATTGTTTTCATTGAATGTAAGGTCATAAATTTATGCCTTGTAATACTCTAAGAGGAATAGGATTTTATGTTGTGTGCCTGGGCTGTGTCGTATAATAAGCTGTATTTGATTGGCATTATAAGGACACCCATCGATAGTTTTTCGCATGTACTTTGCTGTTCTGCCGTCGGTCTTTAATTCTTCGTCCGCTCCAATAAATTTTAGATTTATACCTCCTACAAATTCCCTAGTGTATAATTCTCCGAGTTCAAGAACTCCTCCAATTACCCATAAATTAATATCCGAAAGAGGGGTTTCTATTTGTCTAACCGACCCAGCTACTAACTCATAGTCATATGATGGTTTGAATGTCATTACAGTCTTAACAATGTAAATTTCGTTTGCTTCGTTTGTAATTTCAGTATTGTTAGCATCGTAAAATTTAACAGTGGCATTGTTACGATCAATGTTTTGATGGTTTTTATTTATTAATGAATTTAGTTTTGAGGTTTGAATCTCAAAAGGATGGGCAAGATAAGACCATCCAGATCTAGCTGTTGCGTTTCTGTAAATTTGTCTACCTTGATCGTCAATGTCAGCAGGAATTGTGACGGCCTTATTTGCAGAGGATTTATAGTTTGCTTCGAAATCAATTTGGTCAGCTTCGCCATCTTTAGCAATTGTAGTCTCGAAAAAGTCGTAACTTAACCTGTAATAGTAATCATACTCAGAACACCTGATCATTGTTTTTGAAGATGCTTTCAGTTTAAAGTCTGTCCATTTCAAATGTATGTTCATAAAGTCCTATGATATAATTGTAGAGAATGTAGCTATACCAGAGGTAGTTGCTTTTATGTACACAGCAAACCTTTGAGCAACTAGCACTCCTGACAGATTTATAGAGCTTGAACCTGCTAGAGTATTGACATAAATATCTGGACTAGTAGGAATAGAAAAAGAAACAGGAGGTGCAGCATAGGTAACATCAAAAGTAAGTGTAGTAGTTTCTCCAATGAATACTTCCGACCCTGGTTTGGTTGAGGCATAAACTCTGTATGCAACAGCATCAATTATTGCTACCCAAGAAACAGCTATTTTACTTGTAGAACTTGAACCAGTTTTTTTTGATTGGACGGAAGTTGGAGCAGACTCCACGCCATTTACATCTACAGTGGTAACACGTACATATATTACTGTATCTCTAGGAATAGTCCCTCCACTAGACACAGCAGAAAGGGAGATACTAGCTAATCTCGTAAGACTATTTATCTCTTTATCAAGGTATATTTCCCATTCAATAACTTCGCTTGATGACAATATTAAGCTTGCTAATGTGCCGGAAAATGCTATGACTGAATTTAATACTTCGTTATATCCTGAAATAATAGGTACTTTAACACTTAAACTGTTAGCCATAATTCTTTTACTCCAAACTTGTGATTAATGTAATATCCACTCTTGCCCCAGTAGTTACTGCTGTGTTAGCACTTGTTCCTATAACTATCTCTTCCCCTGCCGAAAAAATGAAAGGATCACGAAAAAATTCGGTTTCAAATTTATTCACAACAGATGAGGAACAAGTGAATAAGTGAATGTTTCCAACTATATTAAATGCCCCTGTGACAGGAGTGTTACTGACGCTTGTAATGTCTTGCAAACCGACATCAATGTTGGTTATTTCTACATTGTCTGGTTTTGTAATTCGATTATCTGCTATTGTGTTTCCACTACCTGAAAGAGCCAGTTCTACCTGCCCCCCTAAAGCTACGGCTGGAGTTACGGTTACATACTTTGTTTCTCCATAAATGTTTTTATAAATAACATCTAAAGGAGTGGCAGCAGTAATTGCGCTTAGAGTGTCTACCATAATTGCAGAGGGTGCTAGATTGGCAGCATAAGCATCTCCATTAACACTACCGCTAGTGGTGTTTCCTGCAGGAGCAGTTATAGGGTTTAAGTTAGCATCTGCTTTAATATCAACGAAGCTTGTTAGTTCTGTTTCACCTGCAAGGGTTTGTGTATTAGAAGCTCCGTTAGCTGTGGTCCTGAAGATGCGATAGTATAAAGCCCCTGTAACAGCGGTCCAACTGAGAGATACGGAGTTCAAAGTTCCTGTTAGCGTCACGGAAGCTTCTGTTCCGGTAACTGCGCCAATTGCGTTGTAGGCTGCTATTTTATATCTATAAATGGAAAGCGGAGTTAATCCTGACGTTGCAATAGTTTTAGCAGTTAAAGTAGGAGCTACAGGAATTGCCAAAGCCGTAGCAGAAAATTTCCAAAGCACAGTCCTTTTATAAAGATGTAGGTAAGTAGACGATGCTGATGTTTTGCATATTACACCTCGTACTTTAAGTGTTTTACCTACTGGGACAATATAATTTAAAAGAGGCTTAATCGCAGGATAGGCAGGTGCTGTGGAAATAGCTCCAAAATCAATGTTGAAAAGCTGTGATGTACCGATAGTTTGAACAGTGGAAACTGTATTAAAACTGCCGTCAGCATTAACTTTTGCCCTGCTTTGTGAAATAGGATCAACTATAACTACAGTCGTGTTGTCGTTTTCGTCAGTCCTGTTTGAATCATTTAGAGGCATTTTTCTTCGCCTTTGGTGTAACAGGGGCTGGCGTTTCTTCCAGCTCCCGCTTAATCTTTTCTTCTAAGCTTTTAAGTAAAATGAAAGCGGTATGAATTTCGATGATTGCATTACCATCAAGTCCGTCCCACTTTGCTTTGGAAAGCGCGGCGAATATCTTTTCGACTGTTGTTAAATCTCTATTATCAAAGCTCATATATTCCCATTCTGTTGTTAAGCTATTTCAACAATTCGTACATCTTGTGTACCAGATTCTGAAATTGCAAATATTGGTAAGTCTTTTCCGAAAGGCATTTCTAAAAAAGCACCTACCGAAACTCTTAATCCGTTAGCTACAGTTACCGAACCTGAAAACCCAATGAAGATGGATTTTGTACCTAAGTTCTGGATCATTATGTTAACTCGACCTGCGAGAGGAGTTGCTACAAGTTGCGAGGCAGTGGCGGTTACAGAGGCTGCAGTTACCTTAGAGCCAACGTTAGGCGCAGTATTTACATAAACTCTTCTGTACATGTCTGAGATAACATTTGCTTTGTTACCAGAAGCAGAAACTGCTGAAAGAGCACCATCAAGAGCCCGAGAGCCCATTTTTAAAGGGTTCTCTGAGTCAACAGCATTGTCGGCAATGTCTGATTCAAGTCTAATGTCTGCTACAACTTCCAATCTTCCTGCATTGAATGTAAACTGATCTGTCTTAGTTTTAATTCCTGCTAGAGTTGCTTGAGTTGCGTAATCTTTTCCATCCAATGATGTCAAAAGCGTAATTTGAGAAGCTTGATTGGCCGCAGTTGCAACTTTTCCATCAATTGAAGTTAGCTTAGTGATCTGAGTATCAAGCTTTGTGTTTGTTGAAACAATATCGGCATCAATAGTCGCTAAAGCTGCAATAGTTGCGGCATCTTTTACATCTAACTCTTGCTTAGCACCGTTCGTAGTTGAAGTGATCTTAACGCCGCTTGAGCCTAAGATGTGTGCCCCAACTTGATCGCTACCCGCAATGTCAGTTTCTGAAAAAACTAATTTGTCTTTACTTAACATTTACCATCCCCCTGTTATGACCAAGACATTAACTCTATTGTTAAGTCTGGTGTGCTTGAACTAACGTATATGATTCTTGATGTTCCATTTCTTTCTAACGAGTCTTCCGAGTATGTAACTCCCATTCCTACGGTTAAGTAGTTCGTGGAAGTTTCGCCAGCATTCCAAGACAACTGGAGCTTGCCTTTTGAATCTCTTACTCGAAGTGTGAACTTGAGCGTGTTTATTGGAAGAGTTATCGAGTATTCCTGATTAGCTATTGCCATTGGAATGTTCTGAATGCTTGCTACGTTTGCAGCAG
Organism: bacterium; assembly: GCA_043728975.1. Lineage (GTDB taxonomy): Bacteria > Patescibacteriota > Minisyncoccia > Phycocordibacterales > UBA918 > OLB19. Next base: position 67,724 of record JAYTMA010000167.1, read on the forward strand.
CTTCTGATACAGTTATTTCAGCGTTACTTCTTTCGAACTTGCCAGAGAAAATGTTGAAGTACATTCCCTTGAGAACTTGCCCTTGGTATAAAGGACTTCCGTTGTCGTACTCGATTGCAATTGAATTAGTTTCAACTTGAGTACCTGGAGTGTTGGCGATTACAAATCCAGTGTTTGTCGTAGAAGCGTCAACTAAGCCAAATCCAACAGTGTTAATTTGAACAACGGCTGAAGCTCTTTGTGAGAAGAACTTACTGGCCCAGTTTTGTTTTATGAGCTGGTGGATTACTAGAGCAACTACCGAAGCCGCATCGTTCTCTTGAATGTCGGCAGCAAGTCCAATAGCGTTTGGTAAAGCTGGGTCTGTGCCAATTCCGTCAACTCTGAACCAAATGTAATGCTTCTTATTATCTGGAGCAGAACTGAAGGCAATATACTTGCCCGCGAGAGAAAAGTTAACGTCTGGCTTAACTCCAATTTCTGTTTTCTGAGGAGATACTCCGCGAAAGTAAGTTACGCTAAGAGGGTTATTTAACCCGTCGTAAGTCGCTCTAAAATGCGTGAAGTACTTATCCGCAACTGAATTAGTATCAGTTGTTCTGATGCTCTGACCGTGGAAGTCGTGAACTTCTTTTACGATTAGACCTGGATCGTACTGGCTGTTTTTGTTGTTAGACATGAGGTCTTTTTATTATTTGCCAAAACCTTGAAGGGCTTTTAATCGGGCAAGGTGAGCTGGTGAATTATCGTAATTAACTCTAGCGTTGTGCTCATTCAGCATGAAGCGCTCTTCGTCTCTGTTTCCGGCAGTTTCTGGTTTGATAGCTTCATAAGCCTGTCCCAAAACTGGAATATCACCTGCAAGTTCTTCCGCAGCCATTGCGCTATCACCTTGAAGAGCTGCATAACTAGCTCCTGCGAAAGGAACTACGCCCATGACTTTCTTACTTATATTTCTTAAGGCTTGAGACTTTGCTAGTTTTTCAGCAATGTTCTTTTGAAATTCATTTCCGGAGAGCTGCGGTACAACTTCTTTTGTTTTTATGTGCTCAGAAACATTTCTCATTGGGATTTCAAAGCCTTCAGAGAGCTTCTTGTCCTTAACATTGCTCTGGCTAGAGTTGGTCAGCTTGCTTAGCTCGAATTGTCGAGGGGATTCTTTTTTAGGTTTCATCTTTTTGTTTCTCTTTCGACATCTCGTCGATAGTTAGGGATTTACCGTCGCCAGAGAGCTTTCTTCCAAAATAAAGCGAGTAACACATCCCGGCCCAGTAAAGAGCTGATTGCGTGTCCACTCCCTTAAAGATTGCTGCTGCTGAGTTTAGAAGAGCGAGCATTACAAAAAGAGTGCTCAAGATTACGAGAGTGAAGGAAACGCTTGGTTTCCCTCCAACTCTGAACAACGGCACTGGTATTCCAGCTTCGTTTAATCTTTTGAAGAACTCTTTTAAGTTTTGCATTAAACGCTCGTTGTAATTGCTCTGAATTTGATTTTGCCTGTAACAAAACCCGCAGTGCTTGTAGAAGTGTATTGAACTTGACCTGTGCTTGTGATTGAGAAAACAACAGCTGAGTTATCTCCAACAGAATCAACAGACATTGCGAAAGTTCCGCCCTTGTTAATACCGCTTAAGTTAAACTGCTCGTATAAATCAGCAGTGGCATCAATCTCAACACTCACTAAAGCTGAGAAGCTTCTTACAGTTGCAGCAGCGAAAGCTAGGCCTGTTACGTTTGCAGCAATAGTTTGGTTGTTCGCAAGAGAGAAAAGGGTTTCGTTTATGTCGCCAGCAGCGGCTGTAGGACGAGCATTGATTTGAGTTTGCAAAGAAGCTTCAGCAGCAGTTGCTCTTGAAGTTTCAGCAGCAGTGTTTGAAAGAGCTTGAGTTGCATCAGCTTGAGCAGAAGAAACGCTTGAGCTAAGAGAGGTGAGAGAAGCTTCAATCGTAGCTGAATCGTCAGCTCTGTTAATGTTATTAGCTCTAAAAACTACTGCTCCAGTAAGTGAGTTAACCGAAGTTACAGCGTCAGTTAAATCCCACTTGTCCCAGATTGTCCCATCGTTAACGACTTTATCGCCAACAGAAAATGAAATTAGGCCAGCGCCTAAGTTTTGAGTTCCTGCAACAGTTACTTGGTATAAAAATCCAGCTTTACCAGTGTCGGTGTTAGCAAGAGCAGGAGAATTTGTAGTGGCATTATAAGTGCCTTTGTAAGTAAGAGGAGCTGGCAAAGCGTCTATTCTTGCCCCTAAAGCTGTTTCAGCAGCCTGGGCTCTAGATGCTTCAGACGAGGCAGCGCTACTTGCAGCAGCAGCATTCGTTAATGCTTGAGTTGCGTCTGTTTGCGCTCCATTAGCTGTAGATTGAGCTGTGGCAGCGTTTGTGAGTGCTTGTGTTGCATCGGCCTGGGCAGAAGCTACACTTGAAGGTAAAGCAGCTAATTGAGAGTCTGTAACAGTGCTTGATGTAAGTTTGCCATCAGAGCCGATTACTAAAGCTCTTGAAGCTGTTTTAGAAGGTAGAGAAATGCTTCCACTTTCTACGATAATGTCACTTTTAAATTTACGTGGATCGCTCATGTGATTTTTTCCTTTATGAGATTATTATTTTGCCGACGAATCTTAAATCGGGGCTTGAACTAACTGTTACAATTATGTTGTCGCTTGAATCGAGTCTCATTCCTGTTTCAACAAGCACAAACTCTATTCCATTTTGTTCATAGACTTGAACAACTGGAGCGGTTTTCTGGTGACTTGATTTCAGAATGGTGAGTTTATAGTTTCCGCTTATTGGCCCATTCCAGTCTGAAGTGGCGTTGAATACTTTGGTGTAGTTTGAAACTTGTGATGCTACAGCAGCAGTGCTTGTTCCTGAGATGTCAAAGTTGCCAGTAAGAGGGTTAAACTTAAAACCCATAAATTATGCCGTTCTCTGTGCTGAAAGCATTTGATCTCTTGAGCTGCTAGAGTAGATTATTGTGAGCGTGTACAATAGCGTTGTTGTGTTTTCGAAGTAGCTGAAAATTTCAGTGTCATCTGGAACATTTGTTGTAGCAATTGTAACTGTAATTCTGTTTCCTATTTTACTGCTTACAAATCCGCTAATTGTTAAAGAGCTATCTTCATCGTTGTACGAGCTTTTAAAAATATTCTCAACGCTTAATCTTGATAGCTTTTTTTGTATTTTGCTCATACTTTTACTCGAGCTTGAGAGCGAGCTGTTTTAACTGCCTCTGGATAAGCTATTCCAGTTTCGTGAAAGCGAATTACCATCCAGTCAGTTGCTGCAAGATATGCGAGAGCTTCTAGTCTTTGTTTCTCAAGTTCTATAGCTTCTGAGTTGTCAGTGATTTGAGCTTCGTAATCATCTCCGAAAGTTCCCATTGCCTTGTGGTTGTCAAACCACTGCTCAAGTTCTTCACTTGTTAAAAAGCTTGCTTGATTTGTAATAACGCCATTACGGAGAATTGAAATTTTTTTCATATTAACCTACGCTTGTTTTGGTAATTGAGAAGTAGTTGTATGTTGCAGATGCCTCTAGTGTTCTTGCTGCACCAGCAGTATGAAGTACGGTCAAGGCAAGGGTGTCGTTTTTTGCCAAGTAAACAACATCTGAAATAGCGTTCTGTACGTTTTGAGTGTTGGTAGCATCAAGCGTATGTCTATTTGTAGAAACAATAGATCCGTTTTTAACAAGCCTGCATTCAACATAAGCACCCGCTGCCCACGATACACTTGAGAAAAGGATATTGGCATTAGCTTGAAAGTATCCCGCTTCAGGGGCAGTAAATATTCCGGTAGCTGCGTTTAGGGCCGCATTGGTATCAAAGGTTTTACTAGTGTCGTAAGTTATCGTGGTTGAAGTAGCACTATTAATACTTGTAGCAGAGGTATTAACTCCTCGGGCAGCAATGGCGCTTATATTTAATCCAGTGAGTGCTGGGTTTGTACTTGCCGTTATGTAGAAGTAAGCATTGGTTACTGCTGATCCGGTATTGATAGCTAAACCTACATAACGAGTCGTTGAAGCACCCGTTCCATCATAACCAGCGTCAATAGTAAGGATACCTGTTAATGGGTTATAGCCATAATCAGTCCCCGCTATGAGAGACAAGCTTGTATTGATTGCATATTTATCAAGTGAAATTTCAGAGTTTGAAGCTTTTGCTGCTGCTGAATATGCCTGAACATCCTTACCTAGCATTCCTTTACCAATTTGTATCAGGATGGTTGAAGGTGAAGCAGCGGTACTTGCAGCATTAAATGGTCTAGCAAAAACTTGAATACCGTTAGTCTGCATTGAGGCGGTAGTTTGGGTAGGAGCAGTTGTTGTTTGGGTACGCGCAGTTCCACTAGCAGCATACGTATAAGTAATGAACGTACCAACTGGAGCATTCGGAAGAGTAGCAATAGTGTAAGTGGCTGAGCCAGCATAAACAAGTGGAGCGGTTTCAGAGCTGAAAGTTTGGGGAGCTGTTAAGATAGTTGGAGAAGTTCCGGTGTAAATAGTTGTATCTGAACTAAGAAGGACATCATCAAACTGTAATAATTTTCCAGAGTTTAGAACTCGAGTCATAAATCCTACACGAATAGTTGCGCAGGTAAGAGGAATAGTAATGTTAGTTTTAAAAATTGTATTAGTAGTACTTGTACCAGTTAAAAAGACACTTGAAGGAATTATAGCAGAATTTGTAGCGTCATAAAAGATAACTTCAATTTCATTTGAAGAGCCATTATAAAGAAATGGAAATACGAGAGTACAGGTATTACCTCTAAATCGAACTGGAACAGATTGAAGTGGTGAGGCAAGGTAGTCATTAAGAGATCCAGCAGCTTGAGTGTATTTGTATGAAGCAGTCCCGTTTAATGGAGAAACTGTCTCTTTTACGAATGCTCCAGATAAAACACCGCCTCCTAGAAATGCAGCATTGTCGCCAGTTGACCAAGTAGCGAGATCTTCTGTAGCGTTCAATTGAAAAATAGTATCTGGGCTACTAGTTCCGCTTCCTGTTCCTAAAGCAACTTCAACACCAGTGCTATTGAGAATATAAGCAGTGTTGTCGGACTTAACATAGACTTTTGCAGAACCTGTTGAAGGAGTGCTAGGAGTTGCAATATGTGTGTATGTAGTCGCATCAATAACTGGAGCTGTTAGGGTTTTGTTAGTTAAAACATCTGTAGTGGCTTTACCAACGAGAGTGTCAGTAGCATCTGGCAAGTTCACAACGCGATTTGCAGTTTGTGTTCCAGTTAATGTGGTCGATGTTCCAGTTGTTCCGGCAGCATCAAAGAGTAGGCGCTTAGTTGAATCAACTGAATCTACGATTGAAGTAGATGTATCAACCAGGGACTTGTTAGTGAGAGTAACTGTGGCGGCATTCTTCGTGCTATCGCTTGTGTTATCAACATTCGCAAGACCTACGTCAGCTTTCACGATTCCAGTTGGAGTGTTAATTACAGGACTTGTTAAAGTCTTTGAAGAAAGAGTTTGAGTATCGGTAGTGCCAACAACAGCGCCTGTTACGCCGTGAACGCCTGTAGATGCTCCAGTGTGGGCAGCAAGGGATGATGAAGTAGCTCTTGTGTCAACGTCAGTTTGAAGCTCGTTAAGAGCGCCCTGGACAGTTGTAGCAGCTAAGTTACCTAAAGCAGCGTTAGAGATTGCTGAAGCTGCATGTGCTCCAGTTGTGTTGTTAATGTGGGTTGTAAGGTTTGTTTGTACTAAGTTCTCAGCAGTAGTGGCGCGAGAGATTTCAGAGTTAAGAGCTGTTGTAGTTGCTCGAGTATCAACGTCTGATTGAAGTTCATTCAATGCACCTTGAACAGTTAAAGCCGCGAGATTTCCCACAGGAGCGTTTGTAAGAGATGAAGCAGCGTGTACATCAGTTGTATCGGAGATGTGAGCGTCAAGGTTTGTTTGAACTAAGGCGCGAGCTGTAGCTTCGTTATTGATGTTTGTTTGAAGAGTTGTATCGGCAGAAGTTCTAGCAGCAATCTCAGTGCTTAAATCAGCATCTAGTTCCTGGCCCATTGTTTGAACGTTAGTGGCGAGGATATTACCAACTGGAGCAAAGGTAATTTCAGAAGCTTCGTTCTGAGCAGCAGTTTTATCGTCAACGTAAGTCTTTACAGCAAGAGCAGAGGGAATAGCTAAATCCGAAGCAGCCGCCAAAGTAGTGCTAGTGTTAAGTACGCCCGCTTTGAGGTTATCAACTTCCAGATTAGCGATTGTATTTGTGTCAGCATCGAGTGTTTTATTTGTAAGAGTGGCAATAGAGTTTTCTGTTACGATGCTTCTTAAGGCACCATCTAAATAGACCTGCATTTTTTTAGCAGTCAGGGCTATTTTAAGTTCCCCTTCCACGCTATCGACTCCAATATCATCCGGTCTTATGATAATACCGCGTGTAAATTGCTTCTTTGTAGAAGTTGTCATTTAGAGTTGCTCCTTATACTTGAAAGTATAATTTTTATAAGTTTTTCTTTTTCCGGTTAAACAAGCTCTAATTCCAGAAGGGCATTTTAACTGCAAAGCTTGTGCGCAAGATGTTGAAGACGGGAATTCACCTATGAGTTCTTCGTTCAAGAATACGAATATTGGTTTGGCTTTTACGGACTTTAAAAATTCAGCATAGTTGTTTTTTATAAACTCTTTTCTTGAGTCGCTAATTTTTTTAACTTCACCAGTATCGGAAAATCTCTTCTTCTGGCCGTTTGACATATTTACTTTGGCTTCAGTCGTAGAAAGCGATAAAGTAACCTTTTCGCTCATAGATTTGCGTTGAGTAGCATCTGAAAATCTATGCTTCTGTGACTTGGAAATTTTGGCTACTACTTCAGGTCTTTTATGGGATTTCTTAATAGAGTTAGATAGCTTTTCTCGGTAATCATTTGATTCAAAAGTTTCCTTTGTTGAAGCTTTCCAATTAGAAATCTGCTCTTCTGATTTAATGAACCCAGAAGAACCCTCTCCGCCTATCGTTAGGTTGTATCCCATTCCGTTTTTAATATAAGTGCCAATGGATTTTATAAATTCTATTTCAAAGTTTTTAGCTTCTTCTAAAGTTAAATCTGAGGCAATGATGGTCCATGTAGCTGCATGATTGTACTTTCTTAGAGCCTTATGAAATGCGAGTGCGGAATTGTTATTAGCTTGCCAAGTATGCTGGTACTTTCTAGTAAGTAGGTTGTTCGTTAAGCCGATATAGCTTTTTCCGTTTTCAAATTTGGCACAATAAACGAGGTAGTTATTCATGAATTGAACACCTTTCCTCTGAAGGTAATAAGTCCAGAATAACTTGAACCTGTTAAATTTGAAGTGCGGTATTGAAGTTGTCCGGCAGAAGTAATGTTGAACTCAACGCCAGAATTACCGACAGACTCAACAGAGAAGCTCCATGTTGCGCCGTTGTAGTTACCTTGGATGAAGCCGCTTTCAACAAGCTTGCTTGCGGGGGAAACAGTTGAGCGCTGAATAATGAACTCGGAGTTAATTGAAATAACTTCTGAAGAGTTGAATATGAACCCTGAAATATCCGCGAATGTTGTTTGATTGTTGAGAATTGAAGCTGACGTAGTGAGAATGTCGTTAGGCTGTTGAACGGTTGAGAGAGCTTCTGAAACCGCTTCAAAATAGTCCGAGAGTGACTCGCCATAATCGGGCCCATCGCCCTGCTCGGGTATTTCAAATTCCTGTGTACCTATAAGTAATTTTTTGGACATTGAAGCGTTCTCCTATAGGGTAATGGTGATTTGAGGGGTAAAAATTGGTGCGTGTTAGAGAAAAAAAATAAGTTATTAGTAGTCTGTGCAAGGCATTGATATAACTGGGACATAAAAGAAGGGGAAGCCCGAAAGCTTCCCCTGTGCGAACGCACTTAAATCATCGAGTAACTAGACTTACTCAGCTTTGAGGTACTTGAGGAGAGACATTTTTCCGATTTCAGAAGAGAAAAGAGACTGGTCAGTGTACAAACGAAGTTCGTAACCATTCGCAGAGTCCATAAGTCTGAAGAACTTGCCTTCAAATCCTGGCATGTCGAAAGTTACTTCGCTTGAACCGATACGCTCAAGAGACTTCGGAGGGAATACGTAAGCGAAACCTTCTTTAACGAAAAGAGAAGGAACGATTTCGATTTCGCCAGCTTGACCGAAGAACTTGATTGATTTATGTCCTTGCTTAGCTTCTTTATCGCTGTAAGACTGATCGTAAGATCTCTTAGCGTTGATGTCAGAAAGCAACTGGTTCCAGTGCTTAGGGTTAACCATAGCAACAACATTCTCTTCATCAAGGCCCTTCTCCATTCCGCGAGCAATAGCTTTTTCGATAGCATCGAAAGAGATGAATGCTTTGTCAGATTCAGAAGTTCCAACTTCGATTGTGTTACCCTTGTAGAGTTCGAAATCAGAAGCATCAACGTTGAAGATTGTTCCAGTGTTAGTGATCATCTTGTGAAGACCAGCGAACTCTTTATTATAGGCACCTTTGTACCAGATAATGTCTGAAGCTAGATTCTCAGAATCAACGTTACCAGTTACGCCAGCAGGAACTAGATCAACAGTGATTGATTTAGTATCCATGTGAACTTTCTCAACAGTACAAGAACCACGAAGAGTTCCAGCCTGAGAGCGGATTTCGATTGCCATGTTTGTAGCACCAGACCATACGCCCGGAGCCCATTCAGAAGTTGCGATAGTGATAACGTTAGCAGCAACAGCTCCAACGCGAGCAATACCAACTTGACCGTAGAGCAACTGAGACTCAAGACGGATGTGGATTGACTTAAGCATAGTTTGAACTTTACGCTTAGTGATTTGCTCGAAAGCATTTTTAGAAGAAGCTGAACGAGAAGCAGCACCAACTGAAATTGCAGAAACGAGAACCATTTCGCAGCCCTTAACTTGAGCATCACGAGAAGCAGAAGCGATAGCAGCATTCAAAAGGAATGCAGATCCGCCGTCGCCGCCGTAAGTTACACCGTGCTCAAGACCTAAATCGAGAGGAACGTGGTACAAGTTACCAGTAGCTTTATCAGCAGAGTTGAAGTCGATCATTTTTAAAAGCTTTACGCCTTCAGGGACGAGATCTTTGATGTGATCAGCATAAGATTCTTTGAAGTAACCATTGAGAGTATCAACGGTATTTACACTTGGAGCGGCCATTTATATATCCTTGTTTGTGATGAAAAAACGAAATTGTTTTTTCTTCGTTATTTGTAAATTCTTAAAAAGGTGAGGGCTTTGGCTGGTTGTTCATGAGCCCTTGGGTTGTCACGAAGCCGTTGCTGAATGCTCATTCCTATTTAGTCATTACAAGTTTTGTTATTACTTTTTTCCCAGTTTCTTGAAGAAGTCTCTTGCAGGAACTGGATTACTTGATTCTTTCTTTTTCAGCGCAGTAGCTTGTTGCGCACTCAGAGCAGTTTGCTTAATATCGTTAGCACTCTGAACTTTAACTGCGCTTACTCGCTTCTTTCTCATGCGGTCGATGTTTTTCTTGCCAATGAATTGCTCAAGAAGTTCTTCCGGCATTTCATCGTAAAGCTGGCCCATTTCTGCTCTCATTTCTTGTTCAACAAGGGGGAGAACATCTTCAGCAGTTACATCTTCGTAACCGTTGTTCATTGCCCACAACATCGAGTCAGCAATACGCTTTTGAACATACTTAGAGTTTGGCAAAGTCTTATGAGCGCTGATGGCCGCACTAATTTCGTCATTGATTTGGATAGAAGCTTGTTCCTGGAGCTTTTGCATTTCGAGACTGTCTTTCTCTTCTTTAGCTCTCTTCGCTTCTTCACGAGCCTGTTTAAGTTCAGCGCGGAGTTGTTCTTGTTCCAACTGTTCAGGAGACTTTTTCATCTCCTCAATTCGCTGCTCTAATCTAGACTGGGCCAATTCATCGGGATCAAAACCAAGCTCTTTCAAAACGTCCCAAGGGTTAGACTTAAAGCGCTCCATTTCTTTTTGGTAGGCTTTTTTAAGTTCAGCACTCGATTGCATTTCCTGTTTTGCAACTTCAGCTAACTGGAACTGGTTTTTTAAAAACTCATTATCCGAAAGGTCATACTCTCTACTCACGGTCTTACCGCGAATCTTGAGGTCGAATTTCTTCAGTAGCTTTTGGGCTTCTTTCTCGGAGATTTCCCCCTCAGCCAGAGCCTGCTCAATTCCTTCTTGGGAATGTTGCTCTGTTGCTTCTCCAACTGCAGATTCTGCAGCCACGGGGGTAGATATTTCCCCTGCTGGAGCCGAAGCCCCTGATTCATCACTCATTTGTTTTCCTTATTTTTCTAGTCAGTTTGTATATGACTTGAATCTCCGTCTCATTATTGAGGTAGGAGTTTATTTGGATGGTTGAAAAATTCTTCGATTGAAATGTAACGAAAGTGGTATCCACCAGAAGTTAACTTAGAGTTCCTGATGCACTTAGGTACGACCGTTCTTCTTGCGCCTATTCTGGTAACTTCTTTTACTGCTGAAAGCGCAATTTCGTGACCAGTCTTCTTGGAGATAGCAAGTACTGGTTTGCTATGTTTTCGAATTGAACCTTGAGGTCTAAATGATTCGAATTCATTTGGTTTGATAAAATTCATTCCGACAGAGCTTCGATCTCTTCTTTTTAAGGCATCATGAATTCGACAAGGGGAGATTTCATAGTTATCAGCAGCCTCGTAGATACTAAAGAAAGATGCAGCAACTCCATCTTTGATAACAGTTATTTTAGTTTTTTTACAAACTAGCTTCTGCCTAACACTTCTCTTGGTAATCTCATTTTCGCAAAGATTAAACCCCGAGTGACCGCCAGTAGAAACGTTGTACCCATGACCTGCAAGAGAGCTATGTTCTTTAATTCGACTACTTTCTAATTCGTTAGCGCTTTCTTGTGTAAACGCCATTCCTATAATGTCTACGTCAAAATTTTCCCAGCCATGCTTTGCAATTGCTTTTGAAATAAGTTGTTTGGCATTCTTAGAATCGCTTCTATGTTTGCAGATCCGCTCACTTAGTTTCTGCTTAGTTTGACCAACGTACTTCTTTCCGTTGACTAAGTTTGTGAGCAAATAAATTGTGAAAACTTTGTTATTAGTAACCATCAAAGGCTAATGGTGATTTCGCGGGCTTTTTTTGGTGCAATTACTTAAATAATTTATTTTTTTGCGATAGCTTTTAAAGCTTGTGCTCTAAGTGCTTGATTTCTGTCTTGATGTGCGGGGGATTTTGCATAGCTTTTACGAGCTTTATCTTCGTTAATCATTTCCATATCATCTGCAGAACTACCTGCATCTTCTGATCTAACAGCATCGTAAGCTTGGCCCAGTATTGGGATTTCGGAAGGAAGTTCTGCGGCTGCTGCTGAAGCATCTCCAGAGGAGAGAGCGAGTGCTGTACCTGCAAGAGGAAGTGCTCCGGCCACTTGTCTGAACGTTCCGCTTTTCATCATGGACTTAAGTGCGCCTAAGCCGAAACTATCTGCATCTCTGAGGTTTGGAATACGAGCGTGATGTCCTTTAGCTGCTACTTCGTACAGACTTGATGGACCTGGAGCCGTTTCAGCATCTAGAAATCTATTAAGTGCTTTATCTAGATTCAGTTGTGTATCAGCGTTCTTTCCTGTGATGAGGGTTTTGGGCATATTATACTTGAGGATCTTATCGTCATATTTATGAGCTTGTTCGTGGATTGAAGTGCTCAATCCTTTTCTTATATCTTGATTAGCTATTTCAGGACTAAGTTCTACTTTTCCATTGTTTGGATTATAGGTTCCAAGATTTCTCTTATCCATCTTTGGATCAAAAGAGATGTCAGAATCTAACTCTGGATATAAGTCTTGCATAACTCTGTTGTAGAAATCCTCTTTCCTAAGCATTGAAGCTCCGTTGGATGGGATTGGTACGCCAGTATTCTTCAGCACTTCATGAGCTAAAGCTTCTTCGGATAAGTCGCGAGCTTGTAGGAGCTTTCTATTAAAGTCATCTCCCTTGTTCCAGTTCGTGACTTTATCCAAATCTTCGTTTTGTTTTAAAGATTTTAGAAAGCTTTCAATGCTGAATCGTCTTTCGTCCACAATTCTTAGCCTTTGTTTTTAAGTCTGTCGTAAAAGGGCTTATACTTTTGCTTGAACTTCATCTTCTGCTCCAGTTCTGGATCATCCCATTCAAGGTCTTCATAAGGCGACATCGTTTTAGCAACATGCTCTTCTTGAAGCTCTTCCAAGGACTTTTTGCTTTTGCGAGCACGAAGCTGGGCCAGTTTTTGAATTGAGTCGTTCATTAGTTACTGTCCTTCCATGCGTTTCTTTAATAACTGTTTTAGTACTTCCTCAGATGGATCAGAAGGTTGTAGAGGGGCAATCTCCATCTCTCCATCCCCAGTTAAATCAGGATATGTTTTCATCATTCCCTCGTCGCCAGTAAGAGGACTTTGGATTTCTGGCATTGGAACAGTAGCTAACTTCTGTTGTGCTCGTCTGCGAATTAGTTCGTCTAAACTATTCATTACTGTTTTCCTGAAGTGTTGAGGTTGAATAATTCTTGCCCGTTTTGTGGCAAATCACTGAATGGTTGAGGGGGTTGTGAGGGATTTGGTAAAGCGCCTTGCTGAGATTGCACAGACACATCTTGAGCTTGAGGATTGCTCATGAGTTGATCAGGGCTTCCGCCTTCAGGAGCTGGCGCTGGAGCGCCTTGAGCATTAGGAGCGCCTGGAGGAGGCATTGGAGCTGCTGGCGGCATAATCGGCTGTTGCTTCATGCTCATAAGCAAGTTTGCATTAGCCGGGTTAGAAAGAATGTCGATGTGCTCTTGCAAGTGAGCAGTTGCTCTCTCAACAAGCTCTCCATCCATTCGTAAGTCTGGATCAGCGAGCACAGATTGATGTTCTCTAATGTGAAGGTCGTGTTCGTCGGTAATAATGGCACGAATCTGCATTTTACCCTCAATTAAGCGCTCATTTTCAGCTCTTATGAGGAGTAATTGCTTGTTTTGGCTCTCTGTAAGAGTCTCTAATTTTCCGGTGTTCATGACAGAAATATACTCTTCAGAGGTCTTAATTATGCCCATTTGGATCAATTGAGTGGCCATTTCCACTCTTCCTGCCGTTGTATTGTGAGTTACTGTGAAATCACCAAGTACGAAGTGTGGTTCTTCAACTAATGTGAATCCGAAGTATGTACCTTCAGCAACTGGAACAACGTTGATGCCATAGTTCAGCCAATCTTTTTGTTTTTCTGTTGGTTGACATTGCTTTCTAGGAAGGCGACAAGGAATTTCCCAAGTATTGCCTCCGATAGTTACGCAATTGATTTCTCCAGGGACTTCTTTCGGAACCATCTCACTTGAGAATGTCTTTTTCTTTTTTAGGTTAGATCTAAAGCCTAGTGACTTGGCCAAGAAGTCTACTTGTGATGCAATCTTGTCACTCTTTTGCGTAAACACGTAAGTTTCGCCAATTCTAGATCCGTCGGTGTCTATTAAACCTGCAAGTAACTCAAGTCTGTCTTTTCTGTCGCTGGTTAGGTAGATGTGAGGAATGTGTTTATTATCTATCAGTTCCATAGAACGTAATTCGTTCATGAATGGATTTCTATCTGACCTTCCGTTAGCTTGACCTGAAGTTATGTGGTAAGTTCTTGCCTTGCCTGAAGTGTTGCTTGTAGAAGTGCTAAGAGTTAAACCCAAACTTGAAGCATAGTTTGACCATTCAGTTACTATCTCTGAATCCATCGAGGTAATTGCTGTGCAAGCAGATGTACCATCTCCTAACCAAGAGCCTAGGATATATGCAGGGACAGTGAGTGCTTTTTGTTCAAACTCTACAGCCGTTCTAAAGCCCTGTAGAAGTCTTTTGTGTCGCTTAGGCAGCTTCTGGTACTCTCTTACACTAATGTCGAGAATATCGCCCTTTTTAACGTCGTAGCGGTGATCATCAGAGCAGTACTTAAGTGTTAGTATGTGACTCTCGTTACATCCATAGCTAACATGTCTATGTTTATCTTTTGAGATAACTTTATACATCATCTCGTCGCCGCTATTGATATTACCAACTGTGCGAGGCTTTGAGTCCGGCCCCATTACTAAATCACCAAGTCGAATGTCTTCAACTTTTGCAATTGTCCCGTCGTGCATTAGTACTTCAGTGCCTTTTTCAAGACATTGAGCTAAAGCATTTCCCGCATCAACAACAACACGATTAATAGAAGACAAATCTCCACCTGTGAACTCCTTCATGTAAGAAGCATTAGATTTGCCAGCGATTTGCGCAATTCTTGGAACGTTTGCAAAGTCTTGAAGAAGAGTGACAAGGTTTGTCCCAACATCTTCGATTAAGTGAATGTATGATTGCTGTAATCCTGAGATAAACTGGAGCGCTTGAGACTGAATAAGAGCTAAAGCATTTCCTGAGCGAAGATTCTGTTTGGGATCAGGATTTCCACGAGCAACTGCGTTCACACCTGAGATTACTTCCATTTGACGAACAAGGTCCGCAATAAGGTTGTAACATTCAGCAGAAGTTGCAGTTAATTGAAGAGCAACTGGAATCTGGGACATATCATCGACTTCAATGTGGTTTAAACCGCCAGCAAGCTCGGTCATTGTTAAACCAGCTCCACGAGCAGAGACAATGTTCTGAACTCCGAAGGTGTGGTTGTTAGTCATAGCAGTTGAATAGAGTGAGTTGATTCCTTTTTGCAAAGGAAGAAGATCAAACATGTTAGTTGTGCCGAAAGGAGTGCCTAGAATGTCTCTTGGCGAAATTCGGAAGATAGGAAGCTTGCGATAAGGGAGGACTGTATCAACCAGGATGATGTCTTTACTTAAATAAAGAACATAACGTCCTTGTGGAAGAGATTCTGAGCGTCTGTGGAAGAATTCATAAACTGGGACATCAACTGTCTCATCCATTGGCGTGAGAGATAGTCTTTGTGAGGAGTTGTCAGACTTTGTTTTAAGTCCAATAATCTCTTGTTCAAACTCTGGATATTTTGCCGCAAGATCAAACTTGTTTTTGAAAGATCGAGCAAGTTGCCAGTCTTGTTTCGGTGTTTCTTTGGTCGTATCGAAGACCACATCCAAAACGCTTAAACAGGTAAACTCAACATCACCTTCATAGATTGGATAACCTTCTTGAGCAATTTTATGTTCGCCAGTTTCTTCGTCAATGACGGGAATTTCTTCGCCAGTTACAGGATCTGTTTCGTATTCGTATTCTGGGTCCATGGTGTCGTAGATTTCGCCAGAAGTAGCGTTCCATTCCATCTTCAAATAGCCTGAACCCATTATGATTGCGTATTCCACGCAGCGCTTGAGATCTTGTTCCAGTCTTTTATCGCGCATGTAGAAATCGAGTAGACCGTTTGCGAGGTTTGTTTGAATTTGAGATTTTAAATCAGTGTTAATTGCTTTTGCTTGAAAACTGGGCCGAGTAGCTGTGACCATTGTAAGAATGTTCTGAGCAATGTTGGAGTAATGGTTAACTGGCATTTGCACCAGTTCGCCTTGCTCTCCGCCAAATGAAATATCGTGAGAGTTTTCATAGAAAACGCCGTGGTGAGCTTCCCAAGAGCGACGAATCTTATCAATGTAGTCGGAAGTTATAAGAGATTGAAACCAAGCCTGTGAACGGTACTCGAGATAGCTAACTAATTCGTCAGCTTCCTCTTCTCCAAAATATTTGTCGCGGTTTTGCATAAGCGGATACTTCCTTTTCAGAAGCTAATGGTGATTTAGGGCGTGTTTTTACGAGCGTTTCTTGAATATTTGCGAAAATACATCTGCAACGGTGTTTGAAGTGACGGCTGGCTTGTGCAACGTAGTGAAAACATTAGAGCCAGACATTGCGCCGTAGTTTGCGGGAAAAGGGTTTCGGGATTTTATGATTGAACGGTGAAGGTACATTAAAGCTGGGAGTCCATCAGCGTGGCCTCCTCTGATTTTCCCAGTTGGAGAGTCTTTTAGACGTTTAAAGTCTGTTCTGGCGTTGTTCCACTCAGCATTTTTTAGGTGGTAAATTAAATGTAAGCATTTCGGGTTGATAATTAGCTTATGTTGGGAGATTGCAACGTCCAGTGAGTTCAGAGCTGCTTCTCTTTTGTCCTTTTTGGTCACGGAAAAGAAAATATCGTGTAGCTTTTGCAAATCTGTAAGAAGAATTTTGTTGTTAGAGTCGGCAACTCGCTTATATGGGGCAACTACAGACTTATCTAAGGGATTGGTCCACAGTTCCTTCTCAATTCTCTTTATATTTTCAGCAAGAATTTGCGTGTTCGTAGAGCCATCGCAGACATATTCATCTTGTATGACCAAAGTAGCGTTCATGTAGTCGTAGTAACCGAATACTGCAACTGTAAGGTCGTTCCCGCCAATATCGAGGCCGACATAGCGATCACAAAAAACTGGCACTTCATAATTTGCAGTGACAATAATTTTTTCATTTGCGCTATTGAACGAAGGAAGGATAGATTTTTCACTGTCTCTGATAATTTCACAGAGATACTCTCTTCTGAACATTGGATCATCTGCCCCATTTGGATACTCAGAGAGTGCTTCTTTAATAGCTTCAGCATTGAATTGTGGATTGTCGTAAATTGTATAAGTCTTAATTCGCCCTTCGGCTTGATAAGGTAAAACCCAGTCTTGAATAAAGTCGTGATTCTCTGATCTGGAGGGGGTAGAAACTAAGATAGTTCTGCCCTTTGTTATCTTCGTCGTTGGGCCGAGAACAGCTCTCACTCCCCATGTCAAGTCCGTACAATAGCCAGCCTCATCTACGACATTTAAGTGCGAATCTCCGCCTCGTAAATTTTCAATGTTACCCGAATCTGTACCACTTATCTGGATTTCCGAGCCGTTGTGGTGAAATCGAAAACATTTATCCGCTACCATGTATTCTGGGCGAAGATGTTTCGGACAATCTTCCAAAACTTTTCGCATCACCGGGAGCAGCATTTTTTTAGCACTGTTACTTTTTGGAAACGCATATTTCACAATTGCATTTGGCCGCTTCAAGCACTCTTCAATAGCTAGAGTACACATGAGAAATGTTTTGCCGAGTCGTCGCGCACATAGAACAACACTAATTTTATTATCGTCGGAAAGAATTCCAGCTTTGATGTCTTTTTGTGGAGGAGTTAGTTTATATGAAAGTTCCCCAGCCTCCCAAAGAAGCTCTACTGCGCGTTCTCTACTGATAGACTTATTACTCATAGAGAGTTCTCCATGTTTCGTTCTCCGCAGTTCCGTCCCAGTGATTGTTTTTCTTTGAGTTTTCTTTGAAGGTTAGGATTTGAAGATTGTTTGGAGTATGTAATCCACAAACGTCTTTATGTACTAGCGGAACTATGTGATCTACGTGGTGAGGAACACCCGTGTTTGTAGTTAAGTTCGTAGCCTGTATGTAGATCTCTTTAATTTCTTTTTTGTAAATTTCCGTGTGTGTTGATTTCTTGTGAGCTACTCTTCTTTTTGCGCTATGTAGTTTCGATTGTACCTTTCTTTTCGCTGGATTTTTATTTCTCCACTCTCTCAGGTCATTTCTGGCCTTGTCAGACACTTCCTTCCTCTCTCTTCTTTTCTTACACATACTGTTGTAACAAACTCTACATTTACTAGTTATACCTACGCTGTAGTTTAGCTTTCCAAAGTCTGAAGCAGGTTTCATCTCTCGACAAACAACACACTCTCTAGACTTGCAAATTCCCCTTTCATCTTTTAATATTTCAGCTTGGACGTACTTAATAGGATCACAAGTGTTACAGCTAACGTGAACACCAAAAGCATTACACGGCACTTTTCTAAAGTTTGATATTGCTACCTGCTCTTTACAAATGCGACATTTTCTAGATATGGCATTTCCGAATTCATCTACCTTAAATGATCTTTTAGTCCTTGCTTCCTTCACTCAGCACTTCCCTGAGCAATCTTGAGAAGCTTAGCTACGTCTACGTTTTCAGATTTTTTCTTCTTCCCGCCCTCTACTGGAACGCTCTTGCCTCTGATAGATAAAAGACACTTTACGAGTATCTCTAGAACCTTTACGTCTTCTAGTTGAAAAGGAATGTCCTTATCAGAGAGTTCTCTGAGCTTTGCAATTTGCGCGATAACGATCACTTCTTCGTCGCTAATATGCGTGAGCTGCTCATCTAGCAAGTCGTTATCTCTCAGCACTGCTTGAGCTTGGCCCAGTTTTTTTTCAAGTTCCTGCACACGTTTCCGCAAGGAAACAACTTCTAAGTCGGGAATTTCATCGTATGGAGTCTTCATTTCTAGAACACGTACTTAGGAGATTTAGAAGAAGCAGAAGATGACTTCAGCGATGTCAGTGACATTTTACTTAGTTCATCTTCCACAGCTTTAATTTGGGAGGCATGAGTCTCCTTCTGCTTTTCTATTTGCTGTTCCAGTTCCTGTTTCAACTTGGCGAGTTCAGTACTGAGACTTGGATTTTGCTGCGCAAGTAGGAATTGGTTAAAGGCAAATAACCCGGCAAGGGAAAGTAGAATGATTGAATGTGCGATTGTTGTTGGTACGAACGCTAAGTAGATAGCTTGTGCCACAAGTAGAACGGCGGGAATGTGGCGGGAAATAGATTTCATTGCATAAGTCCTTTGTATTGGCCCAGTTAAGTTCAGCCCTAGGGTATGAAAAACTGGAACGTTCAAAGGCTAATGGTGATTTAGGGTGCAAAATTTGCGTACACCTATGCAAAATAGTTGCACTTGTGTTAATATAGTACGTTGGAGCTTTTTTTACTGTATGCCCTATTTATGCTCCTGAATAGTTAAGTCCTTGAAAGGTATAACTATTCGAACAAATCAAAACGGTATTGAGGGTGGAAGAGACTGAAGGAAGAACAGAGCTTCAAGATACAATACAGGTAAAAACGAAGCCAGCTCTGTAAAAAAGTCTCCATTCCTATAAGCAGTGTACTACCGCTAATCACAGAAGCAGTTACTTTTTTCGAACCTGTTTCTTGGTCTGTACCCACCTCTTCTTATCCGAAAGGATTCTTTGTGGGGAGTCTGTGAAGAGCGCGTGAATCTGCTGTTAGTTGCTCTGAAAACCCCGTGCTCTGTTAAGAAGAGCAAAGGCTTCGTCTTGCCGAAAATCAACAAGGAGGTTGTGTAGTGGAGAAGAAAGTAGGAAAGAACGGCCAGAAGAGTTACCGCTCAATGTTCAGAAAGCAGAAAAGCTTGTTCATGCTTAATTGCGGAAACAAGCTCAACGGTAAGATGCCAAAGAGTGAGCAGTGGTTTCGTGAACTACTCGAAGATTATGGATTGTATAAGCGATTCAAGAAGAATCGGACCATTTATCACTTGGAGGTGATTCCCGATCTTCTCGACCAAGAATACATGATCGTAATTGAAGTAGATGGGACAATTCACCAAAAGGACTCGGTAATAGAAAGAGATATGGTGAAGGACGAGAAGTATCAAAAAGCAGGATACAAAGTATTTCGAGTGGTTCATGGAGACAATGTTGGAGCTTACAATGTTATGGATGAGTTGGTGGAAATCTATAAAACACCTTCAACGAAGCAGCTTCGGCGCATTCAACGAAAAAAACAGATAGCGTGGAAAGAAGATCAAGTATTCGAGAAAATCCCAGTCGAACAACAATTAGCCGCTATTCAGTCCATAATGGGAACGAAGAAACGAAAAGCTTAAGCAGGGTTTGCACAAGCATGGGAGACTTGCTCCAGTTGTGCTAATATAAGAGCGTGAAGAAGTACGAGAAAGAAAACAGAAAGCTGGCGGGAGAAATCATGAATCACTTAGAGGGTAGCAAGAAGCTCGTCGGCAGAAAAACTACATATGCTACTGCTGGTAGGCCGATTTTAAGCATAGATGGAATATTGGATTATGCCCCCAAAGATGCTGAGCAAGTTGCAGAGCTAATCAAGCTCTACGACGAACTTTGCGATAGTCCTTTATATAAGGCTTTAAAGTGAAAAAAGAAGAATTCCTGGCTGGCTTTGATGACTTCTACGGAAATCAACAAGATGGCTACCAGAAGTGGGCTGATTACGTTTGCAGTAATGAGAATAAGGATTTGTTCAATATTGTTACAAGCCTCTCTTCAATCGGCAAAGAGAATGTTCGAGCTAAGGTAGAAGAGTACTACGCACTTCAAGACAGTCCTTTACTGAAGGCGCTTAAATAATCATGGCTAAACAAAAGAAAGCTATAATCATCACTCGTTCCCCTGCCCCTCGCGGAGCGATTCCCCTGGGCCGAGTGAAGCCGGACCTTGCCATCTTCGTTTGGAACTTGCCCCCCGATGAGCTTAAACAAGTCGCGGACCTTATCTCAAAGGACATCGAAATGTTCTACCAAATGGAGCTTCTCCAGCGGTCCGGCTTTGGCTCAAATTAGCGCCTCTGCGGTATGGCTGCTTTGGCCCAGTTTTTTATCGTTTTTTACCCCTCTAAAACAGGTGACAGCACTTGAGGGATTTGGCCCCGGTCCCGAGTGAGTTAGTGACATATACAGTGTTCTGAAAAATTGAATTATGACAGATCAACAAATAAGGACTTTTTAATGTACGGATCAAAGCAAGCTCAACCATGTACTAATCTTGGACAAGACGTAGCTCCTGAAATGCCGGAACACATGTCCGAATTTTCCTACGAGGAAGTTCGCCAAGCTTGGAATGCCTTAAACAACTCTCCAGTGGCCCATCATGTGAACATGCTTGATATTGTGTTTGAACAGAACGCTAAGCTCACAACCTGGGAAGTGGACCAGATGACAAAACTCTTTGAGAAGTTCTCGGCCAAGTACACTTCACCTCTAGCTAAAGCGATGGAATAACATGAGCAAAAAGAAAAAAAAGAAGGGCAAGACTCTCAATCAACTCCTCTTCCCTTCAAGCTGTAAAGGTATGGGCACTAATGTAACCGGAGCTACCTTCGAAGAAATCAAAGCTGTTGCAGACATCTACCAGCGCTCAGATACGTCCCATTATGTTGAAAGGCTTGATGAAATCATCAACGACCAAAACTACAAGATGTCGGTTTGGGAAGTTGAACAGCTTGTTAAGTTCTACGAGAAGTTCGCGGCAAAATATACTTCCCCCCTTGCTAAGGCTTTGAAATGAAACACGAAGCTCTCATACAACTTCGCGCTCTTATTAAAGTGGCAGATTGGTCCAGTTTTTGTCCTGAGAAACTTCGCGAAGAACTACTCGAGGATTGGATCAATCGCTGGATTGCAGAAGCAGAATACACGCAAGCTGTTGTATCTACTAAGTACTTGGACAGTGAGTATAGCGACATCATCAAAATCAAGCTGGCCCAGTCTTTAGCAGAGGACTTAACGGAAGATTGCATAGGCTTTAAAACCCAGGACAAGAGAATAACTGCAAGCCTTTGTGCTTTCAGAAGAAAGGAAAGAGTGTGAGCGATGACCATGACGAGCATTTGAAGGCTCACATTGCAGCGGGCAGACAAGGCGGAAGATTGAGTAGGTCGGGCACGTATGCTGCTTTCATATATAGCCAGAGAATTCGCATGACAGAAGAACAGTGGAACAATACCAACAACATCAGCGAAGCCGATGCTTTAGCATATCCCAACGCTCGTACCGCTTACGAACTTCAACAATCCCCTTTAGCAAAGGCTTTAGCTTGAACACGGAACTTGGCCCAGA
>JAYTMA010000168.1:0-1421 GCA_043728975.1 bacterium
AGGTGCTCATCAATGATTACGCCCGTAAATTTATCCTGCGGACCTAGTTCATACATGCGACCATAGACCTTATCAAATCCGTATTGCAGACAAAAATCATCAAGCAGGGTCTTGGGTGACTGCGATATAGCGACGATGTAATAGTCCTCACTCTTAAGTTTTTTAAGCAAATCTCTAGTGTAACGATAAACCCGCCGACGCTGTACAGCAACGACCCGGCGCCCGATATCCGCTAAGTCACCGTAATAAACACCCTTCAGGTATTTTAAATAAACGACAATCACCGCTGCGATATAGTCTTCATAAGCACCTTCACGATTTTGCCAAGCTTCATAAACTTCACGAATCTCCTCTTTAGCTTCACTTGGGAATACCTCATCAGCAATCAGAGCATTAACAATTTCTACTAGTAGACTAGAACGAAAAACTGTCCCATCAATATCAAAAAAAGCGACTCTTTGCATATATCGCTAGTGTAGCAAATAATCTGACCGTCTGCCTCAGGGCAGACGGTCAGATTATTGTCATATTTATAGGACCTACTAAAATGAGTGCAATTCAAGGCGCCCTAGCAAAATACATTCGAGGTGTACTTCCTGTACGTTGAGGATTATTTTGTGCCGGACAACGCCGAAGTGTGCCATTTTCGTTGGTCCTAATCAAGAAATTTGGATAAAGATGGACTGTAGCGCCTGCCACTCTTCTTTACTCAGCTTTTCTTCTTTATATTTACCTTCCACCTCCTTTCCAACCGATAACAGACTGATGTCATCTCCTGGATAAACGGCGGTTACATAACCGACAAACCCCAGACCGCTTTCTAGTTTACCTTCTAGGATTGAGCCGGTTTTCGGAGAAATACCAATTTTGACGCCAAGGTGGCCCTTCAGTAAATCGCGCCACAAACCCGCGGGGCGCGGGCGCTCCTCTCCCCACGGAATATTTATATTTTGCTCCTTGAGTTTGAAAGACACAAACTCAACTGATTGAAGCGGTAAATATAACTCGGCCGTAAAAAATTCATCTCTAATTACTTGTCGTAACTTTTTAGTCTCACTATCAGCGGCGAGATAAATATTGTTAGCTACAAAAGTTGGGTAAATATCCTCTCTATTCATGGTAATGGCGTCTTTCAATACCCAAGCTGATTC
Organism: bacterium; assembly: GCA_043728975.1. Taxonomy (GTDB): domain Bacteria; phylum Patescibacteriota; class Minisyncoccia; order Phycocordibacterales; family UBA918; genus OLB19. The sequence goes on from JAYTMA010000168.1 coordinate 1,152, forward strand.
AGTTTGATAGAGAATATGCACAAATCTCCCTTCGTAACCAAGGACACTAACTTTTTGACAATAGGTGTATTCATTTAGTTGCGTATCAAAAGCCCATAAAGGCTTAGCCATGACCCCAGTTTTAGTGACAGCTATATAACCAACCGGTAAGGCTGATATCATACTAGGCGAGATAGATTCCGCTGACTTTACAAAGCTATGACGTACCGGGGAAGGATCTATTTTTTCAGTTAATAGCAGTTTTTGTTGCGAAGATAGTAAAAGTGGCGC